>JARRKK010000243.1:0-10056 GCA_037388105.1 Ignavibacteriaceae bacterium | reverse complement strand
GCAAGGATTCATCTCTAATCACGGGCGAAAGCCAGTATTTATCAGTTCCATTAATAATAAATTGCTTCTTAATAATTTGTTCTAAATGTGATACTGCCCAATCAGGTAAAAATTCTCCTGTCGAATTTAATATTCTATTGTTTGCATCTATAATGAAAAGTGTTTTTATCAGAGTGGGCTCATAAGTATCGATAAGATGCTCCGGGACATTGGTGCCTTCATTTTTAGATATAATGTAATTGGCAATAAGTTTCATATCGTTAAATAAATGATCTAGAAGATAATTTATCCCCTGTGTTGCAGTTTTAGACATCTCCAACTGCTGGATCTGATGATCTTTTATAGTATCATCTAGAGTTTTTTTGTAAATTTCTGAAATTAGGGATGCAAAAGTAAGTACAAAAATAATTGTCCCAATAATTAAACTGTATTTATTAAAAATTATTTTTTTCATCTGGTCATAACCATTAAATACAGTTCATTGATAAAATTCTAATCCACGAGGAGTAGTAAACTAATATCAGAAGATCAGATCGCTACCATTTATTTTCTCGCATGGCAGTCAACACATATTAATTCTGCTACATCCATATCAAGATCTTCAGGGTGAATAAAATCAATCCCGGATAATGACACAAATTCTTCACCTGTACCCGTCGTTTGAGATATAATCGTATGACATAGATTGCACTCTTTACGTATATATTCACCATTGTCGCTTACATGATTACCATCGTGGCAGCGAAAACATCCTTTGTCATACAAATGTGAAATATGATTTGGAAATTCTCTCCAGTTTACTCCCATATTTGGGAAATAATTTCGATTATAAATTTTTTGAACTTCTATAATTCCATCCTTAATAATATTTTCTTTCTCAGCATACACATCAGGATATTTAGATTTGTAGAAATCTGTTATTGTCATGGCTATATTTTCAATACCTTCTTCCTTTGAAGAATAAGTATTTTCCAGTGCTTCTACCGCAACGCTTTTTATATAGGGGAGTGACTCATCAATTTTGCCTAAAGACATTGAGAGATTTACTGATTTATCTGAGGGATAATATATATGCGACGGTCTGTTATGGCAATCGATGCAATCCAACACCCTTAAATTGTCCGGATTGTAATTACTTTCATCAAAATCAGATTCAGAATCCCTAAAAATTTTTACTGTTCCATCATTTTCCGTAACCCTAACCCAAGGGATTTCTGAACGAACTGAATCTGTGTGAATATACTCCATTTTATTTGCGACATTCATATGCCAATGAATTCCCTCTGCTCTTCCTAATTCGCTATTTCCACCACCTATTTTTAACAGCATTGATAAAGAAGACTTAGTATTTGCTTCATCATATAAATAATAATCTGCTTCATACTTTATTTCACTGAAAAAATGTTCCGGGGAGTGACATTGCTCGCAAGTTCCTCTTGCCGGCCTTAATTCTTGAACTGGTGTCGGAATTGGTCTTGAGTATTTATTAAATAAAACCGAATAAACCTGATAGGAACCTGAAATTTTTGCGCGCACAAACCACGTTGCGCCGGAACCAATGTGGCAGGTAACACAACCAACCCTGGAATGTGGTGAAGACAAATAAGCAGTATATTCTGGTTCCATAACATTATGACAAACCAATCCACAGAACTCATCAGTTTCCGTATATTCATACGCCTTAAAACTTCCGAATGCGGAGAAAAATAATAACAAGATTGCTCCGACTGAAAAGATTAATATAAGTCTTCTTTGTTTCAGATCATTTAAATTTAGAATAGGAAATCTTTGGGCTCTTCCTAATCCTTTTTTTATACGATTTCTTTCCCTAATCATTCCAAACACAATTGTAAAAACTCCAATTAACAGGAATACAGGCAGAATGATGAAGGTTATAATGCCCATATAAGGGTGAGATTCAGTCGAAAGGAATTCAAGTATTGAAAGAAAAACAATTATTCCAAAACTTAGTGCTGCGAGACCAGCACCAAAAATTGTAAGCGGATTGTAAACTTCTTGTGGTAGTAATTTTTTCACATTCGATAATAATTTACATTGATTATGTGAGTTTGTAAAGCATTAATAAAATTTATCGATATACAAAAATCATGGCGTAAATAATCCAAAGAACCATACTTAGCCCGATAATCAATGCAGTCCAACCGAAAATTTTGATTGCTCTTATTACAATAGGGGGATATGGCTCAACCAGGTGTTTCTCTAATTCACCTGATTCAGCAAGTTTTTTATATTCATCGGGTCTATCAAGTTTAAATTCTTCAAGAGGAATTCTACCAGAGAAAATTACGATATCCATCGGAAATTTTTCCGGTCGCAAATGTGTATTGAAAAAGTGAACTGTAAAAATAAATCCAGTTGCGAGTAATGCTTCGTCACTATGAATGATTGTAGCAACGTTAATAAACCAACCGGGAGCGAATCTCGTGAAGAATTCAGGAAACCATAACGTTAAACCTGTAGAACCGATAACTAACATGCCCCAGAAAACAGCGAAGTAATCAAATTTTTCCCAGTAAGTCCATCTGCCATATTCAGGTCTCTCACCTCTTCCGATAAACCATTTAATTGAACCGATAAATTCCTTTAAATCATTTTTATGCGGCAAAACGGTGTAAGTATCCCGCAGATTCAAATCCACCAAAAAAATGTGAGAGTATTACAGCCCATCCGGTGTATGAGAATTTAAGAGACATTCCGGTTAAAGCCAGAGTTAAGAAACTAATTATCATTAATATGTGTAAAACCCGGTTAAGGCGTGTGAATCTTTGAAATTCCTGTTGATTCCTAACATTGTTATTCATCTACTTCCTTTTTAGTAGATTCATTATCAGTATCCGGGGGATTGTCAGTAGATTTTAACCTTCGCTTCAATTCCTTCTTCCATTGTAGTGATCTAGGTAGCCATAGAAGAGTATGTAATCCCGCAATAAAAAATGTTCCTACTAGGAGACCCGTCATGCCCCAAAATGTCCAGAACAATATTGGATACTTTTGAGGATCGTGATGTGTTGCATGCGTGAAATATCCTGCAAATTGTCTGTGAGCTCCGGAATGACATTTTTTGCATGTTTCAACAATATTATTGTGGCTCAAATGAGATTTTGGATTGACAACCGGAAGAATATCGTGCGCGCCATGGCAATCATAACATTTTGCTGTTTTTGTATAGCCTAGCTGTGATACTTTACCATGATAAGTATCGAAATAAGTTTCTGCAATTTTTTCGTGACATCTGCCGCATTGCTGCATTATCTCTAATTTAAAGCCTTCGGAGTCTGCCCGTTTTATTGTGTGAGCACTATGGCAATTATTACAAACAGGAAGATCCTTGTCTGTGTTTGTTATCAAAGGTGAATGAACACTGTGTTCAAATGCTTCTTGAATACCGTGATGACATTTTCCACAGGTTACTGCAATATTTTTCTTATTAATTGTTGACTCGATGGAGTTATGTGGTAGTTCATGATGAGCAGTGTGGCAATCAGTACATGTAGCTGTTACGGTTAATCCACTCTTTAACAGCCCTTTTCCATGAATACTTTCTGTGTAATGTTTAACAATGTCCTTTTCTGAACCAGTGTATCTAACAGCGGCTTGTTCACCTTCTCTATGACAAGTTGCACATAGTGATGGAATATTTAGTGAAAATGTTGGGGAGTTGGGATCAGTTTTTCCTAAGACATTGTGTGTTCCATGACACCCCTTACAAACAGGTGCATTAGCATCCTTCTCTGTTGATAAAATTCCGTGTGTGCTTGTTAAATATTCCTCTCCGATTTCAGAATGGCAAGCACTACAATCTACTTTCTGTGTAATACTGGAACAGGGTCTTAACTTTGAAGCGTTGACCTCCGAATGACACTGGCTGCATGCAATATTTTTGTGAATTGATTTTTGCTTAACTGTGTAATCAACGAAGAGTGCTCTTCCATCCTCCTTTGATTTAATAGTGGGATCTTCATGACACCGTAAACAATCTTCATCTGCCATACCTTGACTGTAAAATAATTTCCTGATCTCGTGTGGTCTATGGCAATCAACACAAGCAGGTAAAATATGAGCTTCTTTTTCCCACAATTCTCCCTTGATTATTTTCCTGTGCACGGATTCGATTTCTGAATGACATGCAGAACAAGTGTTGGCTATATTCTGTCTTGCAATTGTCGATCTCGGGTCAGTATGAGGTAGAATCTTGTGATCAGAATGACATGAAACACAAGTAGCAGATACAGTTAATCCTTTTTTAAATAAACCGGCGCCATGTATACTTAATGAATAATTTTCTAATATTTTATCCTGCGGAATATTTCTCTGAAGCTGGACTGGCGCTCCCTCTTTATGACATTTGCCACAAAGGTACGGAATTTTTAATGCAGCAACATTAGAATTTTTATCCGCAACAGGCAGTATATAATGATAACCATGACAATCTTTACATAGTGGTGCAAGTGGATCTCCACGATTATATGCCTGTCCGTGCAAGCTGATATTATAATCCTCGCCAACAGCATCATGACACATACTGCAGTCAACAACTTGAAAGACTTCTCTGTGTGGTAGTTCTTCAGCATCAATATCCTGGTGGCAATCTGTGCATTCTAACTCAGAATGAACAGAACCAGAGAATCTGGAATCATTAACATAAAGTGAAATGTTTCTTCCATTTTGTTCTCCTCGAAGTTCATTATCCTCATGACACATTAAACAGTCTTCATTTGATTGTGCTTGAACGGGGATATTAAACATTAGAATGGTGAGGAGAAAAAATAAAAATAATACTAAACTCTTAATTAAATTTTGGAGCAATTTATTTATATAAAAACTATGTATTATCACCTTCCTCTTTTGCTTCCTCTGATTCTTTAATTCTCTCAAGTTCTAGTGCATGTTCGTCAGCCATTTCTTCTTCAGTTATTGTGCCTTTTATCCAGGCTAAATTCATCGGGTAAACATTTGGATTGAAAATAACAAAGTAGAAATGCCAGACTACAATTGCCAAGAAAGCTAACCATGCTTCAAAGTAATGTATCGTCCGTGCAATATCCCATTGAAGTTTAGTAAAGGAACCAACAGCATCTGTATAAATCCACATTAACAGACCGGTAAGTGACATTACAACTGTTCCCCATACAAGTGCCCAGTATTCAGCCTTCTCTACATAACTAAAGCGGTCCAATAAGGGTTTATCCTTTGAGATACCCAGATTATACTTTGCAATTCCAATCGCGTCAGTAATATCTTTGAATTTTGGCCAGAGATCTTTTACTAACTGTCTGCCCCGCTGAGTAAAGGATATATAATATATATGATAAAGTGAAACAGCTATCATAACTACCGCTGATATCCTGTGAATAAGAGAGCGGTATTCGAATCCTTCCTGACTTATATCTCTAATGTGAGAGACCCACCAGGTATCAGGAAAACGTAACATAAAACCGGTTATCACTAGAAGTATAAAGCTTACCGCCATAGTTATATGTTGTAATCGTTCTAACACGGTCATTCTTAAATAAAGTGCATTACCATGTTTTTCTTCTCTAATTTTGCCAGCTTGTTTTTGTTTTTTTATACTGGATTTTTTGATTAAATCAAGAAGATTATGAACAAACATTCCCCCTACAATTGAAACAATGAGAGTTATATAGATATAGGATATCCAGTACAATATTGGATCTTCAGCTTCTTCAAGGGTTACATGAATTTTTCCTTTTGTGAAATTTGCATCAGCGCCGGGATGACAACTCCCGCATGTTTCAATTAAATTTTTAGAATTAACTTTAGAAGTTGGATCCGAAGAATTCTTTATATTATGAACACCATGACAACTTGCACAATTGGCAACTGCTGCAGATCCACCTCTTAGAGCTAATCCATGATAGCTATCCTGAAAAGTACTAAACCTGTTTGATGCAATTTCATATTTTTCTGAAAGTCTTAGAGACCCGTGGCATTCCGAACATATTTGTGCTGAAAGATTTTGAAATGCGACTGGAGATTTTGGATCGTTATGTCTGAGAATATTATGCTCCCCATGACAATTAGTGCAAGTAGGTGCATCACTAAATCCTTTGGCAATTAATTTACCATGAACACTTTGTTCATACTCTTTTGCAATATCTATATGGCATTTACCGCAGGTTTTTGAGATATTTATCTTATTTACTGATGAATTGGAGTTCGTTCCTTTTGATACTTCGTGAGCTGTATGACAATCAATACAAGATGCCACATTCTTGTTCCCGTTGCGCAGTGCCTTACCATGAACACTATTTTCATATGAGGATATAAACTTGGCTGAAGGTGCTGTTCTGTTTCTTACCTCCGGATCGTCAAGGTGACAGGAAAGACAAAGTTTTTCTCTTGCAATTTTCAACTCCAAAGTATCATACACTACCGCTGAAGTTGTTATTGCATTTTTGTGGCAGGTGATACAATTAGGTGAACTTTTGACACCATTCAATATTCCGGATGCATGCTGCGAGTGTGAATACTTTTCACCTTCTACCTTATGGCAGGAAGCACAAGAACCAATCAAATTCTTTTCGTTCCACTTTGAATCTTCACTCTTGGTTGATTTTATGTAATGATTGCCATGGCATTTGAAGCACGAAGTACCTTCAATTGTTTCGGTTCCCACTGCATTCAAAATTTGCGGATGAAATAAATGTTTTTGTTTTGATTTTTTATGGCAGTTGAGACAATTAATGGGTGTTATTTCTTCTTTATGAGGAATTTCTTCAGGATCATATCCTGTATGGCTTACATTTAACGAAATTTCTTTACCATCAATCTCTGTAGTGAACTCTGGGTCGTCATGACACATCAAGCAATCCTCTTTAGCTTGAGCAAAACTTATCGAGTATTGAATTGTTATGGTTAATATTAAAAGAAAGCCAGCTAATTTTAACATTTTCATTCGAGCATTTTAGAAACTTTGTAAATCCATCAATTGAATTAACAGGCGAAACAAATTTGATTGTTCGAGTGTATTACTAAATTAATATAATATTCCAGTGATGTTTATGTTTTAATAAATAGTCTTTAATCAAGGCTTGTTTAGACCATTGAAAACGCGAAGCCATAAAGTAGAACGATTAAAGAGATTACAAAGATGTAAATAATTAGATTTTTCATATTAATGATTTATTCAATTTATTAAATGTTTATCTGGTCAAATTTGACGGCCTTGTTGCAAACTGAATACCATCTTTCCGACCAATAATAACTGCAAAAATTCAACATTTCAAATCTTATTTTCTCATTATTGAGAATATATTTAAACACAATTATCAATACTTAGAATTTATTTTGCAAATGATTCTCCAATTGGAGGAATATTAGCAGTAAATATTAGTTAGAATAGGAGTTAATAGAGTCTATGACTGAATTAAAATTTATTGTAGTTCAATATTGGATTGCTTCACAATATTCGGAAACGATTTAGATATCTCAGTAAGGTCAAAAGGTTTGTAAAGAATTGTGGAAATATACTTTCTTATTCTCTTTTCGGCTGCATTCATTTTATCGTCGTAAACATAAGCTAAAATAATTTTAAGATTGGAGGAAGAGTTATTTAAATCGGCACAAAGCTGTTCAATCTTTGCAACTGGCTCTGAATCAATTATCAATAAATCGAAATTGTTGCTCTTCGTTAATGAATTCAGAATGTGAAAATCGGTTGAGACCGTTACGTTGTACTTATCCTGCAGATACATCAAAAGACTGTAACATAGGTTGAAATCCGGACTGTAAAACAGAATATTTTTTGTCATAATCTTATTCTGATTTCGCATAAAATACCCCTCGGTGGGGAGAATAAATTTTGAGGATTCCATTTACGTGCCAGAACCGTTGTGTTTGAAGTATTCTTGGAAAAATGAATATTTAACTATAATTCAGAAATATTCACAGAGAAACTGTAGAAAAGCCGAATAGTAAAATTCTCAGATTTGACAAATTAGTACTCATTTCATTTTAAAAATGAGAAAAGTTAAAGATGTATCGATGAGAGGGATTAGATTTTTATATTCAACTCTTTAAACCTGCGGTACAGGGTGGATAAACCAACATTCAAATACTCTGCGGTCTTTTCTTTATTAAAGTCGTTGGTATGAAGTGCATTCATAATTATATTCCGTTCATACTTTTTCACTGAATCTTCAAGAGAATTTGATAGTGAAATATTAAACTCATTCTTATCTTCAATAAATGAGGTTGGCAAATTATCAATTCCAATAAATTCATCGTTGCAGAATATGACAGATCTCTCAATAACATTTTCCAATTCTCTTACTTCACCCTTCCAATCATGATTTATCAGAACACGCATTGCCTCTTCAGAAATCCCTTTGATTCCTTTGTTCATTTCTTTTCTGTACTTATTAACAAAATGATTTGCCAGTAGGGGAATATCTTCCTTTCTATCTTTCAATGAAGGTAATATGATTTCAACCACGTTTAATCTGTAGAATAAATCTTCACGGAATTTTCCGGCTTTTATTTCATCGGAAAGATTTTTATTGGTGGATGCAACAAATCTGATATTAAGCGGAATCGACTTTGTGGTTCCGACAGGCGTATATTCTTTCTCCTGAATCGTTCTGAGGAGTTTCACTTGTAAATCGAGGGGCATTTCACCTATTTCGTCAAGAAAGAGTGTTCCCTCATCAGCAGCTTTTATAAAGCCTTCTTTATCACTTACAGCGCCTGTAAATGCACCCTTTTTATGTCCAAAAAGTTCACTTTCAATAAGCGTATCTGAAATAGCCCCGCAATTAACAACAACAAAAGGTTTACTTTTTCTTTTTGATGTATAATGAAGAGCCTTGGCAACTAACTCTTTACCAGTTCCACTTTTCCCTGTGATTAAGACTGTACTGTCTGTATCCGCGACTGAATCTATTAAATCAAAAACTTTCCGTATTGCAAAACTTTTACCTATAATTATTCTGTCCTCTGTACTTCTCTGCAGTTCGCTTCTGAGTATCTGATTCTCAATCAACAGATCCTTCATTTCAAATAGTCTTTTTACTTTTATTAGAAGATCATCAAATTCGATCGGTTTAAGAATGTAATCGCTTGCCCCATTGCGAAGAGCAGAGATGGCCGTCTCAAGTGAGCCGTATGCTGTAACAACTATAGTGGTGGTCCGAGGACTAAACTCTCTTATTTTTTCCAGTAACTCCGTTCCTTTCATTTCCGGCATTTCGAGGTCGGTTAGCACGAGATCATAATTAGTCTCCAATAACTTTTCGTATGCTTCTTTACCATTTTCTGCCTCACCAACATTATAATTCTCTTTTTTTAGTACGTATGAAATAGATTCTCTTATTATTTGTTCATCATCAACGACTAAAATACTTTTTGACATTATTTTATCCTGTTCTAAGTTTCAATTGGAATTGTTATTATGAAGGCTGTTCCTTTCCGAAGTTCACTTTTAATCTTTATGTCCCCCTGAAAACTCTTTATTATACCATAACTTACCCATAATCCAAGACTTCATTAATTGCATCGATAGCGTTTATGAGTATATTAAGGAAAACCTGTTCAAGCTGGACTGGAATTAAAGGCAATGAAGGCACTTCTTCACTTAAGTTTATATTGAATTCAACATTTTTTGCCTTTGTACCAACGCGTGTAATATTCACTGCTTCTCTAATACTATGATTGATATCAGTAAGGCGTAACTCATAGTTTGAAGGTCTGGAAAAATCTACCAGATCCCTGATGATTTTCGAAATTCGTGTAACCTGACTTTTAACCAGCCCCAGTTTTTCTTTTACAAACTGGTCTTCTGAATCTCTTTGAACAACCTGTACTAAGGCTGATATTGATGCGAGAGGATTTCCTACTTCGTGAGCTATACCTGCAGCAAGAGTTCCTATACTCTCCATCTTTTGTGTGTGAATTAATTGTTTTTCCAGTATCCTTTTCTCGCTTAAGTCTCGATGTATTCCAAAGTAACCGTTAACCTTTTCATCCTTATCAAGTATTGGTGAGATTAGTAAATGAGAGTGGAACGCCTCGCCATTT
>JARRKK010000242.1:0-4209 GCA_037388105.1 Ignavibacteriaceae bacterium | reverse complement strand
TCGCAGGAAATATCTGGGTAGGGCGGCTCCACGCGTGCGAGATGAAGAGTCGTTGCATCGCGCGGGTGATGCCCACGTAGGCGAGGCGGCGTTCCTCTTCCATCTCATCGGGTTCGGTGAGTGCCCGGTTGTGCCTATCCAGATATTATCATCATTGTCGCAGTGGATCACATTTACATAATTGCTATTTATACGATTTGGTTCGGGAGAATCTGGGGTGAAACGGATGTACTTTTTATTCTTTTGAGAAAAACAACTTACACCACTGCCCCAACTTCCTACCCAGATATTTCCTGCGATATCTTCACAAATACTATTTACAATTCCACGACCAAGACTATTTGAATTTTCAGAGTCCCATTTATACAACCTATAAGGTTTTTGTTTATTTGGTAAAAAGTTAACTCCATAGTCTTGTGTACCAAACCATAGGTTTTTGTTATTGTCGATGTAGATTGATTGTATTATAGAGCTGCTAATACTTGTTAAGTCTCTACTGTTTGGAAGGAAAGCTATAGCAATATTATTTTGCTGATTGAATTTAAATAGACCATTGACTGTACCTACCCATATTTCATCCGGGCTTTTCGCACATATTGAAATAAGTCCATCAAACAGATCATTTTCTCTATTGAGTACAGCTGGAGTAATTTTTTTAATCCGGTTAGTTGAAGGATCATATCTATATAACCCATTTTTATAAGTGGCTATCCAAAATATCCCTGATCCATCATCAGAAATTCCACTGATATCATATACATTACCGGAGTAAGCAGATAATGGAATTCGGATGAATATTTCTTTAAGCATATCAAACTGAACCAATCCATTGCGTGTGCCAAGTAAAAGAGTTTTATCATCTTGTTTGTATATTACCCGAAAATAATTCATTGCCTGCTCGGATATGACTGTACTAAAAGATGTTGAATCTGTCACAAATCTTTTAAATTCTCCGGTTGTACTGTTAAATTTTAATAATCCATATTCTGTTGCTAACCAAAAGTTTTTACTATGATCTTCACACATTCCCCAAATAATGTTTTGAACATTTGATCCCGGATTAATATTACCTATATCATACCTGGTAAAGTTTTGCAGTTTACGATTGTATCTGTTTAATCCACTTTTATATGTTCCAATCCAGAGAACACTATCTTTGTCTTCATAAATCGAACTGATCGAAGAAGCAGATAGCGAACTTGAGTCATTTGGTTGATGAAAAAACACCTTCATTTTATATCCATCCCATCGATGTAAACCCATATCAGTAGCAAACCACATAAAGCCTCGTGAATCATGAAGGATATCATTGATATCATTTGATGAAAAGCCATTTTTGGTAGTTAATTGACTAAAGTGGATTTTTTCGGATTGAGCGTAAAGGTTTAAGAAATTAATAGAGAACAGAACTAACAGAATAACTGATTTAATGTATAATGTAATATCTTTGACTATATGCACAAAAATAAATAATATTAATTGGTTGTATTAATTTAAGTGTGTAAGGACTATTAAAATAAAGTTCTAAATAATTAATGATAGTTGCAAGATAAATAAGGTTTGGGAAAGTTGTGTAATCATAAAACCCCTGCCAGAAAGGAGTATATATATGCCTTCCAGAGGTGCATTAGCAGGGGTTCATAAAAAAATCACTTTAAGAGGATCATTTTCTTTGTTTCAACAATATCTCCTGCTTGAAGCTTGTAAAAATAGATACCACTTGGTAGATAAGCTGCATTAAACTCAGCCTGATAACTTCCCACTGGTTTTTCTTCGTTAACAAGCTTAGCAATTTCGTTTCCTAAAACATCATAAACTTTAAGTGTAACAAATTGCCTATTATCAATTGCGTACCGTATACTGGTGGTTGGATTGAAAGGATTAGGGTAATTCTGGAAAAGTGCGAACTTTCTGGGCATACCCTCTCCAAGTTCTTCAAAAACATCAGTGATCAGATCATTTCGGAGAATATAGAGGCCAGAATCTCTATCAGCTAAGTATATGTAACTGTCATTTACAGCAATGTCCGCAGCAAAACCACCACTATTAAAAAAGCCAACCTCCTGCGGTGATGATGGTGTGGAGACATCAATTATTCGTAAACCATTCTGCCCATCTGCTACATAAGCATAAATACCTGCTACAGTAACATCATTAGCGAAACCATCTGTATCTACGAAACCAACTTCTGTCGGGACTGAAGGAGTAGATACCTCAATAATCCGTAACCCATTCTCTCCATCTGCTATATAAACATAACTCCCACTGACTGCAACGTCAGCAGCATGGCCGCCTGTATTATATCTACCTACTACTTCCTCCATGTTAGCCGGACTGCTTACATCAATAATACGCAGGCCAGAATCTCCATTAGCTATGTAAGCATAACTACTATTTGCGGCAATGCTAAGACCGTCAAAATGAGGGTCTGGGTATTCTTCAGGTGGCGGCCAATAAGCACCCCACAACAAAGGGGAGGAAGGGGTAGATATATTAAAGACATTTAAACCCCCATCACTCGAAACCACGTAGGCATAATTGCCGTTATTGACAACACCAAGACCCGCACCATAACCCGCTAAACCTGCATAGCCCAGATATTGTGGCGAGGAAGGGTTGGACACATCAATGATAATTAATTCTCCGTATATAGCACAACAACCATGTTCCGCAGCCAAATAAGCATAATTGCCATTAATGCTGATTCCACGGCTATCCTTTAATCCATTGACGAAACCCACTAGCTCGGGTGAGGAGGGATCAGAGATATCAATGATGTTTAAAGCACTTCTCGAAGGAGTGTTTGAGGTTTCGCTTGATACTATATAAGCATAATTACCTGAAATATCCACAGTATTAAAGCTGTAAGATGAATGATTCATCCAGCGACCTATCAGGGTGGTGTTTTGTGTCTGCCCAGACAATAAACTGACGAACATAATTATAAAAGCCAAAATCATTTTCATAATCTGGTCTCCTTTATATATTTTCAATGTAACTTACTCTAGATGAATTTAATTACATAAATATTATAATTTTTAGTTCTCTCATCGTAATAGTATCATCTTCTTAGTCTCAACAAAGCTACCTGCTTTAAGTTGATAGAAATAAATACCGCTAGGGAGATTAGATGCGCTAAATTCTACCTGATAAAATCCCGGTTCTTTATTTTCGTTTAATAATGTTCCAACCTCTTCTCCAATGGAATTTAGAACTGTAATTTTTATGTTTGAATTCTCTCTAACACCGAAACCAATTATTGTTGCAGGATTAAAAGGATTTGGATAGTTCTGATCAAGAAGGTATGTGTCGAAGACTCTCCATTCTACTTCTATCACATCTGAATATTCATAGCTGCCATCATAATCGATCTGTTTCAGTCTATAATAATACTTTCCGCTATTAAGGTTTTTATCTGTATAACGGTAATTCTGCTGCTCTGAAGTTGTTCCGTGTCCGTTAACAAATCCAACTGTAAAGAATTCTTTTCCCGAAGTATTTCTCTGAATTTCGAAACCGAGATTGTTCAACTCCGTTGCCGTTGACCAGTTAAGTAATACTTCTTTGCTATTTGCCAATGCTGTAAAGGACATAAGCTCAACTGGCAATATGTGGTTATTTGGAGCTGTGGCATAACCGATATCCCAGTCAGCAATAGCACTAGCACCTGCACCTGTATACCACATTTTGAAAACCGTAGAGTCTTCGTTGAAAATTACTCCGAATAACCCGGTAAAAGCCTCATCCCAACTCCCATTAGGACCGGGTTCCATTACCGGATTTTCGGGGTACTTGTTCCAGGTACTTCCGTCCATAGAATATGCATAACCTACACTCCACCCAAGTGCATCGCCGCTTGAGTACCACATATAATATGTATCCCTATCCCCATCAAATAATACTGCAGGTTGATAATCTCCGGATTCAAGAACAGGATTCAAAGGATCTTTTGTCCAGTTAGTACCATCCGATGATGTTGCATGCCCGCTTTGAAAATTAACTCCGTCATAACCACTATACCACATGTGAAATACACCATTTATAAATAGAACTTCCGGTGAGTCGACCCAAATATCATCCCAGCTGGAAGATCCTGGTGTTAAAACCGGATTACCAGAATATTTAGTCCAGGTAATGCCATCAGGAGAAGTTGCATAACCAATCTGTCTGTTGTTGGATCCATCATGTCCGCCAAACCACATATGATAC
>JARRKK010000241.1:0-4232 GCA_037388105.1 Ignavibacteriaceae bacterium | reverse complement strand
GCAATCTGGTTAATTAAATTTTATTAATAAATTTTTAACATCATATTAATCTTATCTCGTTATCTATGGTTTAGTCAAAATCGATTTATATATATTAGGTAGAAATCGAAGCGCTGATTAAAATAATCTACTCATCAAAAATAGAAAGAAGAAAATTATGACAATGCTTTTAAGGGTAATCCTGCCGTGTAATCCATTCAATTCGATTGTAAAGAAGGTTACGATGGGGAAAAATTTGGAAAAAATAATGAAAGACATAAAACCAGGAGCCACATACTATACCCGCATAGATGGTGAAAGAACTGTTTTAAAGGTGGTAAATATTAATATACCGGGAGACTATGCTAAATATGCCGAACCCTTCTTTTCTCAGTTTGATGCTGCCTATAACCGTGATGTTATGTTAACTCATGATGGATTAAAAAAATCCAGGAATTGAAAAGACAAGTAGAGAAATGTTTAAGCCATAATAAAGCTTAAACTATTCAAATGAATATGGCATACCGATTATAGAGTAAAGATGCAAATTCACGTCGATACTAAAAATAATTCCAAGAAAAGAGAGTTTTAAGAAAGCTTTTACGAATATCTTCAAATTCTTAGTCTTAGTTAATGTAATATAACTAATAAACAGGAGTCTACTCTGTCGGTAATAATTGTATTTCATCGAAATTCTTCAACGCCGGGAAAAAAGGTTTTTCCAATGCAAAATGTGAAATAAAAAATATGGTTACTAATGATAATTACGTTGTTACAGAATTTAACAGCATAGGAACTTATGATGGTATATTGGAAACTCCAAAGGGAAAAATCAGTCCAACCCGTAGAAAAGTAAATATACCATTCGTGGAGATATTTAAATTAAAAAATGGTAAAATCGATAGTTCAAAATTATATTTTGATTCTTCTACTATGATGGAACAAGCAGGTGTCTCCATACATGAAGAGCTTGTTGCTTAATCGTTAATAGTTCTTAAGGGTGAGGATTATCTCCTCACCTTTAATTTTAACCGCAAAAATCATTTCAAAATGTTTATTATTAGGGCAGATATTCTTCTCTAACCGGAGAAAATACTTCTATCACAACAGAATCTTCATGTACCTTTACACTATGTTCAACATTACCTGGAATAGACCAGCTATCACCAGCTTCAGTAAAATGATCTTCACCATCAATTGTAAATGTCATTTTTCCTGAGATCATATAGCCGGTTTGTTCGTGAATATGGCTGTGAGTTGGAACATCACATCCCTTTTCAAGCAGGAATTCACCAAGAGATGTTTTTTCACCCCAGGCTAAGGTTTTGTATTTAACCCCATCAAATGCTTCTCTGAAATACTCAGGATTCTTTTTATAAAACAATTATTGCTCCTTTCTAACAATTTAACATTTAAGTTTACTCTTTGAGAAAACCGAAAAGTTGGTCAGCGTCATATTGAACATGCCTGCCCGGCTTTGACAGGTCGAAATGTGACGAAATCATTGTAGAATCAGATTTTCATTTAAAGATTCGCAATGAAAGACAGAGTGCCTGGATAATTCCAAAAATATTTACCTGTATTGCTCACTCAAATCATTTTCATGTGTAGAAACACTTAAAGTTTCTTCTAGTTTACTTTTCTCAATTATTACAGCGGAAAGCTTGTTTCCTGAAAATGGAGAAGTATCAATATAAAGCGCATCACTATTTTTATCGTGATATACATCCTTCTGTCTCGTGTGCCCTACTACTTGGAGTTTCCCCAAATTCATTAACACATCCCTGCTCCATATAACACTATGTTCAAAACTTAAGTCTTTGCTTAATACTTTATTTAACTTTTTAAGATCGATCAAAGCACCTTTTTTAAACTGCTTTTGGTAATAACTTGAAATTCCTGCGTGAGAGATAAAACAATCCTTGAGATCGAAAAAAAGCTGAGCATTAATGATAAATTCAAGATGCTCGTTAACCTTATCCATATGACTTCCATAAGAATCCAATGTTGTATCGGAACCATTATAAATCCAGGATTGACCAATAGGATGAGTTGGTTGTTTAAAGAAATAATAAAACATTAAATCATGGTTACCGACTGTGAATTTAATTTCATTCTGTTTAATAAACTCCACGGTTTCGAAACTATTCTTTCCCCTATCTACCAGATCTCCCACTGAATAAATGGGAATTTCAGCATACTTGCTTTTAATTTTATTGTAAAGTTCAACCAGGGTATAATAACAACCGTGGATATCCCCAATAACAGCAACCATATTACTATAGATTAGATATTATAAGTTTCTTTTGCGAATTGAGTTAATTCATCTCTAAATTTAGGATGCGCAATATTAATTAATTCTTTTGCTCTCTCTTGAATACTTTTTCCAAATAGCAGAGCTACACCATATTCGGTTACGACGTAATGAACATCAGCTCTGGATGTAACCACACCTGCACCAGTTTTTAATACAGGAACGATCCGGGAGATTTTCCGATCCTTTGTTAAAGATGGAAGGGCGATTATACCCTTTCCGCCGTCAGATAAAGCAGCACCCCTGATAAAATCTACCTGTCCACCAATTCCACTATAAAATTTTGTACCCATCGAATCCGCACAAACCTGACCTGTAAGATCAATTTCAATTGCAGAATTAATTGCAATCATTTTATTATTTTTTGCAATAACAAACGGATCGTTAACATATTCCTGTGGGTGAAACTCAATAATAGGATTATTATCAATAAAGTCATATAATCGTTTTGTTCCAAGAACAAATCCTGCTATTATTTTCCCATGATGGAAAGTTTTCTTTTCACCGTTTATTATTCCACTTTCAACCAGATCAATTATCCCATCCGAAAACATTTCTGTATGAATACCAAGATCTCGCTTATTACCTAGGTACTTCATCACTGCACCAGGAATGGCACCAATTCCCATTTGCAAGGTGGAGCCGTCTTCGATCATTTCAGAAATATTTATCCCTATCTTATCGTAAACCTCGAGTAATTCCTTCTTTGCGTTTGGATCGATCTGGTGAAGTTCCTTTATAGGTTCATTATGTTCAACTAAGTAATCAATTTTATTAATATGGATAAAACTATCACCAAGAGTTCGGGGCATTTCACTGTTAATCTGCGCAATTATAATATTGGAAATTTCAGCAGGAGTTTTAATTGTCCCCACATCGACTCCATAACTGCAAAAACCATGCTCATCAGGCAGGGATAAATGGATTAAAGCAACATCTGGTTTAATATGTCCGTTTTTAAATAACAACGGTACTTCAGAAAGGAATGTTGGTATAAATTCAGCTCTGCCTTCATTAATTGCATTCCTGGTATTAGCACCCATAAAAAAAGCTTTATGCTTAAAATGCTTTTCCATCCCAGGTTCTGTGTACGGTAAATCTCCAATTATAAGGATATGATATAATTTTACATCCTCCAGTTCATCCTTTCTTTTTACCATTGCCTTTATAATTTGCATTGGTGCAGCACAACCGGGTTGTATAACTATATTGTCACCCGATTTGATATGACTGACCGCTTCTTCAGCAGATACTAATTTGTTATTATAAATTTTTAGAATGTTTGGTGGAAGTATATTCAATTCTGTCTTTTCGATTGTATTCATTACTTATTTTATCCGGAACCTCTAATATTCTAATTAAATAAATTCTTAAAGGTTTAATTAGTAGAAAATATTCTGAAGGGTCTAAGCTTCAATCCAAAAGTTTCTGCAATCGTTTCATTACAACAATAGCCGTTATATGTACATACACCTTTTGATAAACCCTCTTCTGTATTCATAGCATTCGATAATCCATTATTTGCTATATTCATTACATATCCAATAGAAGCATTATTTAATCCGTTACTTGCAGTTCTGGAAACAATTGCCGGCATATTCGGAACGCAGTAATGGATTACATCGTGCACTCTGTAAACCGGATCAGAGATAGTTGTGATTCTACTTGTTTCAATGCAGCCCCCCTGATCAATTGATACATCAATAATTACAGCACCTTTTTTCATTTGCTTTACCATTTCGTCAGTAACTATATGAGGAGCCTTTTCACCTTTAATTAATATTGCACCAATTAATACGTCGGCTAACTTTGCACCACGAGCAATGGTATATGGATTAGCCATAACTGTAGCTACTCTTTTGTTGAATATTGTTTCAACATTTCGCAACCTGTGCAAATCATGATCAATCACAATTACTTGTGCTCCACGACCCATTGC
>JARRKK010000240.1:0-4248 GCA_037388105.1 Ignavibacteriaceae bacterium | reverse complement strand
TTTGAACGGATATAGCAGATAATTGAATTCCGTTAGCAGCCAGGTAATCTGAAAATGATTTTAGATGTTCTGCATAAGACGCGTAAGAGGTATCACTAAGTCTGCCTCCAACAATATTGTTATTAGTTTTAATCTCCGGTGGTGCTGTCCAGGGAGATGCAATTATTCTTACACCCATATTCTGCGCTGCCAAAGGCGTAGTTACATTTAAACTAAATTCATTTTGATCCCAGGGAACACGTAAACGAAGTACAGTAAATCCGATTTGTCCATCCCCCGTTCCAAAAGCTTTTTGTATCTCATCGGCAGTCATATCAGGACGCCAGGGAACGATGTTATTGGCTCCGAAACCACTGATTACTTGCTTAGTGCTATCTAAATATACTACTGCTGCTTCTGTTACAGAATAATCTAATGTAGTATCACTTTCTATTACCACATTTTCTATTTGTATTGGTGTAATAGCTGGAAATGTGCTGTCGGTATTCTCAATACGGACTGTGTAATTACCTCCATACTGGAATTTGTGTAATCCATTTTCTTTTTCTGATTGATTTGAAGAAGATATATTATGGAGTGAAACAGTTAATTTATTGTCACCCGTTCCAAAAATCATTTTCTTTACCTGCGTTTCACCACCTGCCTGCAGCCGGTAGAAATAAATTCCAGTTGCAGCTTTTTCACCAAAATTGTTCCTGCCATCCCACACTACTCCGTAAACACCGCTAGGTTGGACACCAATAGTAAATTTCTTCAATTCTCTCCCGAGAATATCATAAATTGTTATTGAAACATCAGATTGCTCGTTTAGCTTATAAGGAATAGCAGTAGAAGATGAAAATGGGTTCGGATAGTTCTGCTCTAATTCAAAATTTACCGGTTGATTATCTGTCAATTCAACAAACGTGATAATATCGAATTGATACTGTCCTGAAGCGTTTGTTATGGTTGAAAATTTATTTGTTGTATCAATGTTATCGACAAACGAAACCGAAGCATACTTTACTGGAACTTTTGAAGTTGATACTACACCATTTACCGAATAATTCTGAGCATAAGAATTTATTGGTAATAATATCGAAAGAGTTAAGAAAATAAAATGCACTGCAATTAATCTGTTATTATTGTTGAAGAATTTCATTTTTAGAAGATCCTGTATTTAAGATTATATTTTGCTTTACAAAGTTTACGTATCATCTAAGCAATATGAGTTTTTTTGTTTCGATATAATTATTCGCTACTAACCGATAAAAATAAATTCCACTTGAAAGTTTGGAACCATCAAAAATTTCAACGTAATTGCCAGAAGGTCGGGTACCCTCAAATAAAGTCACCACTTCCATTCCAAGAGGATCATAAACTTTAAGGGAGATATAAGCGTTTTGCGGAATTGAATAACTAATTTGTGTAGTAGGATTAAAAGGATTTGGATAGTTTTGATTTAATAAGAAAACTTTCGGAGAATTACTCACAATATCATCAACATCAGTAGTAATCAATACCAATCCATCAATCGCTGCCTGAAGATTATCCTTTGCTTCTCCTAAAGCATCTGCTGCTGATATTGAATTTGTATAGTTCTGTTCGATCGCATTGACCCCCGAAGTCAATGCTTCAATAAAATCTGACCATGACTGGGGAGTATAATCTTCCTCATTTAAAGAATCGGCAAAGGCTATGAGCGAGTCAAGCATATTATAGTTTATGCCTACATCTGCTACAGCATAAAAAGCTGGTTTACATTGGTCATTCGAATCCCACAATGAAGAGTTTGCAATAAACGTCCATTGATCATTTAATCCATCTTTCGTAACGCTTACAATTTTTCCTCTCCCTGATCTATAACTACGGTCCATAAAACATTTAAAGAGCATTGCAAATTGGTTAGCCTGAGTTTGTAGTACGGAAGGTGTAGGAGTACCGGAACCGGGATTTACATCCAGTTCTGTTACTGACATCTCAGTACAAATAGTGTCAAATTTGTTATAGCTTGTTATCCATTGATCCGCAGTGGGGAATACAAGTTGATCATGTTCCTGCATTCCAATACCGTCTAGGTATCCCGCATTGAAAATAGGTCCGCAAATTCTTACAATGCCATCGGCTTTTTGAGGATTGGAAGTATTATAATCATTATAATATAATTTTATCTGGGTTTCATTGTAAAGGATAGTATAGTTACGAGCAAATTCGAATGCTTTCATTATATAACTGTTATCACCAAAAGTTTCATACCATTCACTTGCTGTCCGGTCAGTGCCATTATCATTCACCGCTTCATTAACAACATCGAACGCAGATAGTAAGCCGGGCCAGCTTTCGTGAATAATTCTTATTACTTCTTTTATAAAATTTTCCATACGTTGGGTCATTTTTTCTTTGCTCAAACGTGTTCCATTGCTGGTATATCCGGAACGGAAAAACGCAGTACCAGGTGTTTGATTATGCCAAACCAGCGTATGTCCTCTAAATGTGAACCCTTGTCTCTGTGCCCAATTGAGCTGAGCTATAATATTTCCATTAAAAGTAATTATGGGATGTACGTCTATGGAATCTTTTTCTATCTGAGTTCCAGCAAGACTATATGCCGAAGCACTCCCATTTATGTCAACGATATATGCCGATTTCATCCAATTACCCGGACCCATTGAGTTCATATGAAATTGGATCAAATATCCGCCATTGGGATCAACTACATTTGATTGTCCCGGAACTGGTGGATCAGTAGGAAAGCCAATGTGTGCGTAAGATAAAAGACAGCCAAAATAGAAATCATTCTTATATACATCTTTAAGATGTGGTACATCTGTCTGAATTTGGGCGTACGTTGGAATTGAAAACATTATTAACAGTACAATGAAAATCATTAATGTCTTATATTTTATTTCTTGAAATGTATGGTACCGAATCATCTATAATTCCTTTAATAGTATTTCATAAAGTTATATATTAAAAAAACAGCCCCGACGAGTCGGGGCTGCATTTGAACGAAAAAGAACAAAACTTACATTTTACTTAAATCATAATAGCGATCTAAGATCGTTTTATCATTACTTAAGAAGCATAAGTTTCTTAACGCTTACAAAATCCCCGGCTTGTATTCTATAGAAATAAACACCGGAAGAAAGTTTTGAAGCGTTGAAATTAATAGTGTGATAACCAGCAACTAATTCACTATTTATTAATTCCGCAACTTTACCTCCCAATATATCATACACTACAAGACTAACATTACCGGCTTGTGGTAAGCCGAACTTGATTGTAGTGCTTGGATTGAATGGGTTAGGATAGTTTTGGCTTAAGGAATAAACTGTCGGTACTGCATAATCATCCTCACCGTCAACACCTACAATAATGGGAGAGCCCAAATCAACTTGAACATCAGTAACATTCAAGCCAGTTGTAGTTAAGTTAGTACCACTAACTGCAATGTTAATAGCATTGAACTCAATCGAGGCAAGTGGATCATGATTATCTATCATACTTCCTTCAAATAAGTAAGAAGGACCTGTAATGGACCAACCTACTGCAGTTTGAGTACTGCTCATTTGTTTTACGGATAACTTGAAATCATAAGTTCCTGCGCCGGATACATCACTGGTTTGTTGATTACTCAGGATATAGTTATCAGCACCATTAGTACTCAGCCAGGTTGAATTTACTACACCACCAACGCTTCCTTTTCCGCTGGAGCCCCAATCCGGATTATCATTGGAACCGCTGTTTGGCGCAATTAAGTAACCCGAGCTATAACTTTCTGAACCATTCCATATCTGACCATATTCTACTGTGGAATCAACGGTACCAGCACTGTCGCTATAAAATAATCCGAAACGTAATCCGCTCCATCCGTCAAATCCACCTCCAACAAACTCAAGCTTTCCGGTAACAACCAGCGCAGTATCTGGAAGATTGTTTAGAGAAATGGGTGCAGCACCAAATCCACCACGAATTGATGACCACTGTCCTGATGTTACAGGACCACCTCCGAATATACTTACATTCCCATCAAGACCTTGCGATCCTCCCGGTGTAAGACTCCATCCACCTATCCTATCCGCAGGATCACCATAAAATCCCCAATCTCCAATGGATACATAGAATGGCTCCCATGGTACTGGAGGAAGAGTAATCGGATCTCCTAAATCAACCTGACATAGCTCTACCCTAAATTCAGTCAATGTCTTCTAAAAATGCCACACATATATCATTAAAAGATAAAGAATCATTGATGAGCATTGGTGTTAG
>JARRKK010000239.1:0-4259 GCA_037388105.1 Ignavibacteriaceae bacterium | reverse complement strand
GGTGAACCATATATAAATAAGAATTTACCACAAATGATAGAATATGCACAAATAAACAATGTTTATGTTTCTATCAGTACAAACGGACATTTTATAAATGCAAAAAATGTTGATTCCATTCTGGCGAATGCACCTGATAAACTTATATTTTCTGTCGATGGCTTGGATGAAGAAAGTTATCAGAATTATCGGGTCGGTGGAACTTTTAAACAAGCTGATGAAGGATTACGGGCACTGGTAAACTTGAAGAAAAAATTGGCTAAGAAAAAACCCTTCGTTGAATTTCAATTTATTGTTATGAAACATAATGAACACCAGATGAAAGATGTTTTAGAATACGGCAAGGATGTTGGAGTTGAAAAAGTTGTGTTTAAGACGATGCAGATATCATCATATGAAAATGCTCAGAAGTTTCTTCCGTCAGATAAAAAATATAGAAGATATTCTGTTGAAAATGGTACTTACAAAATAAAAAATGGAATAAAAAATCATTGTTTTGCTTTATGGCGGACTTCAGTAATTACATGGGATAGGAGGGTTGTTCCTTGCTGTTTTGATAAAGACGCAGAATTTGAATTAGGAATAGTCAACGGAAGATCATTCAGAGATGTTTGGATTTCGGCTGAATACACCAATTTCAGAGGAAAAGTATTAGGTGACAGAAAATCTGTATCTATATGCACAAATTGTACTGAGGGTTTGAAAGTAAATATTTTTGAAATTGAACAATAATATTTAGATGATTGCAGGAATATTAAACAGAAATATTTATAGTAGGAATAAAACCTATTTAATTATCACTGTAAAACTATTAATTGCTGCTGGCATATTATATTATTTAATTTCATTTATCGATTATAGTGAAATTGTTAATACACTTTCAGAAGCAAATGCTTTTTTGATTGCAGCGGCATTCTTTCTCAGTTTTGTTAATATCTATTTACAGTTTCTTAAATGGAAACTGACCTGCGGTACCATAATGTCAGAAAAAAATAATGTAAAAATTTTATCTTCAATATTTTATGGGTTATCTGCAGGAGCAATTACTCCATTACGTATTGGTGAGTACTTTGGACGTGCAATTGCATTTAAGAACATACCACTGCTTCAGGTTACCACAGCAACATTGGTTGATAAATTTTTTCCATTGCTAATCGTTACTTTTCTTGGAACAATATCCTGCCTGGTATTCATTCATTTTCAATATGATATTTCGTTATACATCATACTTCCAATCTTTATCGTTGTATTTAGTCTCTTCTATTTTTTATTATTGATAATACGAAGTAATAAATTTTGGGAAAATGTTTTCTTTGACAGGTTACGAAATTCAACTCGATTTAATAAATTATTTATACAATTAGATTCGTTAAGAAACCTCGATAGAAAGTATGCTGGAAAGATGACCCTTATTTCCCTGCTATTTTATCTTTGTTTCCTTTGCCAGTATGCTATTTTGGTGGCTGCTTTTTCTCTTAATTCGGAATATCTGATTTACTTCTGGGCAGGAAACCTTATTATTTTTGTGAAAACCATTATTCCACAAGTATCGCTTGGAGAACTTGGAATCCGTGAGGGTGCTTCGGTGTTTTTTCTAACATCATTTGGCGAAAACGCATCTGTAGCATTTGATGCATCAATTTTCCTATTTATTATAAACATTTTGTTACCTGCTATGGTTGGCTTATTCTTGTTTCTTAGAAAAAATGATGATTGAATTCTTTCTTTGGGGATTCTTCCTGTTTCTACTTATTCATTATTCCAATTTCTTACGTTCAATATTACGGGGATCAAAAAGCTTAGTACAAACGGCAAAAGATCATTCACCAGATGAATTTGTATCTATTATAGTTCCAATCAGAAATGAATCTGATAATATAATTAATAATGTTGAAAGTATTTGCAAACAATACTTCCCAATAGAAAAATACGAAGTAATTTATGTGGATGATAACTCTACGGATGACTCTTTGAAAAAGTTGAATGAGTTCGCGAAACCGGAAAACATAAAAATTTTATCGGTTCCTAAAAACTATTCACCGAATGCACATAAAAAAAGGGCTCTCAGCTATGGAATTGAACATTCAATGGGTGAGATTATTGTCACAACCGATGCTGATTGTATATATTCAGTTGATTGGTTGAGTTCACTTCTAAAATATTTTGATGATAAAACAGGATTTGTTTCCGGACCAGTTGTATTTAAAGATAATGGAAATATCTTTTCTAAAATTCAGATTTTAGAATTTGCTGGTTTGATAATCACAGGTGCGGGTTTAATTGGAGCAGGGAAACCAACAATATGTAATGCCGCAAACATCGCGTACAGAAAAAAAGTGTTCAATGAAGTGAATGGATTTGAATATGATATGGAACTATCATCCGGTGATGATGAACTACTAATGCAAAAAATTGCAAAGGATACAATTTACAAAGTAAGATTTTCGCTGGATAAAAATTCTATAGTTAAAACCATGTCGAATAATACTATCAGTGAATTTTATTATCAGAGGAAACGCTGGGCAAGCAAAGGTTTATTTTATAAAAACAAAAGTCTTGTTATAAAACTTATTCTAATTTATTTATTTTATCTTGCCTTAGTAATTCAGACTTTCTTAATGATTTTTTATTCAATTTCTTTTGTAATTACTTTAGTATTAAGTATTATGCTTAAACTTTTGCTGGAATATCTAATTCTTAGGAAGGGAAAAGAACTACTTTTTCCATCACTCCCACTAATTTGGTTTCTTCCTACACAAATACTTCAGGTTCCATATATAATTATAGCTGGATTATCTGGAGTATTTGGGAATTTTCACTGGAAGGATAGAATACTAAAGAGATAACTAATAAATTTGTAGCGTCTTCTAACTATACCCCACTGTATAATATTAAATACAATTTTATTTCATTTTTCATCTTTTTTTGCTAAAAACGAATATTTATTTGATGGCATCAACATTGTCTATTTAGGTTCAAACAGGAAATGGAGTACAAAATGAAAAAGCTAATAATAATTTCGGTATTAATAATTTGGGGATTAATTGGAGCACAAAAATCCAATGCACAGCCAGGAGTAAGTAACTACTTTTATACAGGATTAACTCCTTATGGTAGCTGGGTTGAGATTGATTACGGTGTTGTAGTTTGGCGTCCAACAGCTATGAGGTTAGATTGGTCTCCCTATAGAGAAGGTAGTTGGATCTGGACATCAGACGGATGGTACTGGCATTCTTATGAACCTTTCGGTTACATAACTTATCATTACGGCAGATGGTACTATGATGATTTCTACGGCTGGCTATGGGTACCTGGTTATGAATATGCACCAGCCTGGGTGGAATGGAGATATGATGATAATTATATTGGATGGGCACCACTTCACCCATACGCTAATGTATATATAACAATAGGTGTGGTATATCCTAATGTCTATTATAATCCATACTATCAGTGGAACTTTGTCACCTACAACCATTTCTGCGATCCATACGTTTATAACTATTACATTAGTCCACGGTATAAATATAGGGTTCATTCAAATACCCGTTATAGAACTAATTATGTTAATCATAACGGTCGGATTAGAAATCAGGGCATTGATATAAATATTGTAAGAACCCGCAGTGGACAAAACATTCAGGAACGTGATCTGATCAGGGTTTCTGATGAAAGAACTTTGAATGGAAACGATCAAATTGAAAGAGATAAGATACGGACTGTTTATAAAAGTCGCGATGAGTTAATACGAAATGAAGTTCGGGATACGAAAATTAAAAAATCCGAGCACAGAACTTCACTTGATCTATCTAGAGTTCAGATACCTGAGATTAAAGAAAGAAAAATTACAAATTCAAACATTAATGATAAATCAAATGAGGTTAACACTCGTACTAAAATTGATAGACAATATTCTGTTACTCCTAAGAAAAAGACTGAATCTTATAAACAAGTTGTACCAGACAAGAATAATATGAAAACCTCGAATGAAAGGAATCAGTCAGGGAGGAATAATGGAACAACTGAGAAAAGAAATATAAATAATAACTCATCTGTAAATAAGAATAAACAGAATCAAAATAATAATACTAAAAAGCAGGAAATGAACATAAAGGAAAACAACAAGAGAGAAGTGCAGGTGAATACAAATAGCAGGAATCAAAGTAATAATCAGAAAACGGTTTCAAATGAAAAGAGACCCGAAAACAATAAAATTAGTTCAAATAATAATCGAATGATAGAAAAATCGAATTCAGAGA
>JARRKK010000238.1:7380-13993 GCA_037388105.1 Ignavibacteriaceae bacterium | reverse complement strand
ACTTCATATGTTTTTGCGGGTTAAAGATAGGGCGATTTTCATATTTATTCATTACTTTAGCATCACTTTCCCCTCTTAATAAAATACATCGATGTCCTTCAATTTTCACAAGAGTACTAGTAGGAATATACCTGATAGTAAGACCAATCCGCCAGGTATCTGAAGTATTTGGATTCGATCCGTGAACAATTCTTGGGTTATGCAGAGATACATCACCAGCATTTAATTCAATATCTACAGCGTCTGTATCGTTAATTTGAGAAGGATAAATACCGGAACCCAAAACGTTCTTGCAATCGGAAACTTTCTGCAATTCGTCTTGTAATAGGAGTATCTTGTTTTGTGTTCCTGGAATCACACGCATACAACCGTTCTCAACCTTAGAATCTGTAGCGGCTAACCAAATTGAAATAACTTCCATTGGTTCAAGTGGCCAGTAAGTCCCATCTTGATGCCATAGAACAGCCTGTCCTGTGAAAGGAGGTTTAGCAATGTAATGAGCCGCAAACAATGCAATGTTTTGTCCCAAAAATTCCTCCACAATATTTAATAGTCGAGAGTCACCTACAAGCCGATGAATAAAAAGATCATCAACCAATAGATTATGATGTAAATGTTCAGGGCGTAAATCAGGGTATTTCTTCCTCAACCAATGAACATGTGCTTCCACTTCACATGCCAGGTCCATGTCTATAGCATTACGAATAATGGTATAACCAAGCTCATCGTACTCTAACTTAGATGTATGATTCAAGAAGATTATTCTCTAATAAATTTTAGTTAGAATTGTTGAGAATCTGAAAAATCAAATTACAATATTTAGTTGTAACATCCATCTAAACTATTTATTTAGAATTGTTTGGAAATAATATTAATAATTAACTTAATTTAATTAACCAATATTTTTAATAAACATCGTATAATTTATTTTTACAATGAATGGGAATATTCTTTCAAATAAAATTGATTTACAGTCACCCTACAAACTTTCAGAAGAACAAATAAATTCGTTTCGTTCAAATGGATTTATAAAACTTAAGAACGTTCTTTCGGCTGAGACTCTTAATCATTATAGAAAAGAAATTACAAGTATGGTTTTTAAATTAAGTAAGGAGTCTCGACCACTGGAAGAACGAAGCACTTATGAAAAAGCTTTCCTGCAGATAGAGAATATGTTTTTGCATAGTAATTTAGTTAAAGATTTCGTTAGCAGTCCAAGATTAGGTCGCATCGCAACAGAATTGATGGGAACTCGCGGAGTTAGGATGTATCATGATCAGGCGTTATATAAGGAAGCTGGTGGAGGACATACACCCTGGCATGTTGATCAGGTTTATTGGCCTTTTTCTACTGATAAAAGTATAACTGCCTGGATACCCTTTGTTCCAATAAGCATGAAAATGGGACCTTTAGCATTTGCACCTGGCAGTCATAAAATAAAGGAATACAGAAATTTGATTATTAGTGACGAGAGTGAAGCCAAGATACAGCAAATGATGGATGAAAAACGAGTAGCATATAGTGTTTCTGCATTTGATTTGGGAGATGTGACATTTCATTATGGGTGGACCTTCCATCGAGCTGACGAAAACAAAACTAATATTGCTCGTGAAGTAATGACTATTATTTATATGGATATTGATATGAAGATTACTAGAAAGGATGAACCGTGGTGTCCTGATACTCAACCGGGTGAAATTCCAAATAACTATAAAAACTTCGTGATTTATGAAAAATAAGATCAAGCTCAATAAATTAAATTGATAATCTATAACCGCACATTATGATTTCGGAAAAGCAGAAAGAAGTTTGGAAACAAAAAGCACTGGATCTTGAAGCAGAATTAATCAAGTATGAAAAGTTACCACTATATCAAGGCAAGGTTATACCAGATGAAGAAGCATTCTTTAAATATAATTTTGTTAGAGAAAATAAACTTGATGATTCATTCAAATTTAATTTTGAAAATAAACCCGAACTATTTATTGATTTTAATGAACACATTGTTGGTGATTTTCAATTTGATGTTGAACTCGTCGGTAAAAATGTTGGTGGTCCGCTAAGATTAAAAATTATCTTTGGTGAAATTCCAGATGAACTGATTGAAGATATAGATTCTTATTCTGGTTCCTTAAGTAGAGCCTGGCATCAGGCTGAAATTGTTACTCTCGAATATCTTCCACAAACTGTAAAATTTTCGAGAAGGTTCGCATTTCAATATGTAAAAATATTATTAGAATCTAAGTCATTTGATTACGAAATTGAAATTAGTGAGATTAAATGCTTGTGCACAACATCAGCTTCACATGATTTGGATGATTATGTTTTCAAAAGTCTTCCACAAAGCCATTGAGAACATTGCGGAACACAATGCAAAGTACATTTATAGACGGTCCAAAAAGAGATAAGCGATTATGGCTGGGTGATTTTCCACTTCTTGCAAAAACGAATTACTTAACTTTTAAGAATATAGAACTTGTTAAAAGATGTTTTTATCTCTTTGCTTCACAATTGAGAAGTGATGGAAGGATGCCAGCTTGTATTTATACCTTTCCTCAAATCAGTCCTGGAGAAGAGTATATAGTTGATTTTGCTGTGATGTTTGGATCTTATTTGCTTGAGTATGGTGAAGCTACTGATGATTGGGAAATGGTTGAACAACTCTGGCCAGTAGCTTTTGTACAAGCGCAAATAATCATTGATAAAATTGATGATTCGGGATTATTCCAGAATACTGATGATTGGTGGGTTTTTATTGATTGGAATCCGCAGCTTCAAAAAGACGCATCAATGAATGCAGTAATAATTTATTCATTAAAAAGGTTATCTCTCATCGCCGGAAAACTTAATTATGTTAATGAAAAGAAAATATTAGATAAAACAATTATAAAGATGAAAAATGCTGCGCTGGAAAAATTCTATGATTCAGAAAATAAATTGTTTATAAGTGGACCCGATAAGCAGATTTCCTGGGCTTCTCAAGTTTGGATGATTCTTGCAGAAGTAGTCGATTCTGATTCTGCAATAGAATTATTATTAAAAATGTTAAAAAGAAATGATATCATTACACCTGTTACACCATTTGTTTATCATTATACATTGGAAGCACTTTTTAATCAAGGATTGAATTTTCAGGCATTACTCATTATTAAAGAATACTGGGGAGGGATGATAAAAAAGGGAGCTACAACATTCTGGGAAGTTTATAAAAGTGATGATCCAAAGTTTTCTCCCTATAATAATTATTTGTTAAATAGTTATTGTCATTCTTGGAGTTGTACACCTTCTTACTTCTTCAGGAAGTATAAAATAAAATAATTAATTTATATGTTTGTAACAGTGTGGCATCTACTTAGCACTTTTTTAGTATTTTTATAGTTATCTATTAGAAGATATAATTAATTTAAAATTCTGATATAGAAACTATTATTTTGATTTGAGGGATTTATATGAAACTAGGTTTCGGGCTCTATAAAAGTATTTTGAATAAGGATAATTTCAAGTTTGCAAAACAAGGAGGAGCAACCCACCTTGTAGTTCAGTTAGTAGATTATGTACAGACAGGTAAAAACCCTTCACTTACTGGAGATTATCTTAATGGATGGGGTATTACGGATAACAAAGATAAACTCTGGCAGTATGAAGATCTTCTCGCACTTAAAGGTGAAATTGAATCTGAAGGTCTGATTTGGGAGGCAATAGAAAACATCGACCCTGCGCATTGGTATGATGTGCTATTAGACGGACCTAAAAAAGCTGAACAGATTGAAAATTTAAAACAGACTCTTAAAATCCTTGGTAAGGTGGGAATTCCAATTCTGGGTTATAACTTTAGCATTCCTGGAGTTTGGGGATGGACGGGTAAATTCACAGGAAGAGGTGAGGCAAAATCCATCGAATTCGATCAGAGTATAATTAATGTTGATAGCCCAATACCAAAAGGAATGGTTTGGAATATGCGGTATGATACCGATATTGAAGAGGGCGTAGTAGAACCTGTTACAAGAGAAGAAATGTGGGAACGGCTTAAGTACTTTTTGAATGAATTGATTCCTGTGGCAGAGGAAAATAATATCAAGCTAGTCGCTCATCCTGATGATCCTCCGTTACCCAGGATGCGCGGTATTGAAAAATTACTTTACTCACCAGAAGAATATGAACACCTTTTAGATGTTTATGATAGCCCATCAAACGGATTTGAGTTTTGCATGGGCACTGTGCAGGAAATGCCAGGAAGTGATGTGTATGATATGCTGGATAGGTTTTCAAAGCAAAACAAAATTGGTTATGTTCATAGCCGGAACGTAATTGGAAAGGTTCCTAACTATCGTGAAGCCTTTATTGATGAGGGGGAAATTGATATAGTGAAAGCTTTAAGGATACTGAAGAAAAATAATTATGACGGTGTCATTATTCCGGATCATACTCCTGAAATGTCATGTGATGCCCCCTGGCATGCCGGAATGGCATTTGCCTTAGGATACCTGAAAGCCGTATTAAAAATTTTAGAGAGTGAATAATGAATTCTAAGCTGCCAATCCCACCATTTGCAAAAGGGAAATGTAATATTACCGACGAGTGGGAATACAAGCGAATGAAAACTATCTGGATGGAAAATGATTTTATTAGAATTGGTATTCTTGCAGACCGTGGAAGTGATATATTTGAATTTACTTATAAACCTTTAGACTTAGATTTTATGCTGCGACTCTCAAAAGGTATTCGAAATCCGCAAAGCGATTTTTCACAAATGAGAAATACTACAAACCAGTTTGAAGATTATTATTACGGTGGATGGCAAGAGATACTGCCAAATACCCCATCATTTAAATATCGTGGGGCCTCATTAGGTCAGCATGGTGAGGTTTCATTAACGCCTTGGAAATATGCTATTATAGATAATGGTCCTGAAAAAGTTTCCATTAAGCTTTGGACAACACCATTGCGAATTCCGGTAAAAATCGAAAAGGTACTTACAATTAATGTTGAGCAGCCAACGTTATTCATTGAAGAGAAACTTTCTAATAATTCTAAAACTAAATTAGATATTGTATGGGGACATCATATCGCATTTGGTCTTCCATTTTTAACGGAAGGTGGAAGTATTAAATCGAACGCTAAAAAAATTATTTCCGAACGAACGATGCCAGATCACAGAAGATTTAAACCCGGGATTGAATCTGATTGGCCAAAATGCAAAAACATTGTTGGAAAGGAAGATGATGCAAGTAAAATTCCACCGGTAAGTGATCCACCATATAGCGATTTATCATACTTATATGGTTTTGGTGATGAAGGAAATTATTCAATATTTAATACGGAAAAGAATGTCGGCTTTAGTGTTAACTGGGATGCTACCGTCTTTAAATATTTATGGTATTGGCAGGAACGTTATGCAACACAGGATGCACCATGGTGGGGCGATGCTTATGCAGTTGCACTGGAACCATGGACATCTATGTTTAAGTCTGATGCAGAAGTAGCAATCAAAAAAGGTGAGTGGCTCTCAATTGAACCGGAGGATGTAATTAAAACTAAACTTTCTGCTTCAGTATTAATCAAATAAAAAATCAAAGTTAATGTAGATGGATACACTACAAAACATTTCAGAAATTTTCGTGGATGGTTTAGATCATCCGGAATGTGTTGCAGTTCATCCTGATGGATCTGTTTGGGCTGGTGGAGAAGCTGGACAAATTTATAAGATATCTGAAGACGGTAAGCAAATGGAAGAAATTGCTAATACCGGAGGTTTTATTTTAGGTATCGCTTTTTCACCTGGAGCAGATTGGTTAGCTATCTGCGATTTGAATAACCATTGTTTATGGAAATTAGAAATAAAATCAAAGAAATTACTTATGCTTTCTGAAGGTGCCGATAGTCATAAATTTAATATTCCAAATTATCCTGTATTCGATAAGTTTGGTAATCTGTATGTTTCAGAGAGTGGCGCATTTAGAAAAGTTATTGGAAAAGTATTAAAATATAAATCTGATGGATCTGGGATGATATGGCATGATGGTCCGTTTAATTTTGCGAACGGTTTGGCTTTGGATGAGGATCAAAAGTATTTGTATGTAGTCTCGTCCTGGCTTCCCGGAGTGGAAAGAGTTGAAATAAATTCTGATGGTGCTGCAGGCAAAAGAACCGTATTTTGTACTCTACCCAAAACAGTTCCAGATGGTATTGCATTCGATGGTGAACGAAATTTGCTGGTTTCGTGTTATACTCCTAATCGAATATTCAAAGTCGATAAACATGAAACGGTATCTATCTTATATGATGATTGGGAAGCTCACACACTTTCCAATCCAACAAATATTGCTTTTGGAGGGAAAAATTTTGATCAACTTTTTGTATCAAGTCTCGGACGATGGCATATATTAAGAATAGATTACGGAATTAAAGGTATGCCACTAGCCTCACATCAAGGAAATAAAAATGTCATTTAAAAATAAAACAGTTGTTATTACAGGTGGAGCCAAAGGCATTGGAGGTTCTTCTTCAAGGGTGTTTCATGATGCAGGCGCAAATGTTTGTATTTTGGATATCGATGAAAATGGGAAGGAATTTGCAAAGGAACTTGGCAGCAAAACTTTATTCATTCTATGTG
>JARRKK010000238.1:0-7354 GCA_037388105.1 Ignavibacteriaceae bacterium | reverse complement strand
GTGTTCAAAGTATGCACTGCCTTCAATGATGAAAAAGGACAAAGCATGCGTTGTAAATGTTTCGAGTGTACAAGCGTTTATCACACAAAAGAATGTTGCAGGTTATACTACATCCAAAACTGCAATGATAGGATTAACAAGAAGTATTGCGGTTGATTATGCGCCAAATATCCGATGTGTAGCTGTTTGCCCGGGAACTACAGATACACCTATGTTAAGAGAATCTTTTGCACTATCACCTGATCCAGATGAAGTTTACCAGGAATGTGTTGACATGCATTTAACAAAACGAATATGTACCAGTGATGAGGTAGCTGAATTTATAGTGTACCTTGCAAGTGATAAGGCAAGCTTTATAACAGGTCAAGCTTACAGAATTGATGGCGGACTTGGAATTACCATTGGTGGGAGTAAACGAGATTAATCACTTGAGAATAATCAAATAAAGTTAAATGTAATGTCTGGTAAACTCAAAAATAAAGTATCCATTATTACCGGTGCCGGATCGGGTATTGGTAAGAGCATTGCAAAAGAGTTTGCAAACGAAAATTCTAAAGTATATTTACTGGATGTGATTGAAGATTCAGGACTTGAAGCTAAGGATGAAATAATTCAAAATGGAGGGATTGCACAGTTTATATATTGTGATGTTTCAATAGAGGAGAGCGTAAAGAATGCCGTTAGGAAAGTTCTGGACGAACAGGAGCAGATCGATATAATTGTTAACAATGCAGCAATATCTCATGTTGGAAATATTGAACAAACATCATTATCAGATCTGGATCGTCTTTATAATGTAAATATTAAAAGTGTTTACTTTGTTACAAAAGAAACTATTGGCTCTATGGTAAGCACAGGAGGTGGTGTAATATTAAATTTAGCTTCTATTGTTTCGAAGATTGGACTTAAAGACCGGTTTGCATATTCGATGAGTAAGGGAGCTGTACTTTCAATGACTATGTCAATTGCAAAAGATTATATTGATAAGAATATTAGATGTAATTGTATTTGTCCAGCAAGAGTTCATACTCCATTTGTCGACGATTATTTTGAATTTCAACCGATTGGTAGAATGGCTACACCGGATGAAGTTGCAAAGTTAGCTCTGTTCCTGTGTTCGGATGATTCACAGTTTATAACTGCCGCATCTTACGATTTTGATGGCGGAGTAATGAATCTCAGGTAAATAGCATGAAACTAATCCGATTTGGAGAGCCGGGCAATGAAAAACCAGGCCTATTTATAAGTGACAATAAATATATCGACGTTAGCGATATTTGCAACGATTTTAATGAAGAATTTTTTGCAGATGGTGGATTAATCAGGTTACAAACCTGGTTTGATGCTCATAGAAACTCTTTATCATATATCAGTCAACCTGTCCGTCTTGGTGCTCCTGTATGCAAACCAAGTAAAATTGTTTGCATTGGACTTAACTTCGGAAAACATGCAAAAGAGGCCAAAATGGAAAGACCCTCAGAACCTGTAATTTTTTTCAAAGCAACATCTGCTATATGTGGTCCTAATGATAATCTTATTATCCCAAGAAACTCAAATAAGACTGACTGGGAAGTTGAACTTGCAATGGTTATAAGTAAAGAAGCTAAGTATGTAAATGAACAAGATGCTATGGATTTTGTAGGAGGATACCTTTTACATAATGATTACAGCGACCGCGAGTTTCAACTTGAACGAGGAGGTCAATGGGTTAAAGGAAAAAGTGCAGATACATTTGCACCGCTTGGTCCATATTTAGTAACGCCTGACGAAATTAATGATGTAAATAATTTAAATATGTGGCTAAAAGTAAACGGTGATATCAGGCAGCAGGGAAATACGAGTGATTTTATTTTTGATATTCCATATTTGGTTTCTTATGTAAGTGAATTTATGACTCTTCTTCCCGGAGATATAATTTCAACAGGAACACCGTATGGAGTTGCCCTCGGAATGAAGAATCCACAATATTTAAAACCAGGAGATGTTGTTGAACTGGGAATTGATGGGCTAGGTATATCCAGGCAAAATGTTGTTAGTTCATTAATCCCTGCATAAATATTATTACGATTACTCAGTGGATTTAATATTTGTAGAGATACATTTATCAATTAAATAAAATATCGATTTAAAATAGATCCCGCTATTTTTAGACAAACCAATCTCACATGTCTTACTTGTTGAATAACCAGATTTACAATCCTTAGATATTTTTTCAGATAATTTTTGAAGAGCTGAATCATTTAGTTCAGAATATGTAAACCCCCTGTCCCCGGCAAACCCGCAGCATTCAATTTCTTCTGTCGTTATAACTTTATTCGCAAAGTGTTTAGCAATTTCAATTAGTTCATTACTGATTCCGGCTTTTTTTGAGGAACAAACAGGGTGAATAGCAATTGTGTCATTTATCTTTTGCAATTCAACCTTTTTAAGAATATTCCCATAAATAAATTCTATAGGATCGTAAAGTTGAAGTGAATTTTTGTTATGAGTTTTAACATATTCTTTAATGTGATAAGCACAAGGGCTTGTATCGTACAATACCGGATATTGTCCCTGATTAGAAACAGACATTAAAGAGGAAAACATCTCTTCACTTTTCCTTAAGCCTTGATGAAAGTATCCTTTACTCTCAAATGATAACCCACAGCACAGATTATTAATATTTAATGGTAAAATAATATTGTAACCGGCTGAAGAAAGTACATTTTCTATTGATTTAAAAATTGATTTATTTGAATCATCATCTGCATACTCACCAAATATTCTATTTATGCAGGATGGAACGTATACCACTTGCTGACAATGAACATTCTGGGTAATTGTTAGTTTACTCTGTGGCTTTGGTATGAATTTATTCCACTTTGGTATTTTCTTTAAACTAACATTAGTTAAAAACTTACTTCCCACCATCAGAAGATTATCACCAAATAATATTTTCATAAAGTAAGTTACTCTTAAGACTCCTCGAATTATTGTTGTAATAGCTGCAAAATTATTTGCAAAAAAAGATGCTAAGCGTAAAGAATTTTTGTTGTGTAATATAGACCGATATTCTTTAACTAAACTTCCAACATTTATATCAACAGGACATCTGAGTTCGCATAAACCGTCAACAGCACAAGTTGATTCAAAATCATACTTTGTTTGTTTTGATAATAGAGATTGTGTTTCATTTATGCTAAACGGTTTATATTCACTAGCTAATTTTCTGATAGTAACAATTCGTTGTCTCGGAGTTAATGTTAAATTTTTAGATGGACAGGTTGATTCACAAAATCCGCACTCTGTACACTTGTCAATTATTTCATTTGCAATCGGTAATGCTTTTAGATTCTTGAGATGGATGTTCTTATCAGGATTAATAAGCACACCGGGATTAAAAATATTATCCGGATCGAAAGCGTTTTTTATTTCTTTCATTATATCGTATAATTCCCTGCCCCATTCATACTCCACAAATGGAGCCATATTTCTCCCTGTTCCATGTTCAGCTTTAAGTGAACCATCATACTTATCAATAACGAGTTCTGCAATGTCCTTCATGAAATTATCGTATGTCTTTATTTGATCTTGAGTATCAAATTTTGGAGTAATAACAAAATGAATATTTCCTGAAAGAGCATGTCCCCAAATAAATGAATCAATATAAGAATGCTTTGCTAACAGCTCTTTAAGATCTAATATAGCATTTGATAATTGATCAGTGTGGAAATTCAAATCTTCAATAATTACGGTTGTACCTGCTTCTCTATTTTTACAGACAGCTGGGAACAGACCCTTTCGAACATTCCACAACAACCATCTTTCTTTTGAGTTTGTTGTGAAATTTATATGAGATATAAAAGATAATTCGCTGAACTGTTTCTTCATCATTTCAATTGAAGAACTTAGCATCTTTTCACTATTTGCAGAAGTTTCAATTAATAATGCTGCTGCTTCATTATCGAGCCTCAAAATCTCTTCTGGAATTCCCGGTAATCCTTCAACAAGTCGTAATGCTGATCTGTCCATCAGTTCAGCAGCAACAACTGGAAGCTTTTCCAGCATAGGAATCATAGAACAAGCAGAAGCGATATCTTTTAAAAATAGTAGTGCAGTTGTCTTGAATGGGAGGTCAGGTACCGTCCGCAATTTCATTTCGGATATAAAACCAAGTGTTCCTTCCGAGCCAATCATCAGGTGTGTAATTATATCTATCGGATCATCAAAATCCAGTAATGAGTTTAATCCATAACCACAGGTATTTTTAATTTTATACTTATTTTCAATTCTTTGTTTTAGCTCATTATTTGTTTTTACTTTTTTTGATATACCAGCTATCCGATCAAGTAAATCCTGGTTATTATTTCTGAATATAGTTCTGCTATCCTCGTTTGTTGAATCAAGTACAGAACCATTGGAAAAGACAATCTTCATCCCTTCAAGTGTATTATAAATATTATTCGCGGTTCCGCTTGTCATTCCACTCGCATTGTTAGCGGCTATGCCACCCATCTTAGCAGCGTTTATTGATGCGGGATCCGGGCCTAACTTCCTGTTGAATCTTGAAAGTTGAATATTAACTCTTTCGCCAATAATTCCGGGTTGTACATTTACTTTTTGTCCATCATCTTCAATTAAAAAATTATCCCAGTTTTTGCCGAGCATAACCAATACCGAATCTGAAATTGCCTGACCAGATAAACTTGTACCTGCTGCGCGAAAGGTTAACGGGATACTATTTGAACTACATGAATTAATTACATGTATCACTTCTTGTTCGCTTTCGACCTTTATAACAATCTTTGGGGTTAAGCGGTAAAAGCCTGCATCAGTTCCCAGGGCATATGTTTGGAACTCGTCGATTGTTAACTGTTGATTTGGAATGAGGATTAGGAATTCTTTTAGTAGTTTTTTGTAGGCATCTGTTAGCATTGTTAATATCGGATTATTCCATAGAAATAATTATCTTAAATCTAGATGACTAAATCGTTTTATTTATTTTACATATTCGGAAACTTGAGACGAGAAACAAATTCCTTGAACCGATGATCCTCGCGAAGGTAATCAAACCAGGGTTCTTCTCTCATAAATATCAACTCCCAAGATCGTTCTTTGAATGCCCTTTCCAACATTTCAAATACTTTATCATTTTCACCTAATCCCTTTCTTCCAGCAATACCATACGCGTGTCCGAGTCCTCCCAGAATTTCTGCAAGACGACCAGATAGATTAACAGCCTTTTCATAAACTTCAATTGACTTATCAAAGTCCTCTAATAGGATATAAGCCATGCCCAGCCAATCATATGCTTGCGCAAAATCAGGATTCTCAGAAATTAATTCTTTCATCTCTATCTTGAGTGTTTCGAAATCGTGAGCAAAGTAATACATAGAGCCAAGACCTATTCTGTAACCGGGTGTAGGTTCGAGCTCAACAGCTTTTTTGGATAAGACTATGGATTTTTTGAATTGCCCCATTGCTGCAAGGTAAAGTGCATACCAATGATTAGCCTTCGCACTATTCGGATCAAATTCGATGGCAAATTTAAATGCCCGCTCTGCACCTTCCCAGTTCCACTCGCTCCATTTTATAAGTGCCGTTAATGTATGCGCATCAGGTAGATTACCATTTAACTTAAGTACAATAGATTCTACTGCTTTAACTTCTTCAATTGCTTCTGCATAGGTAATTATACCATAACACCAAAGTGCAAAATACGAATCAGCGAGACCGATTTGGGCATCTATGTATTCAGGATCTTTTTCTAAAATTATCCCATTTGACTTTATGCTCTCAATCATGGGTTTAATTGTATTATAACCGGGAAAATCTTCCGATATGTTTATCATAATTAATAATTCAGACTGATTGTTGAAATAATTTAATTCGTCGGGATTATTAATAATTGAGTTATCCTATAAGGAATTAAGTCAATTAGTACTTCGTTTTTTATCACTTTAAGCTGTTTTACACTTTCTTCAAAAGTATTTACCACTGACGCTTCTTTAATAATTTGAGGGAGTCTAATTGAGCTTGTTCCCTTTTGATTTATAGTCTTAACTACTCTTGCAATGATTCCGCTATTGTTATCAGATAACTTTAAGTTTAGAAGTTGTACACTATCATCATTAATTTCTATAAATGAACCTTTCTCAAATTTTTTACAATTCATTAAAGGATGAATTTCAATTTTTGTTGAAACCTCATGCCCCGACTTAAATATCTGTTGTTTGTTAAATTTGTTAAATGATGAAAACGCATACGATAATTTAATTTGTCCAGGCTGGCTGGTAGGAAAATTGGTATCCCAATAATTATTTAGTGGCCAAGCAAGTAAGAGAGGAAACGATGATCTTTCTATTGAATAATATTTTCTACCAAAGTTAAATCCACCAAATTGCACCATTGGAGCATCAGGGCAAAACAAAGCAACACCTTTATCATTATTATACATTGATGCATACGATTCGACAGTTTGCCAGCCTCTGCTGGATTTTGGCAATTGTTCTTCATCCAATGCAACATGAACACCGCAAGTATCATAGTGTGCCTTCCAGTCTGCATTTAAGTTTAACGGGAATGTGAAATAAATGGATTCAGGAGTTAGCACCTCTTCTTTATGAATTGATACATCTAATAATATAAGCTCTGAATAAGCCTGTAGAGTAATTCTTTGTTCTAAAGATTTCGCTCCCTGAACGTTAAATTTTAATAGGAGTGTAATCCCTATTGGAGATTGTTTAATTTCGGAACCAATAAAATTAATTGCTGTATCCCTTTTCGCTTTCCAATCGGTCATCCAGCAATTTGCATCAAATTTTTCTTTAACAAGGTCTCTGTCATACAGTGCCCTCCTTTCACCATTTACAAGCGGATCAGGATATTCACGTACGAATTGGAAAAACGTATAATCACTATTTTGGTTTAAGATTTCCCACTCTAGATTTTTATCAAAAAGCGAAATAATTCTTCCAGTTTGTTTATCATATTCAAGTCTATGGTAAGGAGACTCAATATAACTCAAACCTACTTCTTCGGCCTCACCTTCTAGTCGGTTTAATCTTTGTACTACTATTTTTTCAACATTATCACCTGCTGTAACCATAAAAGTATCTTTTGCAATTTGTAATTCATTGAATGGAATCTTCTGCCAGCTATATGCTTCTATCTCAATCGGTCCATAAAGCTTTGCTTCCTCCAGTTGCTGGTATCGATTAGGCCAACTAAACCTGGCAGTTCGTAAGCGTTTACCATCATATTTCCAGTGTTCAGGTATTGGTATATATACTTTTCTACTGGCTGGACTTGAACTTATAACGAGAACTCCCTCTTGTTTGTAATTACTGTCAGGATTACCAGCAAAATTTTCCAA
>JARRKK010000237.1:6532-8289 GCA_037388105.1 Ignavibacteriaceae bacterium | reverse complement strand
GGGGTGAAATTTCTCTATTTTCGTTTAAATAACTCAATAAGAGTCTGGATGTTTTAGCTAACTTTAGAATCTCAACAATCTTTGAGGCACTGAGGAACGACTCACCTATTTTACTCCTGGTAAGGTCTTCGCTCAAATCAGGGATATATTCAAGTGGAGGTCGATTAGTATTAATCAGGACTTCTTTTGCCTGGTTTACAAGTAAACCCTGCTGCTGGATTGATTTAAGATCATCAAACGGTTTAAGTGAATGAATGAGTTGTTTTCCTGCTTCTGTAATCGAGTATTTGGAGATGTAGGAAAGTACTTTTGGAAATTCTAACTTTTCTAAAGTAGAGCTGTCAATCATCTTGTTGTATCAATATCATTAATATAATCCTCAAGTATTTCTTTAGTTTGCGGGGTGTAATTGTTTAAAAAATCTATAGTTGCGGGAATTATCCTTGAAGTAAAAGAGTAAAAAATTGATTCCTCTTCTGTTTTTTTACCCGGAATATCAAATACATTAAGAAGGAGAAAAACAGCGCTTAGAAAAAATAACAACTGAAAAATACCAACAACTCCACCAATCAATTGGTTTATAAGATTATTAACTTTATCAAATGGATGTATAACTCTTTTAAGAAGGGTAAAAATCAGTATGACAGTTAAAAAGATTACAACGCCCCCTGTAATTTCCGCAAGATAAAATTCCATACCAAATGCATTCTCAATCAATCTGCCAAGATCATCTTTAAGTACAGCTGCTGAAACTATAGCTAGTGCAAATCCAATTATCCCGATTAACTTCCTAACTAATCCATCCTTATAACCGAGAATAAACCCGACTAAGACAGTCGCAATTACTATTAAGTCTACCGGGTTCAACTCTCACTCAGTATTTTTTCGACTATTTCACGTACGATATTACCATCGGCTTTACCCTTTAACTCTTTCATACCAGCAGACATTAACTTACCAAAATCTTTTTTTGTAGTTGCTCCAATTTGAGCTGCAACTACCTTAATAGTACTTTCAATCTCTGATTCGTTCAGTTGCTTGGGCAGATAACTCATTATTATCTCAAGTTCTTTTTCCTCCGATTGAGCAAGATCTTCTCTTTTTGCTTTTCTGTATTGTTCGATTGAATCTTTTCTTTTCTTTGCAGCGGTTCTTAGCAAATTTAATTCATCTTCTTCCTTCATTTCCTTAGCAGTACCACTATTTTCAAATTCTAATATAAGTGTACGGATGGACCTAATTGTAAGCAGCCTGGTTTTATCTCCCGACTTAAGTGCAATTTTTAAATCTTCGTTTATCTTTTCTTTTAAATTCATAGTTCCTCTATAATGAAAAAGGCAGGTGGTTTGCATAAACCATCCTGCCTTCAAATAATTTTGCTGATTGTAAAGTTAAATTTTTATATTTGCTGAGTAATTTATTCGTAAACAGTAGGCTTTTCTAAGTTCCTGCTGTATGTCAGTAACCAAGCCCATATCTGCCCCAACATCAACTCGTAAAGATACAATTACATTTGGCAGTGCCTCTCTCTTTCCATACATTATAGGCTGAACATCATCGACCTGAACAATACTGTCATTTATTTGCACTCTACTTCCCTTTCCGATCCAAATGTAGGAGACCAGTCTCTTATTTTCAATTTTTTCAAGTGCTTCAGCATCGGGTAGTTTATAATCCACTAATACTTCCACTTCCCGCATTGTAGTCGTTACCATAAAGAAAAGTAAAAGCATAAAAATAATATCCGGCATAGAAGC
>JARRKK010000237.1:2206-6484 GCA_037388105.1 Ignavibacteriaceae bacterium | reverse complement strand
TTTACATCTTTAAATTTTACACCAAATCTTGAGTTGGAATATTCATCTCTTACTTCTAAATATGCCATTTTAATCTGATCCAATGCCTGAATGTAAGCGTTGTAAACAGTTTTTCTGTCTGTCTTTAATGAAACGATAAGTTTCTTATTACTGGGTAGATCAATCTTGGAAATTATTCTGGGTTTAAGCGTATTTTTAATCTGGAATAAAGATATTGGTTTTCCATCCAGTAGAACTTCCCCTGATTCATTAATAAGGATAGCTGCCATCCTGTCGGGATCTACTTTTACTTCTTCAATTTCATCAGGCGGAATGTATTCCGGCAAGGTTAATCCAATTCCTGTATCAACATCAATTATAGTTGCAACAAGAAAGAATATTAATAGCAGGAATGCGATATCGGCCATTGAGCTGGTTGGAATTGTAGCTTCGTGTGATTTTTTCTTTCTTAGCATAAATAAAACTTAGTTAATAATTATTCAATACTCTTTAATTACTTAACCGCCTTTTTGTTGTATTTCATAAAGTGCGTCTATCAGTTCAACTGATGCTTCCTCCATATCAGCGACTAGTTTATCAATCATGGAAACCAAATAATTATAAAATACTTGAAGTATCATTGCAACAACCAATCCAAACAAGGTTGTTAATAATGCAACAGAAATACCGTCTGCAACAACTGCCGGTGAAATCTGTGCTGCTTCCTTAATCGCATCAAATGCCTCAATCATACCTTGTACGGTTCCTGTAAATCCAAGCATAGGTGCTATTGAGATAAATGTTGAAACCCAAATCATATTTCTTTCTAAAAAGCCCATCTCAATACCGCCATATGCAATAATAGCCTTTTCAGCAGCATCAATACCTTCATCTGATCTTAACAATCCAGCATGAAAAACTGAGGCTACAGGACCACGAGTATTTGCGCAAAGTTCTTTTGCTGCTTCTATTCCACCATCATCGAGAGCTCTTTTAACGTTTACAATGAATTTTTTTGTATTGGTTTTGGATTTTGTTAGTGTCCAAAATCGCTCAAGCGCAAATGCTAACCCCATTACTAGGCAAAAAAGAATTGGCCACATAAAGCCGCCGCCCACGGTAAACTTTTCAGCCAACCAATTTAAAGCACCGCCACCTTCACTGGTAGTCTGTGCGATGATATTGTACAATGATGCTATCATGCCTGATAAGTCCATAGACATTTACCTCCTAAAAATTAAGTAATTATGATAAGGCCAGGAAAACACTTTAATTATTTTAATAAAAAGTTGAACTACAATAAACATTTCAATGAAGAATGTCAAATTATTACTTTACGTATCTTGCCGTATATATTATAGTACAATTTCCCTCTAAGTACTTGAAAAACGATGTTTCAATGTAATTATATTTCCGGAAACAAAGTAATGACAATTGAATAATGAATGAATTATCTGAGCTATCTCATCAGGTTTCATCCAGGAGTTATAATCTGCATCTTTCATCCAGCTTCGGTTGGCAGGTGTGTCTATAATGTAAGGTGCAATCGCATTTGCTGAGAGCTTTATTGCTTTTCCTTCTTCAGCCAGTGTTTTTACAAAATGAATCAATGCACTTTTCGATGTTCCGTAAGCTGATTTCCCAACTTCGGGATTCAGTCCGGTGTATGCAGTAGTAAAACAAATAGAACCCGAATTAGAATTTTTCACAAGCAGTGTAAAATGTTTCGCAAGCAGGTATGAGGAAGTCAGATTCATCTTCATCATTTTTTCCCATTCATCAATACCAGTTTCCCAAATTTTATTACCACCCGCAAACCCACCTACGGTGGAGAAAAGAAAAAAAGTAGTAAATTTATCTGGTTTTACATTTGCAAAAGCGTTTTTAACATTCTCTTCTATAGCGAGGTCCTTAATAACATATTTATTAATTTTCTCTACTTTCGTATTATCTTTAAATTTAAAATCAAACAAATGAATTTTGTTATATTCTTTAGAGGACAATACTTTTGTAACACCACTACCTAATGCCCCATCAGCACCAAAAATTAATAGTTCTTTATTCATAAGTTAATGATTGCTTGTTTTGTTTTTTGAACTCGCATTAAAATCATTTCCATGATTGTAATTATTTGTCATGCTCGTTTCATCTATTGATGTTTGCCAACAAAAAATTTTGCAACAACCGGGAAGTGATCACTATATCCGCCGAGATAATTACGTCCGCCGAAAGTAGGAAATGCTGCTCCTTTATAATTTCCTGATTGAGTTACAAGGTAATGCGGCTTATAAATCTCAAAAGAATTACATATATATTTTAGTTCAGGATTTATTATTAAGTTACCGGATAGGATAATCTGGTCAAGCATATTCCAATCGCCTTTGTATAAATAAGTGCCAAGGCTATCATTATATGTGCTGTAAGAAATATTATATAAATCGGAACTGTTAACTATTGAAATAGAGTCAGGTAATTTGCAATCTAGTTTCAATGCTTTTAAATAATTATGTATGGAAATGTTTGATGGCTCATCATTAAAATCACCAATTATTACAATCTTGGCATTTGGATTATTACTGAATTCCTTATCCACAGATTTCCTGACTGTTTCAGCGGCGTTTATTCTATTTGGTTCCGATAATTCTCTTCCCCTGCTTCTTGATGGCCAATGATTAACATACACCGAAAGTGTATCATTCCACTTTGTTAAAAGTTTTACTTTAAGAATTAACCTGGTGGGCCAATCATCTGCAAGATGAACAGTATCACCACTTACAGACAATTCAAAAAACTTATCGGCATTGTAAATTAAGCCATTATCAATTCCACGATTATCCGGTGATTCAAGATATGCAATTTTGTAATTTATGTCTGAAAGGAACTTGCTTGTTAGTAATTCCAGAACAGATTGATGCTCTACTTCGCAAACTCCTAAAATATCCGCACCATAATAATTATTCATCGAACGAATTACACGGGCAAGTTTGAACAGTTTTTGATCAAGTCTTTCATTCGTCCATTCTCTGTCTCCATCGGGAAGAAATTGTTCATCGTTATTATCCGGATCATCTTTGGTATCAAATAAATTTTCAAGATTCCAAAATGCAACTAAAAGTGAATCGTGATTTTGAGCGTATAATCTGTTATTAATTAATGTAGTTAATGTAAAGAGTAATAATAAAAAAGATATTTTCATAAATTTATTTATAGTAATAGTTGGTATTCAAATTCATAAATGTAAACCTAATATTTAAATTAAATTATTCAAGAAAAAATAATTAATCTCGTTTAATTAGCACCTTGGTATTTAGCACTGCCAAAAGCTAAGATCGGATAAAAAATAAATCCTAAAAAGAATAAACCCACACCGAAGATAGGTTCTTTTCCAAATTTTTTAGCAACATCAATATCCACTATTATTCCAATCACAAAGTTCACTAGTGGTATAATATATAGTATTAACCACCATCCCGGTCTTCCTGCGATCTGTAACAGCAGGTATAAATTATAAATGGGAATGAAAATACCCCAACCCGGTTGTCCTGCTTTTTCAAAAACCTTCCACAGTGAAACAATCAGAAACAATCCAAGTGCAATTGCGAAAAGAATTACTAACGTGTTGCCAAAATTATCCACGATCAACCTCCTCAGTTAATTTGTAGATTTAATTTACATTAGACAAAATAAATAAGAAATTAAAACTTTGCTATTATTATTGTTGAATTTAAATATGATAAAAAAGTTTAAGATTTAGAGTAAGATAATTTTTACTCCCCAAGTTTTATTGAATTTAAACTTAATCATCTTATATGTATTTTCAATTATACAATTAGCTTATTATGATAAAATCACATTATGAAACGAGCATGAAAGATAATTACTCACAGGAAAATGATTATAATGCGAGTTCCATTTGGCAAAAACAAGAAATTATAAATAGATGAAAAATAAAACATTTGTCATAGTTGATGCGATGGCAATGGCTTACAGAGCTTATTTTGCATTTATAAATAGACCACTCACAACTAAAAGTGGTGAGCCTACTTCTGCCGTTTACGGATTTGTAACCCAGTTACTAAAAGTTCTGGAAGATCACAAACCAGATTATATTGCTGTTGCCACTGACTCAAAAGAAAAAACATTTCGTCACGATATGTACAAAGATTACAAGGCAACCCGGGATGCAATGCCAGATGATATGATTCCGCAAATAGGAAGAATAAAAGAAATTATTGAGTTGCTGAATATTCCTCTATATATAAAACCCGGGTATGAAGCAGATGATATAATTGGTACAGC
>JARRKK010000237.1:0-2200 GCA_037388105.1 Ignavibacteriaceae bacterium | reverse complement strand
CCTGATAAAGATTATATGCAGCTTGTAACTGACAAAACAATTATAGCAAAGCCTGGTCGTGGTTCTGATGATGTAGTCTTTTATGATGTTAAAAAAGTTAAAGAAGATTATGGATTTGAACCGAATCAGATGATTGACTACCTTTCAATTATTGGTGATAGTTCTGATAACATTCCCGGAGTTAGAGGTATTGGTCCTAAAGGAGCATTGCCTCTTATTCAACAGTATAAAACTATTGAGGGGATATATAAAAACATTGATAAAATCGAAAAAGCAGGTATTAAAAAGAAATTAATTGAAAGTGAAGAGAATGCTTTTCTATCAAAGGATCTCGCAACAATACATTGTGATGTTCCAATCGAGCTAAAGTTTGAAGATGCAAAGTTTGAAAAACCAAATTTTGATAAACTCCGCGAATTGTTTGTTGAGCTTGAATTCAAAACTCTTTATAGCAGGTTGTTAAAAGTTTATGATAATACTACCGAGAAACCGATTGAATTTGATGAAGATGAAATGATAAAAACTTTCGACAAGAGTAAATCAAAATATAAACTTGTAAAAGATGTTAAAGGTGCGAAACAGCTTGCTGAGACACTTAAGAAGAGCCAACTTTTTGTGTTTGATACTGAAACTGATTCCCTCGATCAGTTCGAACTTAGTATTGTTGGAGCATCTTTTTCTACAAAAGTTGGAGAAGGAATTTATGTTGCCATCAATCCGGATAAAAAATTTGCTGATAATAAAGATCGTCTATCCCAGGATGATTTTGTGAAAATTTTCAAACCGGTTTTTGAGAATAAAAAAATTAAAAAAGTCTGTCAGAATGGAAAGTATGATATATCTGTATTGAGAAGCATCGGAATTGGAGTAAACAATTTTTATTTCGATACAATGCTTGCAAGCTATATTATTGATGCAGATCAGAAGCATGGAATGGATGAACTCTCAGAGAAGTATCTCAATTATAAACCTATTTCGCTGACTGAATTATTAGGTAAGAAAATTGACCCATCTAAAATCTATGAAGTAGATAGGGACGAACTAACAGATTATGCTGCTGAGGATGCAGATATCACATTTCAGCTTTATAAGAAACTTGATAATGAACTTAAGAAAGAAAAGTTAAATAAGATCGCATACGAAGTTGAGTTTCCACTCGCACCCGTTTTACAGGATATGGAATATGAGGGGATAAAGATTGACAAAGTTGCATTAGATAATTTCAGTAATGATCTGCAAAAGATGTTGAATTCTTATACAAAGAAGATTTATAAAGCGGCAGGAGAAGAATTTAATATCAATTCTACAAAGCAGCTTCAGGTAATTCTTTATGAAAAAATTGGATTAAGTTCCGGCAGGAAAACAAAAACCGGTTTCTCAACTGATGCACGTGCACTTGAGAATTTAAAAGGACAGCACGAAATTATTGACTACATTCTCGATTACAGACAAGCAGCAAAACTTAAATCAACATATGCAGATGCACTCCCCAACCTGATTAGTCCAAAAACAGGAAGAGTCCATACAAGCTTTAATCAGACTGTTGCCTCAACAGGAAGATTATCAAGTTTGGATCCGAACCTTCAGAATATTCCCATCAGAACAGAGATGGGAAAAGAAATAAGAAAGGCTTTTGTGCCAAGAGATAAAAACCACGTTTTGTTAAGTGCAGATTACAGCCAGATTGAATTAAGAATTATGGCATCTATCTGCGCGAAGGAAGTGAATTTTGGAATTCTTTATGGCATCGGTGCCTTTGGATTAAAAACCAGATTAGGTATTACACAGGCTCACGCCAAAGAAATAATCGAAACTTATTTTTCTACATTCAAGCGTGTAAAAGAATATATGGATGGTTCTGTTTCGGCAGCTCGGGAAAAAGGTTATGCTGAAACATTGTTAGGAAGAAGAAGGTATTTAAGAAATATTAATAACAATAATCATTTTGTAAGACAGTTTGAAGAACGGGTTGCAATCAACATGCCGATACAGGGAAGTGCTGCAGATATGATAAAGATAGCTATGATTAAAATTCACAAGGAACTTGAAAAACGAAAAGCCAAAACTAAAATGGTACTCCAGGTTCATGATGAGCTGCTTTTCGATGCCCATAAAGATGAAGTTAAAGAACTTGCACCGGTTATTAAAAAGTTAATGGAAACTGCCCTTCCACTTAAGGTGCCTGTTCTGGTTGATACCG
>JARRKK010000236.1:0-4287 GCA_037388105.1 Ignavibacteriaceae bacterium | reverse complement strand
CTTCAATTGTTTTTTGCCCACAAGTTTTCCGCTTCGGATATTAAATATAGAACATGCAGAGTCTTTGTCCTCATTAGCAACGGAAATCACATCACGATCTTCGAAATCATTACTTACAATTTTCTGTTTTGACGAGATAATCATTAGTTGTTCAATTTTATCTCTTATCAATGCAGCCGTTTCAAATTGAGTTCTTTTAGCAGCTTGTTCCATCTTTGTTTCAAGTTCCTTGATCAGGTCATCAGTTTTTCCCCGGATAACTTTTATTACTTCCTGTACCATCTCATTATATTCTATCTCAGAGACTAAACCTTCACAAGGTCCATCGCACTTTTTTATATGGTAGTCAAGACAGACTTTAAATTTTTTCCTTTTTATTGTGTCATCATTAATATCATATTTGCAGCTTCTTATCTTAAAAATCTGGTTAATCATTCTCAGAGCTGCTTTCATACTTTTCACACTGGTATAGGGACCGAAATATTTTGAACCATCCTTTATAACTCTTCTAGTCGAATAAATCCGGGGATAGGGTTCATTTGTAATTTTAATAAAGGGAAACGACTTATCATCTTTAAGATCGATATTATATCTGGGTTTTAGTTCTTTTATAATATTATTTTCAAGAACAAGAGCTTCTATCTCAGAATCAGTTATCACTAATTCTATGTCAGAAATTTTATTAACCAATGCTAAAGTTTTTGCATTTGTCGCACCACCGTGGAAATAACTTTTCACCCGACCTCTTAAATTTCTGGCTTTTCCAACATAAATTACTTTATCTTTATTGTTTTTGAATTGATAAATGCCGGGTTTAGCAGGAAGGTTTTTCAGTTTATTTTCTAAAGCTGAGTTCATAGTAAATTGGTGACTCAAAAATTATCTTTCATAATCAACAAAAATAGTAAGAACTTATCAATTGAAAAATCTAGGAGGGAAAGTGAATTTAATTATGATGGTAGGATCGCATTTTTTTCTATTACCACAATACCAGTTTCCGTAACAGTAAATTTCTTTTTATCGTTTTCGATGTCAAAGCCAATCTCATATCCCTCTGGGACAACTACATTTTTATCTATTATCGTTTTTCTAATTCTGGCATGTCGTCCAATGTTGCAGTTATTCATTATTATCGAATCGGTTACATAAGCAAAACTGTTTATTTTAACATTAGAACCTATTAGCGATCTTTCGACTAATCCACCCGAAATAATAGATCCATCACAAACCAAAGAATCCAAACTTCTTCCAACTCTTTCTCCTTCGTGAGAAATTGTTTTTGCAGGTGGAAACTGATACTGATAAGTTCGCATCGGCCAGTTTGAATCATATAGGTTAAACTCAGGATTTACCCTAATTAAATCAATGTTAGATTCAAAATATCCATCAAGAGTTCCAATGTCTCTCCAGTATGGTTTTTCTTTCCTATTTTCATCCTCAAACCGATAAGCATGGACAGACATTTTTGCATCAACCATATAAGGAATAACATCTTTTCCAAAATCATAGGGTTTGAGATTCTTGGTAATCATATCCATCATCACATCGCGAAGGACATTTGCGTTGAAAACATATATTCCCATATTCACAAATGAGTATCCCGGATTAGTAGGAATTTCGGGTGGATTCGCTGGCTTTTCAATAAATGATTGCACTCTATACTCAGCATCGACTCCAACTATACCAAATCGACTCGCATCGCATTGCGGAACACCAACACAAGCGATTGAAAGATCGGCACCCTTTTTTATGTGATATTGAATCAATCTTTGATAATCCATTTTATATATATGATCTCCACCTAGAATTAACACATAACGCGCTTTACTATCATTTGAGAAGAGATTTTTATTTTGATAGATTGCATTAGCTGTTCCCAGATACCAATCGTTATTCATCTTTCGTTGTGGAGGGACCGAATAGATAAACTCGCCTAATTCAGGATTAAATATGCTCCAGGCTTCGAGTAAATGCTGGTTCAATGAATCTGACTTATATTGAGTTAGTACATATATTCTTCTGAGTCCTGAATTCAGACAATTTGAAAGGGCGAAATCAATTATTCTATATTTTCCACCGAATGGTACTGATGGTTTACTGCGCACCTTCGTTAGGGGGTATAGTCTTTCACCCTGACCACCAGCCAGAATCATGACAATTGTTTCTCTTACTATTGTAGAGCCGGGGAGAGGCATATTAATTCCTTTTTTTCCTCTTGTGAAGATATATAATAATGATTTGATTGGCAATTAGAGTTATTGTTAATTTTTGGTTTATTAGATTGTGCTAATATTTATAAAAGAATTTCATCAATACAAAAATTATAAAAAAGTGAGATCACTGCTTCTTTTTTGCACCTTTGTTGTTGTAGCTATAACATTCTTCTTTAACTTAACCGGGGCTTTATGGAAAACAAAAAATTTTATTCCTGAACAGATTAACAATATCAAATCTAAATACTTATTAAATCATATTCAGAGTTCTAAAAGTGTATTCAGATTGCAAAAAGCTAAAGTTAATGAGAAACAGAAATTATTGGATATATTGCATTATAAACTATCTTTCGATCTTTTTCCAGAAGAGAGAAAATTTGATGCTGCTGCAACTATTACGGCAACGACACGACAAAATGAAATGGATACGATTCAGTTCGATTTTTATGATAATTATAAAATAAACTCTGTGGAGATTAATGGCAGGTTAACTGATTTTGTATCAAAAAATAAGATCATCTCAATTATAAATAATTATCCGATCACAGACACATTTGAAGTAAAGATAGACTATTCAGGAAGCCCTGAGAGAGCTGGTTTTTCTGGATTTTCCTTTTCAAAAATTAATGGAACATCTCTTGTTTATACTTTAAGTGAGCCAACCTACGCATCATCATGGTTTCCGTGTAATGATTTTCCTGTAGACAAGGCGTTGTTAGATATCTGGATTACAAATGATTCATCACAGGTCTCAGTTTCCAACGGAATATTAGTTGATGTTGAACAAAAAGGTTCACGTACTACTTATCACTGGAAAACCTCTTATCCAATCTCAACTTATTTAATTGCACTTTATTCATCGGATTATGTGAATTTTAACGATCAATATATTTCCATCGATAATCGGGATACTATGGCGATCAAATACTATGTTCTTGCTAATGATTACCAGAATGCAAAAATTGATTTTGAGGAGCATCCAAAGATCATAAAATATTTTGCGGAGACATTTGGAGAATATCCCTTTATTAAAGAAAAGTATGGAGTTGCCGAATTTTTATGGCAACTGGGAGCAATGGAACATCAAACAATTACAGGAGTCGCATCAAATATATTGGGTGGAAAAAAATTCTTTGAAGATATTTACGTACACGAAGTTGCTCATCACTGGTGGGGTGATGCAGTAGGACCTAAGTCTTGGAATGATATATGGTTAAATGAAGGATTCTCAACTTATTGTGAGGCTTTATTCGATGAGCATTTTTATGGTGCATCTGCTTTACAATCCAAAATGGTTAATCTTAGAATGAGTGATTTGGACGGTTCTTTAATAAATCCGGGATCATTTTTGTTTACACAAACTGTGTATAATAAAGGAGCATGGGTATTACATATGCTCCGATGGGAATTGGGTGATGAGATTTTCTTTGAAATTCTTAGAAAATATTATGACAAATATAAATATTCAAACGCTTCAACTGATGATTTTAAAAGAATATGTGAATTAGTCTCTGGAAAAGAATTAACTCATTTTTTTGATCAATGGGTTAAAAATGTTGGAATGATAGAATTATCATACGACTGGGCCACTGAACAATTCGGTGACTCCTGTTTTACTTTCTTAGAAATCAACCAAGAGCAGAAGGAGTATGAGGAATATCATTTCTCACTGGAAATCGCTTTGCAATATGAGAATAATATTGAATACCGAAGATTATTTATTAATAAAAAAGCAATGCAGTTTCGTCTTTCAAGCAAACAAATACCGGATGATGTACTTATTGATCCGAAAAATAATCTTTTAATAACATCGCAGCAGAAGTAAAGGGATATTATTTATATTTCATTTCAGAAGGGTAATCATTAATTTTATTTTTCAATGATAAAAATTATGATTTGTGAATAAACGATATTTCTTTATCTCTGACCAGCATCTGGGTCTTCAAACAAAAGATATTGAAGACAAAAAAGAAAGATTACTTGTCAAATTCTTTAAATATGCTGAGGATAATTGTGATGAACTATTTATTCTGGGTGATTTATTTGATTACTGGTTTGAATATAAGAGAGTTTA
>JARRKK010000235.1:0-7002 GCA_037388105.1 Ignavibacteriaceae bacterium | reverse complement strand
TAAAATCCTTGAGATGCTTACGTAATTATGAAATTGGGAACACATACTTTATCCCATTCACTGTAACCACCTTAGAGACATCTAACTATGAGGGATTACATCCACAATGGTTTGATTGCACTGGTAATTATTTAATAGAAAATGAGAATATAAGGATACCTGAAAATTATTTCGAAATAGCTGAAGAGACTAGTTGGGTTGAATTTAAACAGCATTTCATTGATAAATATATAATCAAGTAAACAGAAAGGAAAACTATAATGTATATCAAAAGAATTTTACTAATTGTCTTTTTAAGTCTTCCCTTAATTATAAATCTATTAGCGCATGATGAATTTGTTTCATTCAATGGAATACAAACCAGTACTACAAATGATCCCAATCAAGCAATCAAATGGGCCAGTTATACAAATTTACCTCTTTGGATAAAGTTTAATGATGAAAACATACCGTATAATTTTAGTTTAGATGATGTAACGGAGGACTTTGAAAACGCATATGGTCAGTGGCAAGATGTAGAAAATAGTTGTGTTAGTTTTATTTCTAATCTTTCTGGGATCTCAATTGAATTTACCGATGACGAAATGATTTTTCTAGACGAATTCTTTGACCCAGCCTCGTATCCTGCATTTGTAATACCAAATGTAGAGCAAGTGGATTTTGTGTATAGATATACATTTAATACTAGGCTATATTTTAATAATACTATGGCATTCAATGGCGGGTATGGATGGAGGAGAGGACTTGCTGAGGAAGGTAAATTTAATTTTACACATGTAGCCCTTCATGAGCTTGGTCATATAATTGGATTGGATCATTGTACTGCCGGTGGAAGTCCAGTTATGTTTGAAACAATTGATCCAATGGCTACTCCAAGAGTGTTTTTACAATCTGCGGATGAGGAAGGTATTCAATTATTGTGCACTGTTGTAGGTATTGAAGATTATATCACGATTAATTCCGGACCCACACAAGTAACAGAGAATAGTAATGCCACATATTATGCATCGTTTCATGATGAGTTTCCATATGGAGATGACATGGATGAATTCGATTGGGAAATGTTAATCTTACATACTGATGGGGAGTATATTTTTGATTCTGGCCAAACAAGTATCAATCCATGGGTAGCGAATTTGGGTACATTACCGTTGGGATATTGTTGGCTCAGAGATGAAAACGAAAACGTAATGGGAAAGGTAAAGGTAAGTGGCACAGATGATGGGGGAGGAGGAGGAGGGTCAGCATATCATGAAGCATATTATCAAATTGTTGTACTAAACATACCAGGTATTACTACAAGCGGGACTCTATCACAAGACGAAACTTGGTGTGGTGTAATAGACATTACTGGGTCGGTTACAATCCCGGTGGGGATTTCATTAGATATATTTAATGGAACAACATTAAATGTTGATAACAATTCGAGCATATATGTTTATGGAACGCTAAATATTCAGGGTGTAAGTCCAGATAATATGGTTGGATTCACACGCAGTGGAAGTTCAGGTACGTGGGGATCAATTATATTTGATGGTTCCGCAGCTTCTAGTTCAATTATTAATAATTCTGTTATATTATATCCATCAGATATACAGTGTTTAAATGGTGCAGATGTCACTATCCAAAATTCAATTATATATAATTGTACGCAAGGGATATATATTTATAACTCCGAGCCACAAATACTAAACAATCAAATAATTGAACCAACAAATAATGGCATTTATGGTGAAGCCTCTGGTAAGCAGCCCTTGATACAAGGAAATAAAATTATAAGAACGTCAAGTAAAAACTACCAGGGGATATGGTTTACAAACTACACTCAACCATTTATTACACATAATGACGTAAGTGGATTTCATCACGCTGTTTATTTGGGAGGTGGTACTGTATCTTCTTTTACGGAGGCAGGTGTAACCAGTAATCCTAATAACCGGTTACGTAACAGTCGTTATGGGTTAACAACAGGCTGGGGGAGTACGACATTAGCTGGTGTTGTATCAAACTACGGCGGTAACAATAGCATTTATAATAACTCTTCCAGGGATGTTTATTCTTATCAAAGTAGTACAGTTTGGGCTCTTTATAATTATTGGGGAGGTGGTGCTGCTAACGGTTTTGCTGATGGCAGTTCATATTTATATACTTCCTATTGGTTAGATAATGATCCCTGGGAAGGTAGTTCAGCTCCAATTTCAAAAAGTGGAGAAGTTACGGATTTGGTTTATTTCAATCCTGAGTTAGGATCAAATCCTACTGGTGATCCCAATTCTGATATTGGCGATTTACTAGCTGGATTAATTTTAGAAAGAGACGGGAGAATTAATGAAGCTGTGCTCCATTACAAACAAATGGTAATTAGGAATTCGTTTATTAGACCAGCTCTAACATCGTTGGCAAGGATAACAAATCGATACGATAGAAATGATTTATTTAATTATTTTGAACAATTGGTAATTGATAGAGCTGAGCTTAAAGTAATATTACTGAGACTATTAGCTGCAATGCACTTGAATGAGGGAAACTATAACGAAACACTAAATATTTTTGCTGAAATTATACTGGAATATGGAGAGGAATATGAAGGAGTAAGTGCAAGATTAGACAAATTGTTTGCAGTACTAAACTACGGTAAAAATATTCGGCTAGCCTCCAATCTATTTATGGAATTAGAATCGCTTAGAATAACTGATGAGGAATTATTAACAAGGTTAAGCAGGATGGGTTGGTTTCATTAAAGGTTTATGATGTACTTGGTAACGAGGTTGTTTCACTCGTAAACGAGAATAAAGTTGCAGGTAATTACTCTGTCCAATTTGACGCCTCTAATTTACCCAGTGGAATTTACATTTATAGACTTACATCCGGACAGTTTACCTCAAGCAAAAAACTTATTCTCCTCAAATAAATTGTTTTCACTAAGCAGGAGCAAATGCTCCGGCTTTTTTATTTATATAAGCTTTTTATTAACATCAGTTAACGATAAATGCGTACCAATAAAATTATTGATTTGACTATCTAGTTTAAGTTTTATATGTTATAATTACAATTAAAAGGACAGGATAGTATTTTGGATTATTCTTCCATCAAATATTATTGTCCGCGGTCTATTGTATCCCAGCCAAAAATATCAGTTCTGTACTATAACAAATCCAAACTTGCTTTTCATAGTGGCTGTCTTGTCATTTTACCATTTTTAGGTTTTAATTATTGTTATTTTACTGGTTTTACCTCACAATGATATTTTAACAAACAATTAATTATTTATAAAAAATTTCAACTAATTCGAACCATTTTATATTCCTCATTTAAATGAAAAGAATATTCTACATCTTAATAACATTATTCATTCCCTGTTCAACAAATTATCCACAAATGCAATGGGAATTTATGGGTTTGTCTGGTGAAGAAATATATGATATTGTAATAGACGACAGTAGTAATGTTTATGTCGGTTCTGTAGGGGGGGTTTTTAAAACTACTAATAATGGTACTAACTGGATATTTCAGAATAATGGATTAGAAATTGCAAGAGTTGTCAAGCTTTTTATAGACTATGAAGGAAATATTTATTTATGTGGCTTTGCATCTTTTGCAGGTTATGGATTGTATAAATCAAGTGATGGCGGGGAAAATTGGATAGGAATTGCTGATACACTAAATGGCAATTCTGAAAATTATTTTTACGACGTTGTAGTAATCCCCAATGAGCCGGGCGGTATTATCTACGTAAGTAATTATTATGGGGTTTACAGGTCAACAGATAACGGAATTACATGGCAAAGTACAAATTATTCAGACCCTTGTGCAAGTTATATAGGGATTAATACAAATGGATATATGTTCTTCGGTAATGGATGCGCATCATGGTTTGGTATATATCGCTCAATTGATTTAGGATTGACATGGATTAGACATACATTCCTTAGTGTCAATGATGCGATGGTATATTTAAGAGATGGTACTGTTCTGGCAGGGTGCTATGATCCTGGATTAGGATCTTTTGGAATTTATAAAACTACAAATAATGGTAATACTTGGTTTAATACAAATACTTTAAATTTCCCAACTGCAGATTTTGTCATAGACAATAATGATGACATTTATGTTGCATTGTATGGGTTGGTTTACCTTTCTACAAATAATGGAACTTCCTGGATAGATTATGAATTAACAGGCCCTCCAACGACTTGCATTGCTATTGATTCAAGTGGATATGTTTGGGCTGGTGCACATCAAGATGGTGTATATAGAACTGAAGGAAGAACAGTACCTGTAGAACTTTCATCTTTTTCTGCTCGGGTAAACGGGAATGAAATTTTACTTAGCTGGATTACTGCATCGGAGATAAATAACATGGGGTTTGCCATAGAGAGAACAGTCATCGGTCATCAGTCATCGGTCATCAGTGAATGGGAGAGAATTGGATTCGTTGAAGGTACTGGTACAACAACAGAATTAAAATATTATTCTTATGTTGATGAGAATGTAAGTAAAGGAACTTACTTCTACAGGTTAAAGCAGATTGATTTCGATGGGAGTTTTGAATATTCTAATATATTAGAAGTTGAAGTTAGTATTCCTTCTGAATTTTTCCTTTCACAAAATTATCCTAACCCGTTTAATCCTGAAACAAATATTGACTATATAATACCGGAAGAAACATTAGTTAATATTTCCTTATACGATATAGCTGGAAGAAAGATTAAAGAATTAATTAACGAAAAAAAGCAGCCGGGGTATTATACAATTAAATTGAGAGGGGATGAATTAAGCTCAGGTATATACTTTTGCAGGCTGTCAACAACCAGCGCATCCACCGCTGTAATTAAATTAACGATAGTAAAATAATAAAAGGGTGAGTTATGAAACTATTATACATTCTGTTTATAGTTGCGGGATTTAGTTATTCACTCCATGCTCAGGGATTATTACAAGGTGAAGAACCCGATCCTGAGGAGATGGTTGAGCAGGAAGAAACTTATGCAAATTTACCAGTACCTTCTGAAATTCTAATCGTATATAATGCTAACGTTGATTCTTCAGAATCAGTTGCAAATTATTATCAAGAAGCAAGAAATATTCCTTCCCTTAATCTTTGTCCTATTACTGATCTTCCAACTTATGTGGATTATGGGCAGGATGGGGGAGCTTATCTTATAAATTGGGATTATGATGGTACTAATTTTTATAATTATCTTGCAGCAGATGGTGAGGTGATTTTAAGTTGGCTCCCAACAGGTTCATACTGGAAAGCTCATTGGCTCTATTATAGAGATTATATAGAAGATCCGATCAAAGATTATATAGATGAAAATAATCTTACCGAGGATATAAGATATATTGTTTTAATGAAAGGACTACCCTACCGTCTATCAGGTACTTATGATCCTTTTAATCGGATTAGCGCTTCAGTTTGTGCATTGTTAAGCCTTATGAATCAGCCTGATGAACGCGATATTTTAACTTTGTTTAATACTACTTATACCCATCCTTTAGGATACTACACTAATCCATATCTAAGTGTAGATTATCCGCCAACAATGGATTATAGATTTAAATCCGGTCATTTTGTGAACGCAGGCGGTTGGTATTTAAATTATTTGGTTTCCCGATTAGATGGAGATACTTATGATGATGTAATAGATTTAATTGACAGAATTACCTAAACAGATAAGAGCGGTGAGAAAAAATGGATACTTGATAATAAGCCAAACCTTACATATTCAACTATGCCTTTAGCCAGAGATAGATTAGAAACATTAGGGTTTAATTACATTTATGATAATACAAATACCAATATAACATCTGATACTGATGAAGTAATAGGCTATAGTTCTCACGGATATTATGCTTTTTGGGATTCATCTTATATTTTAACTCAGCTCCAGTTTGATTACTCAAATGGTGCTTTATTTAATAGTTGGGAAAGTGGTAATGCTCTTAGTTATGGAAAATGGCATTGGATACACGGTCTTTTATCAGATTTTATTGTTATGGACGGCTCAGGAGGAGGTGGGAATGCTAATGAACCACTTCAACCCGGTGTTTATAGGGAAGGTGACTCTTATCCAGCTTACGCTATGGGTTATTCAATAGTAGATGCTATCTACCAAGGTATAAATTTCATTGCCTGGCAAAACGATATCATAGGCGATCCTCTGGAAACAATCGCCTGGGGCAAGCAAACGCTTACTCAAGATGTAACATGGTCTGGTACTAATTTAGTAACGGGAATAATAAAAATTCCATCGGGTAAAACACTAACCATAGCCAACGATGCGGTTATAAACTTTAAGCACGATGGTGCTTTAGAAGTTGAAGATAACGGAACTTTAACTATTCAACCCGGAGTGGCACTTAATTTTTATAACAGTTCTTCAATCGTTGTAGAAGGTACGCTGGATGTTCAAGGAAGTTCCTCTAACAAAGTAACTTTTGATCGTGCTGAAAGTTCAGGTACATGGGGATCAATCATATTTGATGGTTCCACATCTTCTGGCTCATCGATTGGATTTGCTAACATAACGTATTCGTCAGATTTACAGTGTTTAAATGGAGCAGACGTTACTATTGAAAATTCGATAATCGAAAATTGCACAAATGGGATATATATTTATAACTCCCAACCAGATATATTAAACAATCAAATAATTGAGCCAACAAATAATGGTATTTACGGTGAAGCCTCTGGTAAGCAGCCATTGATAAAAGGAAATGTAATTACAAGAACATCAAGTAAAAACTATCAGGGGATATGGTTTACAAACTACACTCAACCGTTTATTACTAATAATGATATAAGCGGATTTTATCATGCCGTTTATTTGGGTGGTGGCACTTTATCTTCTTTTACGAACGCAGGTGTAACCAGTGATCCTAATAACCGGTTACGTGACAGTCGTTATGGATTAACAACAGGTTGGGGGAGTACGACATTAGCTGGTGTTGGTTCAAACTACGGGGGTAACAATAGCATTTATAATAACTCTTCCAGGG
>JARRKK010000234.1:0-4306 GCA_037388105.1 Ignavibacteriaceae bacterium | reverse complement strand
GCAATAGTTCATTGGGCAGCAAATGCAGAAGAGCACAACAAAATTGTTTATAAAATTCTTAATGAACATAATGCTAAGAATGTTGTTAAAAGCAAGTCGATGCTGACTGAGGAATGTGGTTTAAATCATTATCTGGGAAAAAAGGAAATTGATATTGTTGATACTGACCTTGGTGAAAGGATAGTTCAATTAGCAAAAGAACCTCCAAGCCATATTGTGATGCCCGCTATTCATAAAAAAAGAGAAGAGATTGATGAGCTTTTTCATCAACATCTTAAAACAGAATTATCGGGTGGAGATGAAGTTTATCTGGCAAGGGAAGCGCGGAAACATTTGAGACAAAAATTTCTGAATGCAGATGCAGCAATAACAGGTGTTAATTTTGCTGTTGCTGAAACGGGAACTATTGTCGTCTGTACAAATGAAGGTAATGCAGATATGGGTGTTCATTCAACAAAATTGCACATTGCCTGCATGGGGATTGAAAAGCTAGTTCCAAAGCTGGAACATCTTGGAATATTTTTAAGATTACTTGCAAGAAGTGCAACAGGTCAACCAATTACTGCTTATACTTCACATTTTCGTTCCCCAAAGAAGGGAAATGATTTTCATATTGTTATTGTAGATAATGGTCGCTCTAAGCATTTGGGAATGCCTGATTTCAGAAATTCACTTCGTTGCATACGCTGCGGCGCCTGTATGAATACTTGTCCCGTTTACAGGAGAAGTGGTGGTCATAGTTATAATGCGACTGTCCCCGGTCCAATTGGCTCTATTTTATCTCCCGGTTTTGATTTGGGTAAGTACAGCTCGCTGCCTTTTGCTTCGTCATTGTGTGGTTCCTGCTCAAATGTTTGTCCTGTAAAAATTGATATTCATACTCAACTTTATAAATGGAGACAGGTAATAACAGAAGAGACGCATAATGATAGAATCAAAAGTTTCGTCATATTTATTTCAAGTCGCATTTTTTCCAATCCTTTAGTTTTTAAATTAAGTAGTAAGATCGGCAATCTATCTCTGCGCCTTTTACCACAAACTATTACTAATGGCCTGGTAAAAGGATGGACAAAACATAGAATGTTACCTAGGGTACCTGAAAATACTTTCACTGAATGGTATAAAAAGAACAGGATGTAATGAGTCGGGAAGACATTTTAAATAATATAAAAAAGAACGAACCTGTTTTGACTGAACTACCCGTAATAATGTATAAAGATTTTAAGGAAGAAAAAAATTTAAAAGAGCTGTTCATAGTAAATGTTGAAGCCATAGGAGGGAAATCCATAATTGTTGAAGATAAAAATGATGCTGCATTACGAATCAAAGATTTATTTGGAGAACCTGATAATTTAATTTCTCTTTCGGAAGGAATAAATATTTCAACAATTAATCTTGCTGAAATATCTTCTGCTAAAGAGCTTGACCAGCTTGAACTTGCAATTTTAGATGCTCAATTTGGCGTAGCTGAAAATGGAGCGGTTTGGGTATCGGGAAAAAATATTATTCATCGTGTAATTCCCTTTATTACACTCCATCTTGTTCTCATCTTAAATGAAGAACAAATAATAGAAAATATGCATGATGCTTATGAAAAATTATCTTCGTTTGATGAAGGTTACGGAGTTTTTATTTCCGGTCCATCGAAAACTGCTGATATAGAACAATCTTTAGTCATTGGAGCACAGGGACCTCTTAGTACAACTATCTTTTTAATAAAATCTAAATAAATAGAAATGATGGAAAAAAATACAGAAAAATTGAATTTGGAACAGGTTAAAAATCTGCTAAAGAAGCAGCATATTGAAACTCCAAGCTGGGGATATGGTAACAGCGGAACAAGATTTAATACATTTGCCTTTCCGGGTGCAGCAAGAAATGTGTATGAGAAAATTTGTGATGCTGCATATGTTCATAAAATTACAGGTGTTGCTGGCTCGGTAGCTTTACATATCCCGTGGGATAAATCGGATGATTACGGAGCACTTAAGCAATATGCAGAAGAAAAAGGAGTTACTCTTGGGGCAATCAATCCCAACCTATTCCAGGATCAGGAGTATAAATTAGGTTCGTTGTGTAATCCTTTACAGGAAATTCGTGAAAAAGCACTCAATCATATTTTAGAATGCTGCAGTATAATGAAAGAAACAGGCAGTGATATTTTAAGTCTATGGCTAGCCGATGGTACTAATTATGCGGGACAGGATGATATTGTGCGCAGAAAGGAATACCTGGAAGAAGGGTTAAAAGCTATTTATGATAATCTTCCTGATAACAGCCGCCTATTAATTGAGTACAAATTTTTTGAGCCTGCATTTTATCATACGGACCTTGCAGACTGGGGAATGTCTTATACAATGTCTCTTAAGTGTGGTCCAAAAGCGCAGGTGCTTGTAGATACCGGACATCATGCACAGGGAACAAATATTGCTCATATTGTTGCGTTCCTGTTGAGTGAAAAGAAACTAGGTGGATTTCATTTTAATTCCCGCAAGTATGCAGATGATGATTTGATTGTTGGAACAGAAAATCCGTTCGAACTTTTTGATATATATACAAAAATAGTTGCAGCAGGCTCATCCACAGATAATATGGTGTATATGATTGACCAAAGCCATTCAATTGAACCTAAACTTGAAGCAATGATTTATAGCATTATTAATTGTCAGACTGCGTATGCAAAAGCTTTGCTGGTGGATTATGATGCCCTGAAGAATGCTCAACTTGCCGGCGATGTTTTAGGTGCCAATAGAATTTTAGTTCAAGCCTTTGAAACAGATGTTCGTCCTTTACTTTCTGAAGTAAGAGAAGAAATGGGTATTCATCCCGATCCAATTGAGGCATTAAAAAATGATGACTATGCTTTAAATATTGCAGAAGAAAGGGGTACTGTGGTGTCCGGCGGCGGATATCCGACAGAAATTTAAGATCAATTTGTAAATGAGCTATACAAAAATTTGCTTATCGATAGATTTAGGTGCTGAATCCGGTCGTGTAACGGGGGTTAGTTATGACGGGGAAATTTTACATTTAAATGAACTGCATCGTTTTTCTACCACCCCCGTAAAAAAGAACGGAACTTTTTATTCTGATATTTCAAGGATCCGGAGTGAAGTGCAAACCGGTATTGAGAAAGGAAAACAATTCAATCCTGTTAGTATTGGTATTGATAGTTGGGGGGTTGATTTTGCTTTGCTCGATTCAGAGGATAATTTATTAAGTAACCCTGTTCATTATCGGGATAGCAGAACCGACGGGATGATGGAAAAAACTTTTTCAATAGTCTCTAAAAAAGAGATATTCAAACAAACAGGGATTCAGTTCATGCCCATCAATACTCTTTATCAGATTATGAGTATGATAGATAGCAAGTCGCCGTATCTTTCCAATACAAATACATTTCTTACCATTCCCGATCTATTAAATTTTTGGTTGACAGGAACAAAGGTTTGTGAGTTTACAAATTCAACCACAACACAAATGTTTAACCCGTTAACCGGTGGCTGGGCACAATCTTTATTAGACCAATTGCATATCCCAACCAGGATTTTTCCTGAAATTGTTCAACCCGGGACTAAGCTTGGTAAATATGAAGATATTCCTGTATTCACAGTTGCCAGTCACGATACCGGAAGTGCTGTTGCTGCAGTTCCGGCTCATAGTGAAAATTTTGCTTACATAAGCAGTGGAACATGGAGCCTTGTTGGACTTGAAGTAAAAGAACCGGTAATAAATGATTCTGCTTTGGAAGCCAACGTTACAAATGAAGGCGGCGTATATGGAACTTTCAGATTATTGAAAAATGTTATGGGTCTCTGGATTCTGCAGGAATGCAGGCGCGGCTGGAAGTTTGAGGGTAATGATTATTCTTATAGTGAGTTAACTAATCTTGCTAATCATGCAAAGCCACTGAGGTCTTTTATTTCTCCTAACAATTCCATGTTTCTGCCTTCAGGAAATCATCCGCAGTTGATTAAAAATTTTTGTAAAAAGTCTTCTCAACATGTTCCTGAAACAAAAGGTGAAATAGTAAGATGTGTTTTAGAAAGTCTGGCTTTAGCGTATAAAAATGTTCTTAATGAACTTCTTAAAATATCCGGTAAAAAAGTCAATGTTATCTATATAATTGGGGGCGGTTCCAGAAACGAATTATTAAATCAAATGACTGCTAATGCTACGGGTGTAACTGTAATAGCTGGTCCCGCTGAGGCTACTGTAATCGGTAATGCTGCTGTTCAGTTAATTACTCTTGGTGAATTAAAAGATATTAATGAAGCGCGTCAGCTTATTTCCAATATGACAGGCT
>JARRKK010000233.1:0-4341 GCA_037388105.1 Ignavibacteriaceae bacterium | reverse complement strand
CCTTGACTCTACCTGGATATCTTCCAAGGGTAAGTTCATTAACCAATTCGAAATAAAATTTTCTGAGTTTACCGGAATAAAATATTCAGCTTCTGTTTCCAATGGTACAGTTGCATTACACATTGCTTTGTTAGCACTTGGAATAGGCAAAGAGGATGAGGTAATCGTTCCTACATTCACCTATATCTCTTCTGTAAATGCCATAAAATATACTGGCGCTAAACCAATCTTCGTTGATTCTGATCCTCTTACCTGGCAAATTGACACAAAAGCAATTGAACAAAAAATTTCAAATAAAACTAAAGCCATTATGGCGGTTCATATTTACGGCCATCCATGTGAAATGGATGAGATAATGAGAATTAGTTATAAATATAAATTGAAAGTAGTTGAAGATTGTGCAGAGGCAATTGGTACACTTTACAAGGGTAAACACGTTGGATCATTTGGTGATATTTCTACATTTAGTTTTTTTGGTAATAAAACTATAACAACAGGTGAAGGTGGAATGGTTTGCACTAACAGCAAAGAGCTTAGTGATTTAGTAATTAAGCTAAAAGGTCAAGGTCTGGCAAAAAATCGAGAATATTATCATGACATAATCGGATACAACTATCGTATGACTAATATTTGTGCCGCCATTGGATGTGCCCAACTGGAGAGAGTTGGGGACATTCTAATAAATAAAAAAAGGATCGTCCAAAAATATATTGATGATATAAAAAATATCCCGCTGGAATACCACCAGGCGTATGGTAATATAAATCATTCATATTGGATGTTCACTGTTCTTGTAAATTCTGAAAGTGATAGAAAGAAACTGAGAAAACATCTCAGTGAAAATGGTATCGACACACGGCCAACTTTTCATCCTGTTCACACAATGCCAATGTACAATTCCCAAGAAACATTTGAAGTTGCTGAAGACCTTGGAAAGCGCGGAATTAATCTTCCAAGCTATCCTGATCTTTCAGACAATGATATAAAATTTATTACAAATAAAATCAGAAGTTTTTACAATGACTTTTGATTCGATAGAAATTAAAAAACTAAGCTTACAACTTGCCCCCGCACTTTCTGAAGCACTACTTAGTGAAAAACCAAAATACCTGCAATATTTCACTCCATTTGAGTTTTCAGTTGAGTCCATTACACATATACTGGATCAAGCGATTAAGGATAAATACTTTGGGATTTTTGTGGACAATGAGTTAGCAGGTTTTTATATGTTGCGTGGTTTGGATGAAGGATACGACACTCCTTCCTATGGTGTATGGATATCATCAAAATATTCTAATAAAGGCTTGAGCAAACTAACCCTTTTTCATTCATTTTCTTTCTGCAGGCTTAACAATATAAAATCAGTTATGCTCAAGGTTCATCCTGATAATATAATTGCAAAAAACCTTTACGAAGCACTGGGGTTTGTTAAAACCGGTACTGATTATAAAAACAATAATTATATTTATCATAAAACTCTCTCCAAATAAATTTTATTAATGAAGATCGCCTATTATATCCACCATACTGCAATTTCCGCAGGTGGTATATTTACCTATTCAGTTGGAATATTAAGACAGCTTATTCAATCTTCCAAAATTGAAAAATTGTTAATACTAACTTCTGAACAGGTATCCAAAACAATAGGTGAATTTAGCAATAATGATAAAGTACAAATCAAAGTTATTGATAGGCAAAAGTTTATTGTCAATTTAATGTTAGTAATTTGGTATGGGCTTTACACATTAATAATATTAACTCAACTTATCCTTCCCATGAATAAACCATTCAAAAGACTTAAACAATTTTTAGTAAAACTAAATCCATATCAGACCATTGTTGAATCAAGTGAGATTGATATACTGCACGTACCCATGCAATATTCACCCATTTATCATACTAAGGTACCGGTAATAATAACTATGCATGATCTTCAGGAATATCATTTCCCTGAATACTTTTCGTTACGAGCTAAGTTACACAGGTTTATAAATAATAGACTGGCAATATTTGATTCCGATCATATTATTGTTTCATTCGATCATATCAAAAATGATATTCTAAAATACTTCAAGGTAGAAGAAAAGAAAATAACTGTTTGCCCAGTGCCTATTGCGGATAATTGGTTCGTTGCATCAGGTGAAACATCGTGGGCGGATCTTAAAGCAAAATATGATCTTCAAAAAATATTTATACTCTACCCGGCAGCAACCTGGCAACATAAAAATCATATTTTACTTATTGAGGTACTTAATAAACTTTTACAAGATGGAATTGATGTAAACCTGGTTTGCACTGGAAATAAAACCGGATACTTTACAACGCTTGAAAAAAAGATTGCTAGGCTCGGAATAAAAGAAAAAGCAAAGTTTTTAGGAATAATTCCGGAACGCGATTTAATAGGATTATATAAAAATTGTGAATTAGTTGTAATTCCTACCCTTTATGAAGCTGGAAGCGGTCCACTATATGAGGCTATGAGATATGGCAGCCCTGTAATCTGTTCGAATGTTACCTCACTTCCTGAAACAGTATCAAACAATGAATTTGTATTTGATCCCCAAAACTTAATTGAACTTGAAGATAAAATAAAACAAGGCTTATATGATCATGATTTTAGAAAAAGAAACATTGAAAATTCGAAGAACCGGATTGAACATTTCGCTAAAATGAATTTCGCTACACCGTTTGTAAATGTTTACAGTTCATTAATTGAACCTGAAGCCGAGTCCAACTAGACTTAAATATCAAACAATCTTTTCTTTGTTTAAATTATGATCTGATTCTGTTCTGCTAACCATACCAATTTTAACTAAGTTTCCCAAACCCAAAACACTAAGCTTTAGTAATAAATTATATACGCTGTTATTAATCTTTTTCTCCGACAGTAAATGAAAGCTTTTATTATCAGTACACAAATTTAAATTGTGTTTACTCGCCAGAAATTGGAGAGTTTGTGTAGAATAAAAAGATATGTGCTGTCCATCATCTAAACTATAATACCACCACTTTTGCGAATCGGGAGGTGCACCGGTAAAAGTTCTGGTTGAAAAAAGTATATTCCTGGAGATATCAATGATGTTATTTATATCCTCAACCGGATTTTCAAAATGTTCAAAGCATTCAAAGGCGGTAACTAAATTAATCTTATCAGAACCGTTATATTCAAACCCGTGGGCGTAAAGATTTTCTGCATATTTATCACTCCAAAAATAATTGAATCCAATATCACGCATAGCACGAGTAAAAATTCCGTGACCTCCGGCATAATCGAGGTATCTGCCATTTTTATCAAATAAAAATCGTAACAAGACTGATGTTCTCTTTATGAAAGTCCTGTTTCTTTTCATAATCCCTGTGTCTCCGGTCCCGATTACAGATGAATATGATTCTTTTAGCCAATAAGGTTCTTCGGTCTGAAGGAAACCACAAGATCGACAGTGAAAATATTTTACATCATATTTTTTTAAGATCTTTGCAGTAAAAGTGTAGCTGCTATCACTATTACATATTTTACAGAACATATGACAAAATTATCATTAGTACTTAAATTTATTTATAATTCGTCTGACAACAGATGGCAGCATAAATTTTTGTAAATTCTTCATTATCTCATCATTAATTTCAAGCTCATCTGTTAGTTGAATTGCATCAGCATTATCTGACAAATCAACGTCAAACTTATCACTCTTTGTAGAATGTGTCCCGCTGTTATCCGTACCAATATTTTTACAAAGTGGTTTAGTCGGAAGTAAACAGTAAGCTTTGTTTTTAAAATGTGAATAGCTCCACCTAATTGCCCATGAATCAATCTTACCTAACATTTGTGCTTTAAGCATAGGTGTAGAATCTTCACCTGCACGATTGAATAATTTTTGTGCATCTTCATCCTTGATAAATCTACTAAAGTCTTTTACTTCCCAATCAACTTTTTCCCATCTGTCTTTCCAGGTTCCCCACCCCCACGAAGAAGCACGATAAGAGATAAAAACATCTTTATTATACAAGCCTGGGATACCAATGGGATATGGATAGCCAGAAACAGAGAAGATAGATTTATTCTTCTGATAATATTCCAAAGACTTATTTATAAAACTAAGAAATGTTGGTGCAGTAATCACATCATCTTCAATTGCAATAATCCTATCATACAACTTAAGCACTTGGTTAATTCCATCAATTACAGAAGCAGACAATCCAAAATTTCTATCTCGTTCAATAATATTAATTGATTTAAATCCCTTTATTGTTTTAATAAATTCACGAACATCCTGAACAGGGTTCATTTCATTTTCGGATTTTGCTCCATCAGAAACAACAATCAAATGGCTGTCTCTTGCT
>JARRKK010000232.1:0-4350 GCA_037388105.1 Ignavibacteriaceae bacterium | reverse complement strand
TTTAAAATTTGCAAGTGGTGGAACAGACGGTGTGAGTTTAACTTCTAACAATGTTTTAGTATCAGTTGATAGTACTACTCTGGAAGTACTCCCAATTGATATCCTTGCTTCCGACCGGCAGGAAGGTTTGCCAGTAAATTACAAGTCACCATTTTCAATTGCAGCGGGAATTGAATACATATTTTCAAAGGATACAAAAATTCATTTTGCGTGTGAATGGTTTACACCTTTATCAACTTACGTGGTAATGCAGCCGGAAAGCGATAATTTTATTCGAAATGGTTCAGGTATTTATAAACAAATTGATAGTGCCGAATTGTTAAAAGTATATGATGCCATGCAAAATGTTTTTAATGTTGGTTTAGCTGTAGAGCAAAAACTTACAGATAAAATAACAGGCTATGCTGCTTTCAGAACAGACTTTAGTAATGCAGATTTCGGTGAAATTGATGGTCTGTTCCTTGGCTTTACTGATTGGAATGATTATCATTTTACAGCCGGAGCTTCAACGGTTTTTGAGGATACTTTTATTGGAGTTGGGTTTGAGTACACTCACGGACAAAACTCAAGCTTCCCGCAGATATTTAATTTTCCTTCTGGAGTAGTAGAGCCGGGAGATTTAGTACTGTTTGACAAACGGGGAACCAGTGAGGCAATTTACAATAACTTTAATCTTTTCTTTGGTGTAACACAGTTATTATAAATATATTTTGAAATTTTAACCTTGAATTATTTCTCTTCCATCTTATCGTTCTTCGCATTAACATATTCCTCTTTCGATATCCATCCACCACCGAGTGCTTTGTATAATCTTATATACGAGTTGAAAGTAGCCTGCCGTATTTCAGATAGTTGGAGTTCTGCATTGAATAATGTTCTCTCTGATTCTAAAACTTCAAGATAACTTGTAACACCAAGATCATATCTCATTCTGGATAATTTTTCGGCATTCTTCGCTGCAATATATTGTCTGGTCAGTGACTCAAGTTGTTCCTTATAAGTCTGCACATCAATTAATGCATCTTCAACTTCACGGAAAGCATTAATAACTGTGTATTCATATTGATAAAGTACCTGCTGGGTTTTTGCTTCCTCAACTTCAACACGACTTGTATTTTTCCCGAAGTTAAACAATGGACCTAACAATGTTCCACTAATTGACCACGCCGGATCCCCGACAGTTAATGTCGATAAATCATCACTTGCAAGACCAAACAATCCGGTCAGGCTGATAGACGGAAACATTTTAGCTACAGCAACACCAATTTGTGCATTTTGTGATTGAAGCAGATACTCTGATTCAGCAATGTCCGGTCGTCTTACCAGCAATTGAGATGGAAGTCCGGTTGGAATATCTGGTGGTATATCCCGGTTTTCTAACCCTGTTCCTGATTTAATTGAAGTAGGTAATTTTCCGAGAAGAATACTAAGAGAATTTTCGGTTTGCACTGCAAGTCGCTTGTATAACGGAACTGTAGTTGCAGCAATTTCTTTTTGAATTTGTGCCTGGTTAAGATCTATTTCCGGAACAATTCCTTTATCAAATCTTTCCTGGATAATTCTTAAACTTTCCATTCTTGATTTTAAAGTGCTCTCCGAAATTTTCAATCTTTCTCGATAGTCAAGTAAAAGGAAATACGTACTTACAACTTCGCTAATCAAACTGATTTGAATTTTTCTTAAGGAAAATTCTGATGCGAGATATTGAGCTTGCGCAGATTCATTAGCTCTTCTGAATTTTCCCCAGAAATCAATTTCCCAATTCACGACAGGTGCAATAAAAAAACCATTTGTTTCTGAATCTAGTTGAATACTGCTACCTGCATAATTGCCCCGTTTAGCTTCTCCTTGAATATCGAATCTTGGATAAATATCTGCTTCTGTAAATCCAAAGTTTGCGCGAGCCTCTTCTATTCTGGCGATAGCTATGTTTACATTTTTATTTTCTTGCAGTGCCGTTAAAACCAGTGTATCAAGTATTGGATCATTAAAAATTTCCCACCACTTAAGATTGACTAACGTATCAACAGCTAAAGAATCATAATTAGTAAAATATTTTGGAACCTGTGTTTCAGGTTTTTGAAAATCAGGACCAACAGCACAGGAATAAAGTATGATTCCTAAAAAGAAAAGTGCAACAACCGAGAGTTTGTTCAGGCGTCTATTCATTTAATTTCTCAGGTTGAGTTGAAATATTTAGTTCCCGTTTCTGTTCGTACCTGCCAACTTTCCCAATAAATATAAATAGCATGGGATAGAAAAATACCCCGAGTAGTGTTGCGATAGTCATCCCCCCTAATAGAGCAACACCCATTACCTGCCGTGCTTCAGAACCAGTACCTGATGCAACAACTAGTGGAAACACTCCAAGAATAAATGAAAACGCCGTCATCAAAATAGGTCGGAACCTTGATTTAGCTGCTTTGACTGCTGCATCAAAGAGGCTTAGACCTCCTTTGAATTCTTCATTTGCAAATTCAACAATCAGGATTGCGTTCTTAGCTGCCATACCAATTAGCATCACGAATGAAACCTGGGCGAAAATGTTATTTTCAAAAGTTGGACTAATCAATCTGCCTACCCAAAGCGCGAATAAGGCACCAAATATTGCAAAAGGAGTTCCCAACAAAATTGCAAATGGAAGCGACCAACTTTCATACTGAGCAGCGAGAATCAGAAACACAAAGATCAATGAAAATGTAAGAATGATACCGAGTGAGCCGGAAGCCTTTTTTTCCTGGTAAGACATTGCATTCCAGCTATATCGCATATCTTGAGGTAATACTTCGCCTGCTACTTCTTCAAGAGCAGTCATAGCATCAGTAGAAGTATATCCCGGCGCTGGTCCTCCTGTAACTTCCACCGACCTATACAAATTGAACCTGTTAGTATAATCAGGTCCTGATATTGGTGTTATCGTAGTGAATGTGGCAAGGGGCACCATCTCTCCGTTATTATTTCTAACAAAAAAATTATTTATCTGGCTTTCATCCACTCTGTATTGGGGGTCCGCCTGTATGTAGGTTTTATACAGACGACCAAATCGGGTAAAATCATTTACATACGCACCACCCATAAATGCACCGATAGTGGTATATAGATCATTAAGCGGAACACCCAGCTTAAGAGCTTTTTCTTTATCGATATCCATGAATCTCTGTGGTACGGTTGCCTGGAAGGTTGTGAATGCGACTCCAATTTCAGGTCGTTCATTTGCAGCTCCCAAAAAAATCATTGTATTTTCTGCAAGATATTCTGGCGAGTTTCCTGCCCGATCCTGTAACATAATGCTAAAACCTGAACCGCTCCCCAAACCAGGAATAGCAGGTGGACCAAAAGCAAATACTTGAGCACCTTTTATTTCCTTTGAAAGACGAGCATTTATTTTGTCTATCATTTCCTTGGCAGTATAGTCTCTTTCTGACCAGTTATTAAGAGTGACAAACATAAATCCATTGTTAGGAATAGTTGATCCGGTGAGCATGCTATAGCCGGTCGCATTTAATACAAATTGAACTTCCGGATATTCAAGAAGAATTTTTTCAATTTGTTCTGAGACAACGCTTGTTCTTTGAAGTGAAGCTGCATTTGGTAATTGAATATTTACATAGAAGTAACCCATATCTTCTTCAGGAATAAAACCACCGGGTACAAGCTTTCCAAAAAATACCGCTGCAATCGTCATTATGATCAGGAATACTATACCCCGTTTAATTTTACGAGAAACAACATTGGTAAAACTCATGTAAGCATCAGTACTTTTATCCATTCCACCATTGAATTTTTTAAAGAACCACCCCAATGGACCTCCATATGGTTTTGGCTCTTTCAATAAGAGTGAACAAAGTGCCGGACTCAGGGTTAACGCATTGACTGATGATACAATTACAGAGACTACGATGGTAATGGCAAACTGTTGATATAAAATTCCAGTAATGCCAGCCATTCCGGCGACAGGAATAAATACTGCGATTAATACAAGTGTAGTTGCAATAACCGGGGCAGTTACTTTTGACATTGCATCAAGTGTAGCCTCTTTTGCCTTCATCCCTTTAGCAATATTCACCTGTACAGCTTCAACAACAACAATGGCATCATCCACTACAATTCCTATAGCGAGGACCAATCCTAAAAGTGATAAAACGTTAATAGTAAAACCAAGTGCCGGAAAAAAGATAAATGCACCAATAAGGGATACCGGGATAGCGAGGGTGGGGATAAGTGTTGCTCTCCAATCCTGAATAAAAATAAACACCACCAATATCACTAACAGTAGAGCAATGATTAACGTAACTACTATATCTCTGATTCCTGCTGTAATGGGTAAAGTGGAATCAAGTCCAACATCGT
>JARRKK010000231.1:0-7614 GCA_037388105.1 Ignavibacteriaceae bacterium | reverse complement strand
TCGACAACCCGGGTTTTAATCACTAAGATTATATTATAATCTTATAGAAAATCATCAAAAATGTTATTTCATTAGTATCATCTTCTTTGTTTCTCTAATTGAAAGATCAGATGTTGTTGATTTTGCAGTTAGGATGTAGAAATATACACCTGATGGTAAGTATGTTGCATCGAAATCAAATCTGAACTTTCCTGCATAGAGATTCTCATTATTGAGAACAACATCAACTTCCTGACCCGTTAAATCGTATATTTTAAGCGTTACAGTTGATTCTTCAGGAAGACCAAACTCAATTTTTGTTTGGGGATTAAATGGATTCGGATAATTTTGATAAAGAGTATAAATATCAGGAATCTCATTTGAGATGTTTTCAACAGCAAGTACATTTGTTATTGTAAATTCAGCATCCGAGAAATCAAATATATTTGCATCATTAACACTTGAAATTTTTATCTTGTAATTTGAACCAGGCTGAAGCGATCCCGGAATTGTCCAGGTATATGATCCATCGCTCGGATCGTTAGAATCAATAACAAGCTTGACGTTATTGTTTTGGTAGAGTAATATTTCTACATTACCCACTAAGTTATCGTTCCAAGTTATGAAATAAGGCTCACCAATAAGCCAGGTTTCACCGCCATTCGGAGATGTAACAGTGATTTCGTTACCGTTAATTGTAAAATTACCATCAGAGAAATCAAATGTAGCAGGATTGGAAGTACTGGTTATCTTAATTTGATAGTCAGAGCCCGATTCGATGGTAAACGGCATATTATCCCAGTTAAATTGACCATCATTGTTCGTGGATGGATCTATTGTTGTATGTAAAGACCCACCTTTATAAAGTTCGAGCTTAACATTTTCAGTAATATCTGAACTCCAGGTTATTGAATAAGTAGTTCCCGCTTGCCAGATTTCGCCACCATTTGGAGAATCAACTGTAATGGATCCGGAGAATATTTCAAAGTTGTTATTGGAATAATCAAAAACTGTTGTATCCTCTGCACTAATAATTTTTACTTTGTACGTGGTATCAGCAATAGTACTTGCAGGAATAACCCAGGTATAAGCTCCATCACTTGGAGCTGAGGTAATGATATCAGAATGCTTCACTCCATTTCTGTACAACTCAAGCTTGACGTTTCCAACCAAGTTATCGTTCCAGGTAATGGTTTGAGTACTACCTGACTGCCAACTTTCACCTCCATTCGGAGATTCCATTACTATGAACTGGGCCAGTGTAAATCTGGCATCAGAAGTATCAACAATATTGCTATTATCAGTACTTGCAATTCTAATAGAATAATCGGAACCAGTTTCCTGTCCGGCTGGAATAGACCATGTTTTAATTCCATCACTTGGATCTGAAGGATCAATTACAGAATCAAACACTCCATTTTTCAAGAGATGAATTTCAATACTACCTGTTAAATTATCTGTCCAGGTAATATTATAGTCCTGACCGACGTACCAAACTTCGCCACCATTAGGTGAAGTTATAGTTATCTCAAATCCTTCTATAGTAAAGTTAGCATCCGAAAAATCAAATATTGCCGGATTATCGACACTTGTAATCTTAACTTTATAGTCATCTCCTGATTCAATATCAAAAGGTAATGTCCAGTCTCTGGCACCATCACTGGAAGTTGGGCCTGATATGATTGAATGCAATGTGTCTGATTTATACAGATCAATTGTAACATCACCATCAATATTGTCAGACCAGAAAATAGTTTGTGAACTATTTGCCAGCCAGCTTTCACTACCATTTGGTGTAACTACAGTGATGTCTCCTGAAAATAAACTAAAATCGTTATCAGAGAGGTCGAATAATGCTGGTTGATCGATACTTGTAATTTTTATTTTATAATCCTGACCGGGAGCCGCACCTGCAAAATTCCAGTTGTAACTGCCACTGCTCGGAACAGAAATGGCTATTTTAGAATATAATGTATCTGACTTTAAAAGCTCAATTTTAACTTCACCACTTATATCATCTGTCCAGGTAATTGTATGCGAGCTGCCAATAAGCCAGTTTTCACCACCATTTGGAGTTAAAACTGTAATATTATTATTTATAATTGTAAACGTATTATCAGAAAAGTCGAATATAGCACCATCAATCACACTAGAGATTTTTATTGTATAATCCGAGCCAGATGGTATAGATGAAGGAGGATTCCAGACAAATGATCCACTGCTTGGAGTTGACGTTGTGATTGAAGAATGAAATATCCCGCCCTTGAATAATTGTATCTGTACATTTTCTGCTAAGTTATCTGTCCATGTTATTAACTGATCCTCGGATTCCAACCAGTTTTCACCACCGTTTGGTGATGTAACGGCTATCTGGTTGCCTATTATTGTAAAGTTAGCATCAGAAACATCAGTAATACTTGTATCACTAACACTGGTTATCTTTATAGTATAATCAGAAGCACTTTGCAGGGTAAATGGAATATCCCAGTTATAGGTACCATCACTTGATGTCGAAGAGGTTATGTTTGAATTGAATATACCATTTTTATAAAGGTCAATTTTTACATTTTCTGAGATATTATTATTCCAGCTTATCACTTGAGTTGATCCTGCTGCCCAACTTTCTCCTCCATTAGGTGATACAACTGTGATGGCTCCGGCAAATATCTCAAAGTTTGCATCAGAAACATCATTAATACTTGGATTGTTAACGCTAGTTATCTTTACTGTATAATCTGATCCCGGGTTAGTGCTTACGGGGATGTTCCATGAGAATGATCCATTACTTACAGCAGACAGTGATATTACTGAATTAAATACTCCACCCTTGAATAGTTCTATCTTTACATTCTCGCTTATATTGTCAGACCAATTAATTGTATGCGTTGTACCTCGCTGCCAACTTTCTCCTCCGTTTGGTACTGCTACAATTAATTCATTCAATAAGGTAAAGTCTCCATTCGAGAGATCAAATATATTGTTGTCATCTACACTCGATATTCTTATTCTGTAATCTGACCCTTGTACCAGGTTGTTTGGTATATTCCAGGTATGTGAGCCATCACTTGGTGTTGACGTGACTATAGAATTAAGAAATGTCCCACCCTTATATAACTGTATTTCAACATTACCTGTTATATTATCTGTCCAGATAATTTGACGTGAACCACCAATATTCCAAGCCTCACCACCATTCGGTGAAACTACTGTAATTTGGTTAGCAGTAATAGTAAAGTCAGCATCTGAGGTATCGGATAGTAAACCAGGATTAAGTACACTGGTTTACATCTTCAGCAATATTATCTGCCCAGGTGATAGTTTGTGTAGTACCAGCCTTCCAGATTTCTCCACCATTCGGTGTGGATATCGTTATTCCACCTGTGAATATTGTGAAATTAGAATTTGATTCATCAAATAATATAGGATCATCAATACTGGTTATTCGTACTTTATAGTCAGAACCTGTTGTCATAACTGCAGGAATGTTCCAACTGAAAGAACCGTCGCTCGGAGTGGAGGCTGTTATCATTAAATTAAATACTCCTGCTTTATATAGATCTATCTTTACATTACCATCCAGATCATCAGTCCAGGTAATATTCTGTGTTGTATTTGTTAGCCAGTTTTCTCCACCATTAGGTGTAACTACTGTTAAATCATTACTTACAATCGTGAAATTTGCATCAGATAGATCAAATACATTTCCGTCATTTGAACTTAGAATCTTTATCTTATAATCCGAACCGGATGGAGTTGTACCCGGAATATTCCAGGGATATTCACCATCGCTGGGCTCATTTGTAACAATAGACGAATAAAATACTCCTGCTTTGTATAGCTGAATGTCAACATTTCCTTCTAGGTTGTCCGTCCAGGTAATCAAATGATCTTCTGTATCAAGCCAGCTTTCACCACCATTGGGAGATGTCACAGTTATCTGGTTACCTACTATTGTAAAATCATTATCTGAGAAGTCAAATATTCCGGGATCATCAACACTAGTTAATTTAATTCTGTAATCTGTACCGGATTCAAGTGTAAATGGAATATCCCAGCCTCTTGAACCGTCACTACTGGTTGAAGGATCTACAACAGAATGGATTACTCCACCTTTGTAAAGTTCAATTGAAACATTCTCATTTAGATTATCAGTCCAGTTTATAGTTTGAGAGGTTCCTGCGGACCAGCTTTCTCCTCCATTAGGTGTTGTGACAGTAATACCAGGGGCAAAAATAGAAAAATTAGCATCTGAAAAGTCGTAAACTGAGTCATTATTAACACTTGTTATTTTTATAGTATAGTCTAAGGCAGGTGTAATACCCAATGGAATAGCCCAGGAAAATGAACCATTGCTTGGCGTCGATGGCGTTATTTCTGAATTTAATACTCCGCCTTTAAATAGTTCTATCTTAACATTTTCACTTAAATTATCAGACCAGCTAATTGTATGTATTGTTCCTCGCTGCCAATTCTCTCCTCCATTAGGTGTGGTGACTATCAATTCATTTGAGAGTGTGAACTCAGCATCTGAAAAATCAAATATGTTTCCATCAACTACGCTAGATATTCTTATCTTGTAATCTGAACCCTGTACCAGACTGTTGGAAATATTCCAGGTGTATTCACCATCGCTTGGTGTCGATGGTTCTATTGATTGAAGAAATACTCCTGCTTTATATAACTGAATTTCAACATTTCCTGTAAGATTATCTGTCCAGGTAATAATTTGTGAGGTACCAACTAGAAATGTCTCGCCACCGTTTGGTGAAGTAACCGTTACCTGGTTGCCGGTAATTGTAAAGTTAGCATCCGAAAAATCGAATATTATACCTGGATTATTCACACTTGCAATTTTTATAGTGAAATCAGTTCCAGTTTGAAAATTAAAGGGTATGTCCCAGCTTCTAGTGCCATCACTTGCAGTTGATGGATCAATAACGGTATATAATGTTCCTCCTTTATAAAGTTCAATGGAAACATCTTCGGCAATGTTATCTGCCCAGGTAATACTTTGTGTTGTGCCAGCCTGCCAATTTTCTCCACCATTTGGTGAGGATACCGTTATGCCGCCTGTGAAAATTGTAAAATTTGCATTTGATTCATCAAACAATACCGGCTGATCAACACTCGTTATTCTTATCTTATAATCGGATCCTGTTAATGTGCCTCCCGGAATGTTCCAGGTGAAGGAGCCATCACTCGGAGTACCAGCAACTATCTGAGAATCAAACACTCCAGCTTTATACAGATCTATATTTACATCACCATTTATATCATCGGTCCAGGTAATCTCGTGTGATGTGTTTGTTAGCCAGTTTTCACCACCATTTGGTGAAGTAACGGTTAAATCATTATTTACTATAGTAAAACTGGCATCGGATAGATCAAAAATATTGGCGTCATCGAAACTTTGAATCTTTATTTTATAATCGGAAGCTGAAATAAGAGTACCTGGAATATTCCAGATATATTCACCATCACTTGGGTCCGAAGCATCGATTACAGAATTAAATATTCCTGCCTTATATAGCTGAATTTCAACATTACCTGTTAAATTATCTGACCAGGTAATGCTTTGTGAAGTACCCGCCAGAAACGTCTCACCACCGTTAGGTGATAATACTGTTATCTGATTAGAAAGTATTGTAAAGTTGGAATCTGAGAAATCAAACAATACACCGGGATTGACTACACTTGTTATCTTCACAGTGAAATCAGTGCCTCCAATGAAATCAAATGGTATATCCCAGTTATATACTCCATCACTTGAAGTTGAAGAAACTATTTCAGAAAAGAATGTTCCACCTTTGTATAGGTCAATTTTAACATTCTCCACAACATTATCTGCCCATGTTATTATACGTTGTTCTCCAGCCTGCCAGCTTTCTCCTCCGTTAGGTGAGGAAATAGTAATTCCACCTGTAAATATTGTAAAACTTGCATTTGATTCACCAAATAAAACTGGCTGATCAACGCTTGTTATCCTTATTTTATAGTCAGAGCCTGTTAAGGTGCCCCCTGGAATATTCCAGGAGAACGAACCGTCGCTTGGTGTGGCAGCTGTTATCTCTGAATTAAACACCCCTCCTTTATAGAGGTCGATCTTTACATTACCATCAATATCATCAGTCCATGTAATATTCTGTGTTGTATTTGTAAGCCAGTTTTCACCACCATTTGGTGAAGTAACTGTTAAATCATTATTTACTATAGTAAAATTGGCATCAGATAGATCAAATATATTACCATTTTCTTCACTTAGAATCTTTACCTGGTAATCCGAACCGGATGGGATAGACTGCGATATGGTCCAGGGATAATCACCATCACTTGGATCCGAAGCATCAATTACCAAATAAAGCACTCCGGCTTTATATAATTGAATTTCAACATTTCCTGTAAGATTATCAGTCCAGGTAATGTTTAGTGGAGTACCAGCCAAAAACGTCTCGCCACCGTTAGGTGATGTTACTGTTATCTGATTACCTACAATTGTAAAATCATTATCTGAGAAGTCAAATATTCCAGGATCACTTACACTCGTTATCTTTAAAGTGTAATCATTTCCATTTTCCTGAACAAAAGGTATAGTCCAATTTAAGGTGCCGTCACTCGAGGTGGATGGATCAATTGGAGAATATAATAAACCGCCTTTATAAAGATCTATCTTAACATTTTCAGCAATATTATCTAACCATAGAATTGGATGTGTGGAACCAGCCTGCCAAATCTCCCCGCCATTCGGTGAGGATACAGTAATTCCGCCAGCAAAAATTGTAAAATTATTATTTGAAAAATCAGATATTGATGCATTATCAACACTCGATATCTTCACTTTATAGTCTGAACCGGGGGTAGTAGTATCCGGGATATCCCAATTGTAAGACCCGTCACTTTGGGTAGAAGCTATTAATTCTGCACGAAAAACTCCAGCCTTAAAAAGTTCAATTTTGACTTCTTCAGTCAGATTATCGGTCCAATTTATTGTATGTGTAGTTCCTTGTTGCCAATTTTCACCACCATTCGGTGATGTTACTGTTAGAAAGCTTGAAAGTGTAAAATTATTATCAGAAAAATCAAATACGTTACCATTATCCACACTTGAAATCCTTACAGTATAGTCCGAACCCTGGATGATAGAAGGGTCATTAATGTTCCATGTGTAAGAACCATCGCTTGCTGTTGATGTCGTTATTGAGGAATGAAATATTCCAGCTTTATATAATTGAATATCAACATTTCCGGATAAATTATCTGTCCAGGTGATTATCTGGGTACTGCCGATAAGATAATTTTCACCGCCATTAGGAGAGACAACAGTTACTCCATTGCCAATAATGGTAAAATTAGCATCTGAAAAGTCAAATATAGATGGATTATTTACACTAGTTATCTTAACAGTATAATCTGAACCAGATTCTTGTGTGAATGGTATATTCCAGCTCCTTGTGCCATCACTTGCAGTTACTGGGTCTATAACTGAATGTAATGTTCCTCCCTTATAAAGTTCAATCGATACATCTTCAGCAATATTATCTGCCCAGGTGATAGTTTGTGTAGTACCAGCCTTCCAGATTTCTCCACCATTCGGTGTGGATATCGTTATTCCACCTGTGAATATTGTGAAATTAGAAT
>JARRKK010000230.1:0-6802 GCA_037388105.1 Ignavibacteriaceae bacterium | reverse complement strand
CGTTAAGTATATTTTGAGGGCACTTATTAGAGTAGATATCTAATATAAAGAAAGTAGATTTAGTAGGGATGAGATACCTTTCTAAATGATCTAACTTCATAAATTCATAAAATACCAGGGGACATTTTTATAATCCAATGAATTATTTGTTAATCCTCTACAATCCGGAGCATAAAAATTTATTTCTTGAATAATTGTACAATCTCAAATTCGTATCATTAAGTAATAGGGGCAATTTTTGTATTATATAGTTATAAGAATTACACTCATTTTGCTTTTAAGTTCGATATTATCAGCACAATCAAATTATATAATTACAGGACAAGTAGTTGACTCTGATACTGATGAACCAATGTTATATGCTAACCTGGTTCTATTGAAAGATACAGATAGTTCTCAAGTGGCCGGAACTGTTACAAATGCTGATGGTAACTTCAAGTTCGAAAATATTAATGAGGGCAAATACTTTATTATCGCAAGTTTTGTTGGATATCAAAAAGTAGAAACACCCGTATTTGAGCTAAAAGGCAATATATACGTTGGAAAACTAGCTATAAGTAAACTATCAATTCTTTTGGATGAAGTTAGTGTCACCGGTGAAAAGAGTACTATAGAAACTTCCTTGGATAAAAAAGTTTATAACGTGGGAAAAGATATTATTAGTGAATCGGGTTCTGCTAGTGATATTTTACAGAACATTCCATCTTTGTCCGTAGATGTCAATGGAAATGTTACTCTGCGCGGTACTTCAAATGTTACATTTTTAATAAATGGCAGATCTTCCGCCAGGCTAAGACGAAACGCACCAATAGCCTTACAACAAATGCCTGCTTATACAATCGAACGTATAGAAATAATAACAAACCCATCAGCTAAATACAGTGCACAAGGTTCAGGTGGGATCATAAATATTATTCAAAGAGAAGATTCGGAAACCGGATTCAATGGTGAATTAATTGGGAATATAGGGAATGAAAAACGATATAATACCAGTTTTATTCAAAGCTATGGTTCAAAGAAATTAAATAACACGTTAAGTTATTCACTGCAGCGACCATCAGGGAAAAATATATTTTCAGATAAAAGAATAATCAATAATTCCGTAAATAGTGGGCAACTCTCCTTATATGATGAGAACGGAAGTTCTTTAACAAAACCATTGGCTCATGTATTTGATGCAGGCTTAGTAATTCAACCCGGTGATGAGAATATTTTTGAAATCACCGGTCACTATTTATCAAAAAATTCAAATCACAAAGGTAGTTCTGATATTTCTCTTCTCGATGAACAGGGTCAATATGAGTATAAATTACAATCTAACAGTACTAATGATGAATATGAAAGGGAAGGTGAAGGTGGTCTTGCATATTCACACTATTTTAATGGAGATGAAAATCATAGTCTGGTACTTGAAGGTGCATATTCAGGATACGACGAACAAGAAGATCAGACTTTTAATGATATTTATTCTATCCCCGCCAATGAAAGCTCACAGCAAAAAATATTTGTTAACAAAACCGGACATCAATATGAGCTAATTGCAGAATATGCAGTACCATTAAATGATGTGAGTGATTTTGAAGTAGGGTATTTAGGGGAATTTATCAATGATAACATTTATTATAACACTGAAGATAACCCGAACAGATTTATTTTCGATCAAAATGTTAATTCAGGATATGCTATTCATAACAGGGATATAGGGAATTTTAGTCTGGAATTGGGATTAAGGGGGGAACAGACCAACGTTAAATCTCATCTTATAGAACCAATTGATTCATTGATACCAAATGATTACTTTAATTTGTTTCCTTCATTCAAATTAGCTTTCGAAATTGATCAATTTCAGAATGCTGGTTTCAGCTACGGAAAAAGACTAAATCGTCCTGAAGCTGACATGCTAAACCCATATCCGGAATATATAGACCCGCGAAATGCTGTGAGCGGCAATCCACTATTAAAGCCCGAAGAAATCCATTCACTTGAATTGTCATATCAAAATGTTGGAGAACAGTTCACATTTACACAGTCTCTTTTCTATCGGTATAAATACAATGCTTTTACAGATATAGCAAATGTATATGATGACAGTGTTGTAGTGATTACAACGGAGAATCTTTCTGACCAGCGATTAGCCGGTATTGAAGTAATATTTTCAGGAAAACTAACCGATTGGTGGGATTTCGATTTAAGTGCAAGCATTTATAACGACGAGATAAACGGATCCAATCTGGGTTATTCCAATAATAAAAGTTCCTTATCAGGATTGGTAGATTATTACTCACTCTTTAGAATAACCAGGAAGACACTACTTTTTCAAATAAATTTTTCATATTTATCACCGGTAATAACACCGCAAGGCAAAAAGAAAGAAATCTTTTTTCTGAATGCAGGGATTAAACAATTACTATTTTCTGATCAGCTATCTATAACATTTACAATTACAGATATCCTTCATACATATAAAGAAATTTGGGATCTTGACACGCCACAATTGATCCAAAACACCCAATTATATCGTAATGAACCAGTGTTTTATTTTGGATTTTCATGGCGATTTGGAGAATCTTATCAAGGAGATGAAAAGCAACTGGAATTTGAGGGAGGGGGATTAAAAAAATTATAATCACCTAACAATGGATAATTAGTTAAATACTATTATAAGCTTTGTATTTTTTTAAATAATAATTCACAAAACAACAAGAAGAAAGTATTACAATTACAATGGGTTATATCTTTTATCATCAAGTGGCGTTCAGCATTTTCTTTTCAATACTGATTCTTACTTTAAATGCCTTTGCAAAAAATAACAAGTCACAGAAAGATTGGGAGGACTTCAATCCAAACAATTTTGATTACTCATCAATAACAATAGATAATAAATGGTTCCCTTTAATACCCGGAACTCATCTTGTCTATGAAGGTTATGCTATAGAAGAAAGTGAGAAGATTGCGCGAAGAATAGAATTTACAGTTACAGATCTATCCAAAGTTATAGGTAGTACAAATACAGTTGTTGTCTGGATCGTAGATTATGTAGATGGTGAATTAGCTGAGATTGAAATTGCATTTTATGCCCAGGATAAAGATGGTACGGTCTGGTTTTTTGGTGAGCATCCGGAGGCATATGATGCTGATGGAGTTTTGGAGGAAGCTCCAACCTGGATTGCAGGTTTAGCTGAAGCAAGACCTGGAATCGAAATGTATTCAAACCCACAGTTGGGTTCACCCAGTTACTCCAAGGGGTGGGCACCAGAAATTGATTGGAATGATCGTGCGCAAATAGATAAAATTGGTCAGAGTAAATGTGTGCCATTAGATTGTTACGAGGATGTTCTGATAATAAATGAGTTTAATTATGGCGAATCAGGGATCAAAGAAAAGTATTATGCACCTGGTATTGGCTATATTTGTTTGGGTTGGAAAGGTGAGGAAGCACAGAAGGAATCTTTAGAGCTAATTGAGGTCTCCCAGGTTATTCTGGGTGCTATGACCGAAATTCGTACTCAGGCACTGGATTTAGAGAAGCATGCGTATGAAATATCTCAGGATGTTTATGGAAAAACTACTCCAATGGTACAGAGACCTGATAATTAAATTCAGTAGCATTCGTCATGCGAAGAGAGTAACGATAAAATATATTGTGGATTCATTTTTGAAGATTGGCATTTTAATATAATTTTTTAAAATAAGTTAACTATATGTAACTTAGCTGGATAATTAATTAACCGGGGAGAGATGTCTTAGTTATAACCATTATTTTTAATATATAAAACATAATTATTGTCAGAGAGCAAACAAGGATTAATTAAATAGCGGAATTTGTTTTTGAGGTTAAAAGAAAAATTAAATTAAGAGATTTCTGGGAAAAATTAATTTAAACGAATTAAGAGACAAGAACATATAACTAAGAACTTACTGGGATTTGAGCAATCTTGTATCCAAATGGAGACAGTTGATACACCTTTTTATGTTATCTGAAATTTAAATTAAATTTTTTTATTGCGTCTTACGATATTTTTTCTAATTTGGACAACCGTGGAGAATAAAATTTAGCGAATGCTAACAAAATCTTGTTAGAATAGTTTGAGGGCATTTAATATTAGAGGGCATATCTACTTTAAAGTAGATTTAGCGGGTATAAATCACCCTTCTAAATGATGCAATATCAGTAAAAATATATTCAACTACTGAGGGTAAATTATGGTATCCAGGAAATTAATTCTATGGTGTTTGGGTATTGCTCTCTTTTTTCCCTTAACAGCACAAGAAGAGGAAGAAGAGGAAGAAGTTGTGAGAGAAAAGCCAGTGCTTAAAACGAATGAATTATCTGAGGATTTTATTTTTGATGGAATGTTTAGCCTGGAAGAATGGAATGCCGGCGAGGATTCCATTTCCGATCTTACAACAATTGATCCTGAGGAGGGTGGTGTCCCCGAAGCTCCTACAGTTGTGAAAATTTTTACAAATGCTGATTATATCCTGGTGGCAGTACGCTGTTATGATCTTTTCCCGAATGATATTACTTCTTTTTCCAAAGCTCGAGATTCGGATTTAGCTGATGAAGATCATATTGTTATTGTGTTCGATACTTTTCTTGATGGTCGTTCCGGATATGTATTCGCAGTCAATCCAAGCGGTGCAAGATTCGACGGTTTGGTTATTGAACAGGGTGAAGATGTAAACAGTGATTGGGATGAAATTTGGGAAGCCAAAACTTCAATAGATAGTAAAGGCTGGTATGCAGAATTTCGTATCCCGATAAAAAGCCTGAGTTACGGACAGGACCTAAATGAGTGGGGGTTTAACATTCAACGACGGGTTCAAAGAATACAGGAAACAAGTCGTTGGGCAAGTGCAAAGCGTGATCACGCAATTTATCAGACGAACCAGGCAGGAATATTATCGGATTTACCTGCATTTGATCATGGCGTTGGATTAAGTATTCGTCCTTCTTTAGTAGGCAGAGCTTCAACATATTCTCCGGATGATACTGAATACAAATTGGAACCAAGTCTTGATGTTACACAAAGATTTGGACCAAATATTTTATCTGCATTAACTGTTAATACGGATTTTGCTGAAACAGAAGTTGATGTTCGTCAAATTAATTTATCCCGTTTTCCACTATTCTTTCCTGAAAAGAGAACATTCTTTTTAAGAGGACTGGATATTTTCGAATTCGGACTTGGACTTGATGAAGATAACATGATTCCTTTCTACAGTCGTCGGATTGGATTAGCTGGAAAAGATCAGGATAGCCAGCAGGAAATACCAATAAACGCCGGAATTAAATTAAACGGACGCGCAGGAAATACGAATTTCGGGGCACTGGTTGTTAACACAAGAAAAGTTGATGATTTTCAGTGGGGAGATGTTGATGAAGACAGCACAATAAATGTTCCTCAAACCACAATGGGTTCTTTAAGAATAAGACAAAATATTTTTGAAGAATCATCATTTGGAGTTATTGGAACTTTTGGTGATCAATTAGGACATACAGATGCATGGTCAGCTGGAGTTGATTTAACACTTCGTACTTCAAGTTTTATGGGTGAAAAAAACTTTTTAGTTGGAATTTGGGGACTATATAACGATCGTGAAGATTTAGAAGGAAAGAAATATACCTATGGTATTCGGATCGATTACCCGAATGATTTGCTGGACCTTAATTTTAGTTCAATTTTAATTGGAGATGGTTACGATAATTCTCTGAGTTTTGTACCGAGAAATGGTGTTCATATATGGGTTTTATCCGGAGAGTATAGACCTAGGCCTGATTGGTCAGCAGTACGTTTAACAACTTACGAGTTGGCAGGGCGCTTATATAATAATCAAACTAATACTGCGTGGGAAAGTTACGAAGTAAGTGCAGTTCCTATAAACTGGCTTTTTGAAAGCGGCGATCAGTTTGAGGGAGGCTTACTACCATCGGGTGACAGACCTCCTGAACCGTTTGAAGTGTCCTCAGGAGTTGACATTCCCGCCGGTTCATATGAATGGTTCAGATATTATCTTGCAGCAACAACAGCACAGAAGCGAATAGTAAGTACTGCAATAGTATGGGAAAATGGAGACTACTATAATGGTACGTTAAGTACAATTGAAGCTTTGCTGTCATTTCGTCCTTCTTCCTTTTTAACGCTTGAATTAAACGGCGAATTTAATAACGGAAAAGTTATGGCTCTGCCGGATGATTATGATCCGGAGGAAGACGGAGAACCCGAGCTGGTTGAGAGAACTTTTAGAGAAGATCTGTGGGGTTTAAGAATTCTATTAAATTTTTCACCCAATCTTCAGTTTAGCATGTAATTAAAAACAAATTTGGTGGAAATTTTATGAAAGTCTCAATTACAATAATGCTGATAGCAATAGTTATTGTTGGTCCTTTTATCGGTTGTGCAAAAGCGCAAAAAGATGAGATGCCGTCACAACAGCATGAAAATTTTGACCGCAACAATTTTGATAATCCAACAAATATGACCAATGAGTGGATGCCATTAAATCCTGGTACACGTTATATATACGAGGGTACAACACTTAGCGATGAAAATGAACCTCTTTCTCATCGTGTAGAGATTCACGTAACTGATCTTACAAAAGAAATTGATGGTATTAATACAGTTGTTGCCTGGGATCTCGATTACAGCGATGAACAACTTGTTGAAGCTGAACTGGCATTCTTTGCACAGGATAATGATGGTAATATCTGGCGTATGGGTGAATATCCTGTGGAATATGAGGAAGGTAAAGTCATTGCAGCTCCTTGCTGGATTTCAGGTATTGACAGTGCTATTGCAGG
>JARRKK010000229.1:0-4379 GCA_037388105.1 Ignavibacteriaceae bacterium | reverse complement strand
TTCCCGTCTGCCAGGTTTCCCCTCCGTTTGGTGATATTATTGTAATTACTTCGGAGGGTGAGGTAGGAATTTTTTCAGAATCATTAACGTTAGCGTTCGATAGGGGAGATTGTTGGGGAAAACCATTTATGAAAAATACTGTGATAAATATTGTTACTAACAGATACAATTTATTCATTAGAATAGATTCATCGCAGCAATTGGAAGTTGATATTCCTCAGAACAGTTTTGAATAGATATGGATCAAGAATTTTGGGAAATAATTTAAATATTAATGAATGTTTAGAATAATCCCCTTCAATCAGGAAACTTTTTACAAGTAAAGTTAAACTATCAAAATTGCTCTATCAATTCATTGATTACTGAAATATAATTTAACCTTAAATAATATTTTTCTCTTATCACAGCATCCTGATCAGTTCTAATATATTTAGAGCAAACATCCATCATCTCCTAAAACTGCGTAACATGAGTAACAAACCTAATTGAGACTTTTGAATCCCTCCTTTTAATTATTAAAACATAGCGTTGATTACTAGTACTGATTATTTGTGATAACTAAAAAATTTAGATTTTTCCACACACTTGAATATATTAATGAAATGTTAATATCAAATTAAAAAGTCAAATCTCAATGGGTTATGCACCTATCTCATTCTAAGAATGAGTCAGTAAAAAAAGTTTGAATTAGACTCTTTTAAGTAAATTGAGACATATTATCTCAAATTGAGATAAAATTACTTTATTAAATTGAGACAAATAGTATATTCAATTAATTATTTCATCAATATCATTTTCTTTGTTTCTTTGATAGATAGATCAGACTTATTTGATTTTGCTAACAAGATATAGAAGTATATTCCCGACGGTAAATAACTCGCATCAAAATCAAATCGGAACTTTCCCGGGAACAGAACCTCATTATTAAGAACAACATCCACTTCCTGTCCCGTTAAATCATATATTTTAAGGGATACAGTTGATTCTTCAGGAAGACCGAATTCAATCTTTGTCTGAGGATTAAATGGATTCGGATAATTCTGGTAAAGTGTAAATATATCCGGAATCTCATTTGATATGTTCTCAATCCCTGTAACATTTGTTATTGTAAATTCAGCATCTGATTCATCAAAAATGTTTCCGTTATCCCGGCTTTCTATCCGGATCTTATAATCAGATCCCGGTTCAACATTTCCTGGAATTGTCCAGGCATAACTTCCATCATTTACATCGCTACCATCAATAATCGATTTCAATTGAGAACCTTTATATAAATATATTGCAATAAGTCCGGTTACATTAGCCTCCCAGGTAATAAAGTATGGTTCCCCAATTACCCAAGTCTCCCCACCATTAGGTGAGAGTATAGTTATTTCGTTACCGACTATTGTAAAATTATCATCAGAGAAATCAAAAATATTAGGATTTGAAACGCTGCTTATCTTAACCTTGTAATCGGAACCTGATTCTGTAGTAAATGAGCTAGTCCAATTATATGTCCCATCGTTACCTGTAGATGGTACTATTGTTGAATGCAGGGAACCACCTTTATAAAGTTCAATATTAACATTTTCACTAACGTCAGAAGTCCAGGATATTGTTTGCTCGCTGCCAGCCTGCCAGATTTCTCCACCATTTGGTGAAACAAGTGTTACTGATCCTGCGAAAATTTCAAAGTTGTCATCTGAAAAGTCAAATACTATCACATCCTCTACACTAACAATTTTTACTTTGTAATTAGTACCCGATGGAAGACCGGGACTAAGATGCCAGGTGAAATTACCATTACTGAGTGTTGAATTAGTAATCTGAGAATGGAATACACCTCCTTTAAACAGTTGTATCTCAACATTACCCGTTAAATTATCCGACCAGGATATAGTTTGATCGCTGCCAGCCTGCCAGCTTTCGCCTCCATTAGGAGTTTCCACAATAATTTGATGAGCTAGTGTGAAAGTATTATCTGAAAAATCAAATATATTACTATTATCAGTACTAGCTATCCTGATTGTAAAATCAGAACCCGTCTCCTGACCAAGAGGGATTGACCATGTTTTTATTCCATCGCTTGGATCGTTACCATCAATCACTGAATGAAATGCTCCTCCTTTCCAAAGCTGAATATCTATGTTTCCCTCTAAATTATCATTCCATGTAATGTTATAATCCTGACCAACATACCAAACTTCACCACCATTTGGTGATGTTATTGTTATTTCAAAACCTTCTATACGGAAATTGGCATCAGAGAAATCAAATACTTCTGTATTATCAAGGCCTGTAATTTTCACTTTGTAGTCATTACCAGTCTTGATATCAAAAGGTAATTGCCAGTCCTTGGAACCATCACTTGGAGTAGGACCTGAAATTATGGAATACAATGTGTCTGCTTTGTAAAGATCGATTTTAACGTCACCACTTAAATTATCAGTCCAGAAAATTGTTTGAGAACTTCCTGCCAGCCAGCTTTCAATTCCATTTGGTGAAGTAATGGTGATACTTCCTGTGAATAATGTGAAATCATTATTCGACATATCAAATAATGCTGGTTGATCAACACTTGTAATTTTTATCCTATAATCAAATCCTGGAGTTACACCAGTAATTTCCCAGCTGTAAGTTCCCGTACTTGCTACTGAGCTGGCAATTGGAGAGTTAAATACACCATCTTTGTAGAGATCTATATTAACATCACCGCTTATATCATCTGTCCACGTAATTTCTTGTGTGCTCCCAATAAGCCAATTTTCACCGCCATTTGGTGAAGTTACTGTAATATTATTATTAATAATAGTAAAGTTGTTGTCCGATTGATCAAAAATATTACCTTCATCAACACTAATGATTTTTATTTTATAATCAGAACCTGATGGGGTACTGCCAGGTATATTCCACGTGTAAGAGCCGTCACTTGGAGTTGATGTAGTAACGGAGTTAAAAAATACACCTCCTTTTAATAGTTGTATCTCAACAGGTCCTGCTAGATTATCTGTCCATGTAATAAGTTGATCATCAGTATCCAGCCAGTTTTCACCACCGTTAGGTGCTGTTACCGTTATCTGGTTACCTACTATGGTAAAGTCAGCATCCGAGAAATCTGTGATGTTAGGATCATCCACACTCGTTATCTTTACTGTGTAATCATTACCTGATTCAAGTGTAAATGGTATCTCCCAGGACCTACGACCATCACTTCCAGTTGTTGTTGCTATGATCGAATGAAATGATCCACCTTTATAGAGTTCGATTGAAACATCTTCATTTATGTTATCCATCCATTCTATATTCTGTGAAGTGCCTGCCTGCCAACTCTCTCCGCCGTTTGGTGATTCGACTGTTATACTTCCCTCATATATTTCAAATTCACTATCGGAGAAGTCAAACACAGCCGCATTATCTACATTGCGTATCTTTACTTTATAATCTGAGCCGGCTATGGTTGTTAACGGTATGTTCCAATTATAGGCTCCATCACTTTCAGTGGTACGTGTTATATCTGAAACTTTTAGACTATCCTTATAAAGCTCGATCCTAACGTTTCCAGAGATATTATCATCCCATGTAATGTTATGTGCGGTACCTGCCTGCCAGCTTTCTCCACCGTTGGGAAGAGTAACCCTGATATCATTTGAAAGAGTAAAGACTGAGTCAGAAAAATCAAACACATTACCATCATCAACACTGGGGATCCTGATACGGTAATCAGAACCCTGCACTAAGGTTGATGAAATATTCCATGTGTATAGACCGTCACTTTGTGTGGAATTCGTAATAGATGAATTGAAAATATCACCTTTATAAAGTTGTATCTCTACATTACCTGTTAAATTATCTTCCCAGGTAATTATCTGGGATTTACCAACCTGCCAGTCTTCACCACCATTTGGTGAAGTAACGGTTATCTGGTTCCCCACGATTGTAAAGTTATCATCAGAAAAATCGAAAAGACTATCATTCTCTGCACTGGTGATTTTGACCTTATAATCAGAACCTGATTCAAGTGCAAAAGGAATATCCCATGATTTTGAACCATCACTAGCTGTCGGGGTCGAAATAATTGAGTGGAATGAACCTCCCTTATAAAGATCAATTGTAATATCTTCCGGAATATTATCCGTCCATTCTATATTCTGTGAAGTACCTGCCTGCCAACTTTCGCCGCCTTTCGGTGAAGTTACAGTTACACTGCCAGTGTAAATTGTGAATGTACTATTTGAGAAATCATAAATGGCAGATTGATCTATACTTGTAATCTTAATTTTGTAATCTGAAGCATTTGGTATATCCGCTGGAATTTTCCAAAAATACAATCCATTACCTGTTGCATTTACTGCTATAGTATCATAAAAATTTTCACTTTTGTACAAATCTATTTTTAC
>JARRKK010000228.1:4288-10454 GCA_037388105.1 Ignavibacteriaceae bacterium | reverse complement strand
GTTGGTGCAAACAGGGTAGTAAGAGCTGCACCTGCGTTTCCTGCGCCAAATATTCCCAGTGCCCTTCCCTGCCAATGTTTAGGATACCAAACTGATGTAAATGCACTTCCGATTGCAAAACTGATTCCAGTAAGCCCAAAACCAAAACTCGCCAGTGCAAATCCTACAAAGCTGTTAGCATAAGAAAGTAAATACATTGGAATAGCACATACAATAAGCAAAGTTCCGAAAACAGGTCTTCCTCCAAACTTGTCAGTTAATATTCCCGCTGGTAAACGAAATAAAGCACCTGTAAGAACCGGGATGCCCATAAGCCATCCGATTTCAATAGGTCCCCAATTAAAAACCTGGTTGTCAACTAAAAAAGTAACCAGTACACCGTTTAACATCCATGCTGCAAAGCAAATTGTAAATGCCAGTGTGTTAAAAAATAAAACCTTATGAGCTTTCCTTGTTACTTTGTCTTCCATAACATATTTATCAAAACGATTTAGTATGGATTGTTTTTAAATAAGAAATATTTTGCACATCAAATAGTTTTCTTTGCAACTTTAATTATTTTTTGGTCCTGTAATTGTCCATTGAGCTTTAGGGTTACGAATTTTTTTCCTGTTCCAGTTCCAGACGACTTTTTGATATGGACGCCATAAATAGCTTAGAGGGAAAACTAATAAGTGAACAAGTCGAGTAAACGGAATGAGAAGCACAATAACAAACGCAAGAGCGATGTGCAGTTTTATAACCCAGGGCATTGCCGATACTGCTCCAATTTGCGGATTAAGTATAAAAATTGAACTAAGGTATGGTGACATTACAGCGGCAAACCAGGATGAACCCCAACGAAAACCATAAGCAATCGTTAAGCCTAAGAAAATTTCCGCAACAATTATAACCTCAATCAACAAATCCATTTTACTTGTAACAACTTCAATACGTGGATTAGTTTTTCTTCTTACCAAAAGATTAAACATTCCAACAAGCGCACTTAATCCAAATATAAAAGCTGATATTTCCAGTATCATCAACCTTAGTGTATTTCCATTCCATGCTAAAATTGCTTCAGGTATTAAAAAGGCAATGAGATGACCAAAGAAAAGAACAATTATTCCCCAGTGAAAGGGAACAGTGCCCCAGAATAATTTTTTGCCTTCCAAAAATTCAGATGATAATGATGAGAATTTAAATTTGGTGCCTCTGTAACGATAGATTGTTCCAATTAAGAAAATGGTTAAAGCCACATAAGGCAGAGCAACAAAAATGAAGTTATTTAGTAAGTCCATTGTTCTAAGAATTATTTTTGTTTATCAATCTTAATTTCTGATGTAATTGAATCTGTAAAGCTGTTCTTATTATCATCCTCCTGGGACTTTATATAACCAAAATCTTTTTCAATTATTTTATAAACAACCATTAGGGGCTTTCGGTATATTGTACCGTAATCTTCTGATTGGTCAATGATCGTTTTGAACTGCTTTTTGTAAACTTTGTTTTTCAGTTTTATGCTTTCAACATTAAACTCATTTATTATTTTGTTTAATGCAGGCATCAGGATTTTTTGAATTAGTTCTTTCCTTAAATCATCATTCTTCATCTTAGGAAGAAGCTCTAACAGATTTGATAAATTGTCGGCTAGCTCATTTCCACAATCATTATCAGCTTCTTTATGTTCTCTATTCAGGTTTACGAGAAGCTCGCCTCTTTTATAATCATCACCGAATAGAACGTAACCAATATCAAGAGTTGTAATTGCCTGTACGTCAAAAGTACGTGCAAATAATTCTTCCTCTTACGTGTAGAGGATATTCGTCATCGGGATATTGAAAAAGCTTTGCTAATTTTTTATAATGTTTCAAATTATTCGTCATTTCTTTAGTCATTATTTAGTTGCAATAAATTAGATCCCTCTACCAGGTTTCTCAACGAACCCAAAACCGGTTGATCCTTTTGTATCACCTGTATTCTCTAACATTTCAATTGCTTGTTCACGATGTGCCGGAGGTATTGTAAATCTGTCATCAAATTTTGCAAGAGAAGTAAGTTTATAAATATCATCTGCCATCTCAGGTGTTAATCCAACATCTGATAATGTAGAACTTACTTTCTCCGTATCGAGATCACCAACAGTTTTATCTCTTCTATGAATTCTAACAGCCATCAATTTTTTAAGAATATTACTTATTCTTCCCGTATCACCTGCGCTGAATAGATTAGCCATATACTGTAGCGGGAATCTTGCCTGTTCTATTGTTCCCCACAGTTCCTCGGTACTGGTGTCGTACAACCAATCGTCATCCCATTTTTTAGAAATTGGATCTAGTTTTTCTAACTGTTCTTTATTCTTCGCATCACTTAATGATGCCATTACTGGGAGCATAGGTGGTACGTAAAAAAGCATCGGCAACGTTCTAAACTCAGGATGAAGTGGTAAAGCTAATCCCCACTTTTTTACAAATTTATAAACGGGAGAATATTGTGCGGTATGAATTGTTGAGTCGGCAACACCGTTTGATTTTGCTGATTCAATTACCTCGTCGTCAAAAGGATCAAGTATTATATCCAATTGACTGTCAACAAGATCATGTTCTTCTGCGGAAGCAACATTCTCAATTTTGTCAGCATCATAAAGCATTACGCCAAGATATCTTATCCTGCCAACGCAGGAGTGCATGCAAGCTGGTGCTAATCCCGATTCAATACGCGGGTAACATAAAATACACTTCTCAGATTTTCCAGTACTCCAATTATAGTATGATTTTTTATAAGGACAAGCTGTTACGCACATTCGCCATGCACGGCAAACTTTTTGGTTTATTAATACAACTCCGTCTTCACCACGTTTGTAAATTGCACCAGATGGGCAGGATGCGACACAGGCAGGATTAAGACAGTGGTTACAAATCCTCGGCAAATAGAAGAATGCCATCTTTTCAAGCTGGAACATCGCTTCTTGTTCAGCGGGTGAGAGATTTTTCAGATTAGGATCCTGCCTTCCATAATCGGGTGTGCCGCTTAAATCATCATCCCAATTTGGTCCGGCTTTAATATCAATCGGTTCACCGGTGATTAGTGATACTGGTCTTGCAGTTGGCTGGTCATCCATTTTGGGCGACTCAATTAAATCCAAATACTTATAAGTCCATGGTTCGTAGTAGTCATCAATTACGGGAAGATGAGGGTTATGGAAGATGTTTACCAATCCCTTCATTTTTCCAGAGCCCTTTAGTGAAATGGTTTCATTTCCATTTTTCTCCCATCCACCCTTATAAATTTTTTGATCTTCCCACTTTGTAGGATAACCGGTTCCGGGTTTTGTCTCGACATTATTCCACCACATATATTCTGCGCCTTTTCTATCAGTCCAAATATTTTTACAAGCGATTGAACAAGTGTGGCATCCAATACACTTATCAAGATGGAATAACATTGAAACTTGTGATCTAACGTCCATAACTAATCCCGTATTTAATTAAATGCAAAAATCAATTATTAAAAGACTACTTTATCCATTTTCTTTATAACCACGTGTGTATCCCTATTTGGTGCAGTTGGACCCCAATAATTAAAATGATAAGTGAACTGTCCGTAACCACCTGCCAGTAGGTTTGGTTTTAAATGGACTCGTGTAAAACTGTTATGCCCACCTGCCCTTTTATTACCTCTTACCTGCGATTTAGGAATTCCAACGGTTCTTTCCGGAACATGATAAACAATCGAAACCCCTTTTGGAATCCTGCTGGAAACAACTGCCCGTGTGCAGTAAACACCGTGATCATTGTAAACTTCTACCCAGTCATTATCTTTTATATCTAATTCTTTTGCGTCGACTTCATTTATCCAGCAAGGCTCGCATCCTCTTGAAAGGGTTAACATTCTTATATTGTCACAATATGTAGAGTGAATGTGCCATTTACCGTGAGGCGTAAGGCAGTTAAATACTTTTGCTTTACCTTCTTTTAATGTTTCTCTCAAATCCCCGTAAACTTCCGGTGCAGGCGATGGCTTATACGTAGGGAGGTTTTCACCAAAGGCGATGTACATTTCATGGTCTAAATAGATATGTTGTCTTCCGGTTAATGTTCTCCATGGAACTAGCCTCTCCACATTATATGTGAACGGTGAATATGCTCTACCGTTATTCATTAACCCGGACCACAACGGAGAAGTGTTATATCTTCTTGGTTGTGCCTGTAAATCGGCGTAATCGATTTTGACATCCCTACTGCCATCTCCTAAATCGGTAAGAACAAGACCGGTTTTTTTCTCTGCAGTTTTGTATGCTCTAACAGTTAATTCACCATTCGTTAATGATGAAAGATGTAATACGGCATTCGAAGCCCAAACGTCCTCTTTAATTGATGGATATGTATTGCCATTCAGTTTTTCTACCGGAAAGTGTGCAGAATCAATCATTTCATCGTAAAAATCTTCGCACTTATAACTGTTTCCGTGTGCACCTAAACCGTTGTTTTTAATATTTTCACCCAGACTAATATATTTATGATAAATCTGTGTATAATCCCTTTCCACAACTGCAAGTTTATGCATAGTTTTACCGGGTATAGCTTCACATTCACCTTTGTACCAATCTTTTACAGTTGATTGTGTAATTTCATCAGCTGAGTCGTGAGATAGAGGAGAAGCAACAATATCCTTTTGTGGTTCGGAAAAATGTTTTTCTGCGAGTTTGCTGGTGGCAAAAGCGATTTGTTTAAATATTTCCCAATCGGTTTTAGCTTCCCAAACAGGTGCAATTGCTGCGGAAAGGGGATGAATAAATGAATGAAGATCGGTGCTGTTCAAATCGGCTTTTTCATACCAGGAAGCAGCAGGTAGGACAATATCGGAATACAATGCAGATGAGTCCATCCGAAAATTGAGATCAACAACCAAATCCATTTTACCTTCCGGTGCTATTTCGTGCCAAATAACTTCCTCCGTCTTTTGATCATGAATATCTTTTGCAATTAGGTTTGAGTGTGTTCCGAGATAATGTTTAAGAAGGTATTCGTGTCCTTTCATACTACCCATTATAGCGTTACCACGCCAGATGTACCAGGTTCTTGGGAAGTTTTCTTCAGCATCTGGATCACTAACTGCGTATTTCAATTCTTTAGATTTTAATTGTTCCAGAACATATTTTTTTATCTCATCATCATTCTTAGCACCGCTCTTTATTGCTTCTTTACTTATCTCAAATGTGTTTTTATTGAACTGAGGATAGAATGGCATCCAACCCATCCTGACCGATCTGTATATCTGATCTGCCTGATGCCCTTTTGTCCATTCATTTTCAGGTAATTTATTATACTCAGAAAAATGTCCATCATAACGATACTGACAGGTATTGATGTAATGCCATATAGGCGCCTGCTGAAGTCTTACAGCACCAACCCAGTCTCTTGCAAATGCAATTGTCCCCCATGAATCCATTGGTGCCAATTTTTCCTGTCCAACATAGTGATTTAGTCCTCCACCGTTTCTGCCGACACAACCGGATAACATTAGAGCCATAATACCAGCACGGTAAATAAGATTATTATGGTACCAATGATTTATGCCTGCACCAATAATTATCATGCATTTACCCTCTGAAGCATTTGCTGTATTTGCCCATTCCCTTGCGAACTGAACGACTGTATTTCGACTAACACCAGTGAATATTTCCTGCCAGGCAGGTGTATATGCAGCATCTTTATCATTGTAATCTTCAGGGTATTCGCCGGGCAGATCACGGCTCACACCATATTGTGCCATAGTAATATCATATACCGTTGCCACCGGAATTTCTTTACCTTCTATTGTTTTAATAAATTTTACAGGAACGCCTCTTAATCTCTTTTTATCTAATCCAAATTCAGTGAATTCTACTTTCAGTATATTATCATTATTGCTAACTAGTGAAAGCAGCGGATTATAATGACTATTATTTTCTGCATCCTCCAACTTCATATTCCAGTTACCACCAGTTTTGTCCCAGCGATGACCCATACTTCCTTTTGGCATTACTAATTTTCCTGTATCTTCATCATAATTCAGGAATTTCCAATCACCGTTTTCAACATCCTTATATTTTTCAATCCGGTTTGCACGAACTAACCTACCGGGTTTGTAAATTTCACCGTCTTTATCCAACTCAACCAGGTAAGGTGAGTCTGTATATTTCTTA
>JARRKK010000228.1:0-4236 GCA_037388105.1 Ignavibacteriaceae bacterium | reverse complement strand
AGAACACAACCGCTTTTGTTCCATTATGTCTGGATTCAGCAAAGAAGTGACAATCAGGCGTTCTTGTCATATTTAGATTCGCACCCATCACTGCAACAAACTTTGAATTATACCAGTCTGCACTTTCACAAACATCCGTCTGTTCGCCCCAAATTTCAGGTGACGCGTTTGGTAAATCGCAGTACCAATCATAAAAGCTTAGATTAACTCCGCCAAATAACTGGAGGAACCTGCTGCCTGCTGCATAACTTAACATTGACATGGCTGGGATAGGGGAGAAACCAACTACACGATCAGGTCCGTATTTTTTTGCTGTGTGAATATTTGCAGCTGCTATAATTTCCAGGACTTCATCCCAGGATGCTCTTCGGAAGCCACCTTTACCCCTGGCTTTTTGATAGGCCCTTCTGTTTTCCTGATTGTTCTGTAAATTTTCCCATGCCTCTAATGAATCACCTGTTTTTCCTTTTTCTTTTCTGTACAGATCTAGCAGAGTACCTCTTACTAAAGGGTATTTAATCCTTAAAGGACTGTAGAGATACCAGGAGAAGGAAATTCCTCTTTGACACCCCCGGGGTTCATAAGGAGGTAATGTGCTTTCAAGTAACGGGTAATCCAGTTGCTGTGTTTCCCAAACTACAATTCCATCTTTTACGTGAATTTCCCATGAACAGCCGCCTGTACAATTAACTCCGTGTGTACTTCTAACAATTCTATCGTGTTGAAAGCGGTTTCTGTAAAATTCTTCCCACTGACGAGTTTGAGGCGATATTAAGTCTTGAATCCAGCTCATATTGATCTTTTAATTAATTAAGATGATTTAATTTGTCTTTTATAAATATCCTGATTAACACTTCTTCGTTTTCTGTTCCACCACATTCCACCATACAAACCGAATAGAACAACTGCACCGAGAACACTTGATAATATAAAGCCGTTATCATTGCTCGAGGGCTGCTGACTATTATATAGGGAATCTGTCTGCTTTAAAAATACGACCAGGGAATATGCTTCATCCTGTAAAACCGGTCGGTTAATATATGCACCCTGCATTACAGGAAATGGTAAGTTCGAAATAATTGTTTGTACACCCGATCCACCCAACCTTGTAAATACCGAAGTTAAATCTAATCCTAGCAATCCACCTCCAATTACCTCCTTATTATAAACATTATGGCATGAAATGCAGGCAGCACCACCGTTTGTTAATCGGGTTTTTCCACTAAATAAATCCTTGCCGGATAGATAATCATTCTCATCAGCTTCATCCAATGTTTTGCCAATACTGTTCAAGACTGGTGCGGGAATAGCTATTACGGGACCACCAGCCAGCTTAACCATTTCAGTTTTGTCCTTTATGTATATAAGTATTTCTTTTATTTCATCATCAGAAAATGGTTGATTAGGCATTACAGTTCTGTTGAACTCATTAAATAGATTTACTGCAGTTTCATCTCCACTGTTAATCACACTTTGTGATGATTTTACAAACTTCTTAATCCAGTTTTCAGTTCGTCGGTTATGAACATCATAAAGATCAGGACCAATTAACTTACCTTGACCAATCGTATGACAGGCTTTACAGGTTTGTACAAATATTGATTCTCCTTTGCTCTGAGGATAAATGCTTTGGATTAAAAAGAGGTTTGTAAGCGTTAGTAATAGAAGCAGTCTCACAATTGTTAAATGTGTTATTTTTAATTTGCTTGTAGGTTGTGATAAGATTAATTAAAATAACTTTAATAAGATTGACAATAAATGATTAAGTTAGTATCTTATTAAGATAAATTTATCTGAATAAAAATGACTGTTATATTTTCAAAAAAGTGTGAATATGGGATGCAAGCTGTACTTTATTTGGCAGCTCATAAAGATAAAGGCGTAATAAGAGTTGATGATATTGCAGAGACTCTGAAAGTACCAAAGGAATTTGTTTCGAAAATACTACAGAGTTTGACAACCAGCGGTATTGTATCATCAAAAAAAGGGAAGTTTGGTGGGTTTGCACTTGCAAAGGATCCTAAGCGCATCAGGCTAATTGACATTGTTGCAGCTATCGATGGTTTGGAAATGTTTAACAGTTGTGTACTTGGTTTTCCGAATTGTACACCTGATACCCCCTGTCCGGTTCATCATACCTGGGGAGAACTGAGAACTTTAGCATATAACATGCTTACTGAAGAAACCCTGGACGAGTTCAAGCAAAAAACAATTAATAAGATTAAAACTATCTAAAAAAATTTAATATAAAACCAGACAATATAATCCGATTATGTTCAAAAAAATCATAAAACGTAATAAGGAAAAAAGAATACAAAAGTACAGATTTGCAATCCAGATTTTGTTTACACTGTTATGTATATGGATTGGCGTTGAATTTTATTTTTTCATTCAGTACCTGGAAACAGGAGGAGCTGTGGGATTTTCATCAAGACCTCCTGGAGTCGATGGTTTTCTCCCAATCAGTTCACTGATGAGTTTTTACCTCTTTATTTCCACAGGAGTTATTCATAATGCGCACCCAGCAGGGTTGTTCATCTTCTTTGCCATAGTTCTAATGTCAATATTATTTGGTAAATCTTTCTGCAGTTGGTTATGTCCGATCGGATTTATCTCGGAACTTGTGGGAGATTTTGGTGAAAAAGTTTTCAAAAGAAAGTTGAAGCTCCCAAAATTTATAGATTACACACTTCGCTCCTTAAAATATTTACTGCTTGGATTTCTTTTATACTCAGTTTTCTTTGTAATGACTGAGCTGGCATTGAGGTCATTTCTTGATAGTCCATATAATTTAGTTTCCGATGTTAAGATGTTCTACTTCTTTGCAAATATTTCGCGCACAGCATTAATAGTTATTGCTGTACTTTTTGTATTATCAATATTTATTAGAAATTTTTGGTGCCGATTCCTGTGTCCGTATGGTGCATTATTAGGCATCTTTTCGCTTCTAAGTCCTAACAAAATCAAACGTAATCCGGTTAGTTGTATCGATTGCGGATTATGTAACAATGCCTGCCCATCATTTATAAAAGTTGATAAAGTCAAATCTGTCATATCAGATGAATGTACAACATGTTTAAACTGTATTGATGTTTGTCCTGGTGCGGATACGCTTGAATTAAAGACAATCACTCCTGTGAAAAATTTCAAGGTTACAAAGAAGACTGTTGCAATCGGTGTTGTTTCGATTTTTCTGATTGTAACCGGTGCAGGCATCTTTTCGGGTAACTGGCAGAATAACATCACAAAAGAAGAATATCTTTTGCATTATGAAATAATGGAGAGTTATGGACATCCTACAGGAACGAGTGCAATGAAGGACTTAAATAAAAAGGCATCTATGAATAATAAATTAAATGAAAAAAATCTCAAAAATAAAGCATCTGATTCACCAACAAACTCGGGTGAAGAACGAATGAATATTAACAATTAGTAATAATTGATTTAGAAGGAGGAAGAAGTGAATTCTCAAGTATCAGAAATCAATTTTGACAATATTAACAATCATACCTTATCAGAAATTGTAACTGATAACTATCATACTTCAGCAGTGTTTGATAAATACAATCTTGACTTTTGCTGCAGAGGTAATATAACATTTGAAAACGCTTGCAAAGAGAACAGTTTAGATCCTGAAATAGTGTTTGCTGAGATAGAAAAAGTTTATAGTAACAGTATATTTAACGATCAAAGGTATGAGGAGTGGGAACTTGATTTTTTAATTGACTATATATTAAATATTCACCACAAGTATGTAACCAGGATGATACCTGTTATCGCAGAACATTGCAATAAGGTAGTTGCATCTCATGGGGAGAGTCATCCTGAGCTTAATAAAATATTCGAGTTTTTCTCCATCATTTATAAAGATCTAAAACAGCATATGCTTAAAGAAGAGCAAATGCTATTTCCGTATATCAGAAAGTTAGTGAAAGCAAAGCAGAATAACACCAAGACTGAAAGACCATATTTCGGCAGCGTTAGGAATCCAATAAGAATGATGGAATCTGAACACGAAAATGCAGGTGATGGATTTCATGAAATAAAACGTCGTAGCAACAATTATAGCATACCGGAGGATGGATGCGAAACCTACGCTGTACTTTATAAGGAGCTAAAAGAATTTGAAGATGATCTCCATAAGCATATTCACCTTGAAAACAATATATTATTTCCGAAGGCGATTGAATTAGAAAATGAAATGTTAAAAGTTGGTCAAGGATAATTGTGCTTCGT
>JARRKK010000227.1:3286-8141 GCA_037388105.1 Ignavibacteriaceae bacterium | reverse complement strand
TCCCCTCACCCTGTATAGTTGCACCAAGGAAGTACCTTGGTTAAACCCTCAGCGACAAATATAGTAATGTATAATAGTAGCAGCAATAAATCTTATTAATAAATTTTTACTCACAAAGTAATTATCTCAAAATGGTACACATTACTTTTTAATAATATTATAATAACTTGTAAGATCACATTAGGCAGGAGATTTGCTTAGGGACTCTAATCTAGAACAGTTCGTGGTTATAGATTCTAATAAAAAACCAATCCCAACAAAGTTCATTTTTAATGGTTCAAATATCGAGCAAATAGTTACTTCATCAACACCATCTTTTTAGTTTCAATATAACTATTAACCTTGAGCTGATATACATATATTCCACTCGGCAAAGCTGATGCATCAAATGTTACACTGTAACTACCTTGTCCTTTATTCTCGCTGACTAAGTTTGCGACTTCTTTACCTATTACATCATATGTTTTTTTCTCTCACCTCTGACATTATACACATCAAGCTGATTATCCTGACAACCGTCTATACTATATGCCACTCCATCATCAATTGCATCTGCCTGTTTATTATGAGGTACTGTTACATAACAAGTTGCCGTTGCAGTATTACCAGCATTATCATTAACTGCTACATTAATACTATAAACTCTTCCATTACCGTTACCACTTCTTTCTTTTCTTAGTTTCACTTCCTGACAGTCTACCAATACCATATCATCAACGGTATTGCCATCACCATTTCCATTTTCTTCCTCATCACTACTTACTGATGTAATGAGTAAATCATCAAAACCAACATTATCATCACATCCATCTATTACTTCTATGTCAAAATCATTTAAATGTATTGATTGGTACATATGGTTTGCCGGCCAGAGTGTCAGAATTTCAGTACTGATGATAATTCCCGGAGGAGTGTCATCTTCAACCGTTATATCAACTTCATCCGGCTCTGAGTCAACAGTTCCATCATTAACAACCAAAGTTATAGTTGTTGTCCCCTGTGGGAGTACAATAGTAGGTGTCGGTCCGGCAGCACTTCCCCCATCCCAAGTCCAACTATAAGTTAATTCATCTCCATCAGGATCAAATGAACCAGTGCCATCCAATGTTACCTCAGTACCATCAGTTCCATCACAGTCGACAGTTTGATTTTCTCCTGCATCTGCTATCGGTTGCTGACTTTCACCCCAGCCATTTTCGTGATATAATTCTAGAATGTCTTCTTCTGTCAATGCACAATCATAAATTCTTATATCATCCAAAATTCCCTTAAACCAGTGATATTGATTCCCCGAACGAAAATTATAACCAAACACTAAGGGATCAGGAACATCTTGAATTGAGGAACAATTTGTAGTGCTCGGTGTAGATGCAACTATACCATCAACATATATATCTACTATTTTATTTTCTAATACGACTACAATATGATGCCATATATCATCATCATAATTTTGAATGGTATTCGCCCCTGATCCATAATCCCAATCCTGTATAAACCCGGCACTAATCACATCAGATTCATTGTTTCTAAAAATATTATAACTTCCCTCCCACTGAACGCTGGGACCTTTTGAAATCATCGGATCATATGTGTTCAAACCAGCTTCAGAATACTTAACCCAAAAACTTATCGATGCCTTACTTTTACCATCAAGTATTCCAACATCGCCAATTTCTATTTTATCATCAGTTCCATCAAAATAATATGCACTATTTGATTTACCAAACCTATCTGCAGTTAGTGCAGCGCCCTCTACAGTTCCATCGTTAGAGTTATTACTTTCGTCATTTGCATTTCCGTTAAATGGATAATATGCAACTAATCCACAAGGAGGTGGTTCATAATTTGGATCAAATATCTCAACACTTGCTATTGCAACGGCACCGGAACCTGTATCGTAAGCACCACCCAATATCATAACACGACCATCAATTAATTTAACTGCACCAAAATCAAATCTACCCTCATTCATTGAACTTATGGTTGTAAACGATTCCGTTACAGGATCAAAAATTTCTGCGCTGCTTAACACAACTGGTATCCCAGGTTCACCCCCCATTAGCAATATTTTTCCATCATCAAGTAACACTGATTGGTGTCTTACACGTATAGTAGTCATTGTATTACTAATTAGAGAAAATGAATTTGTGGCTGGATTATAGATTTCAGCTGTATTCTGAGGATGTCCTCCTGAAATCAAAACTCTACCATCATTAAGCAAAGTTGCTCTATGTCCTCCTCTATGTGAGATGTTTAGGTTACCGCTCGGGATAAATGTTTGGGAGGTTGGATCAAAAAGTTCTACATCCACTCCTGTAGTATTTCCACCTACTATTAATACCTTCCCGTTGTAAAGTAGTGTTGCAGAGAATCCACTTCGAGCTGCATTCATTTTACTAATTGGTGAAAATGTGCTCGTTATAGGATCGAAGAGTTCAGCAGAAAAGTGATTTTGATCCGTTGAGTTGTGTCCACCCATTATCAAAATCTTACCATCATTCAATTTTAAAGCCTGATGTCTGGTTCTCTGGATACTCATTTGAGAGGTCAATAAAGTAAATGACCTCGAATTAGGATCATAGATCTCAGCACTGCTATAATAGGTGGGTCCTGAATAAGAACTTGAATGTCCCCCCGTGACTAAAACCATTCCATTATCTAACAATGTTGCTTGATGTTCTACTCTTTCATATTGCATTGATCCAACTAATTGCCAAGCCTCACTTAAAATATCATATACTTCTGCTGAGTTACTTGCATCCCCGGCGCCAGAACCTCCAGATCCAGGTATACCACCAGACACAAACACGTTGCCATCCTTTAGTAATACTACAGGTGAATTTTCAAATTGTCTGGCTTCATTTAACGGATCTGTGAGAAGAAATCCTCCTGTCTGTGGAAATAATATAATATTGAATGTTAAGGTGAGAATAACAGAGAATACAATTCTGTATAAACCTTTCATTAGAGCCCTCCTACTGATGAATTATATAACTTGTTAAAAGTTAATTCGGTGTAATCGTTACTATAAACCAAGTGAATTTAATTCGGGTTACTTCCCCGTAAACTATTGTTCCCTAACCAATTAAGTCCCTCGGTTAAACCCTCAAAAAACAATGTAGTAAATTCTAATAATAGTAGCAATGAATCCGAATAATAAATATAAGCATAGTAAATAAAGGTGTCTCAATATTAGTCAGGCATTCATAATACTTTTAATTGCTATCTAAACAATATCTGTAAAAATATATATAAAACTTACAAGGTAAATTGTAAGGTTTGCTTAAAATTTTTATACAGTTCACTCAGTGAGGGCAGAATAAATTAATCTACTTAATTAGTCAGGTTGATAACTAATTCCGCGTAAAAAATAAATTTGTAAAATCTAATAAGATATGTTAATAAAATTAAATCGTGATGTTGACACGCCAAACGGCAAGAGTTATAATGTGAGGAGATTGTAATCTTTTGCTAACCTTGATGATCTTTCAACAAGTCATCTAAGTATTCCAATGAAAATTTATTTAACTCTACAATTGTTGCTTTTGATCTGTCTCCCGGAGGCAATATAGCTCTTGCTGTTTCTTTATTTTCAACTTCCACCGTTATCCAGGCTTTGTGCACTCCATCATGACATCCAAAATCAGCTTTTGTTAGAAAGTGCGATCCGGTGTTAAGTAATGTTTTTGCTGCACGGGCACAAGCTATTTTCTCAGCTTCATGAGGTACTTCTATTAAAAATTTTGGCATTTCAGATGACCTCTTTTCTTATTGTTTATGTATCCTAATATAAATACAATTATTTAAAAAAATATTATCTCTCTACCCTTCCGGAAGCATCCCCGCTAATAAGTTTTTGAACTTCTTCAACTGTAACAAGATTAAAGTCTCCCGAAATCGTTTGTTTCAAACAAGATGCACCTACTGCAAATTCCAAGGCTTCACGTGAATCTTCTTTTGTAAGCAATCCATATATCAGTCCGCTTGCAAATGCGTCTCCACCTCCAACACGATCAACTAACTGAATATCATATCTCTTTGAACGGTATGGTTTTTTACATTCCTTATCATCCAGCATCAAAGCACTCCAGCCGTTCCTTGATGCAGAAAAACTTTCCCTTAGTGTAATTGCCACTATATCGAAGCTATATTTTTTCTTCAATGTTTCGGACAATTCAAAGTAGCCTTTTTCATCTAGCTCAGCATTCGAGACACTTGTTTTATCTGCTTTCATTCCTAAACTTTTTTCAGCGTCTTCCTCATTTGCTATGCATACATTTACATATTCCATGAGCGGAGTCATTACTCGCTGCGCTTCTTTTTCGGTCCACATTTTCTTTCTGAAATTAAGATCACAACTTACAGTTACTCCCTTTTTGTTAGCCACCATACATGCTTCTTTAATTAATTTCTGAGCATTCGTTCCTAACGCAGGAGTTATTCCAGTCCAATGAAACCATTTACAATTTTCGAAGATAATATCCCAGTCCAGTTCATTTTCACCAATTGATCTAACAGCAGAATTATCACGATCGTATATTACTTTGGAAGCTCTTTGGCTTGCACCGGTTTCAAGGAAATAAATTCCAATTCTTTCACCGCCCCGGATAATAAAATCAGTTCTTACACCAAACCGTCTCAAATGATTTACAGCAGACTGTCCAATTTCATGACTGGGAAGTTTTGAAACGAAATAACTATCCAGGCCATAGTTAGAAAGTGAAACGGAAACATTAGCCTCTCCCCCGCCAAAAGTCACATCAAACTGTGGTGACTGAACAAATCTGGAAAAACCCGGTGTAGATAATCGCAACATAATTTCACCAAATGTTACAACTTTGTGTGAATTTTT
>JARRKK010000227.1:0-3281 GCA_037388105.1 Ignavibacteriaceae bacterium | reverse complement strand
TCATATAACTGGCAATTATTAATTATTACTTACTGCTGATTTAATACTATCATTTATTCTCCTGGCATTTTCTGTTAACTTTTTATAATTATTCTGCTCAATTGCTTTGACATCCAGGAGAGCAGTTCCAATACCGACAGCACAAGCTCCTGCATTAATCCAATCTCCGGCGTTGTCTAAATTCACACCGCCGGTAGGCATTAAATTCAAATCCGGCATTGGGGCTTTTACAGATTTAAAAAATTTCATCCCAAGAATATCTGCCGGGAATAAAACAGATCCAACACCTAAAATGATTTCATCAGAAACAGAGGTCCTAACCTCTTTGATCATTTTCAAAGCGTTAGGAACTGTCATCGTAATCTCAATAAATTTTACTCCACCTTCGAAGATTGCTTCAGCAATTTTAATCAATTTATCAGGATACTTTGTCCGGATTATAGCGACTATACCATTATTTTTTATTTCTTTTACTAATTCTGCTCTCGACATATTTATTCCTTATAAAAAAAGAAAGAATTAATACATAAGGATAATAACTTAATAATAAATCTCTAAAAATAAAGTATTAGGAAATTGGTTTGTTGTTATATTAAAAATGAGGCTTGTTCATTAATAAAAATGACTAACTATTCATGATTCTTTTCCGGGTATATACGAAGTAAGCATAAGAGTTAATAAAAAAGATTGTTCATTTTCTTTTTATCCTCTCTTAGTTGCGTCAACGGTGGTGTTATTAATCCTCTCTGAAAAATAGTAATGCTAAATATCATTTTGAAACATGCTTATTAAAATGTTACATAACAGTAAATAGTTTTTATAATGCAATGTTTGACTTCTTAAAAAGATATTCAGATGTTTTAGTAGTAATTACAAAAGGTAATAGTGGGGCACCATTGAGGGCGATCTTGGTTCATAATTAAACTATTAATGTATTCTTATGAGGGACCATTCTTTCTGTCTCCAATTATTATCCACTTCTAAAAATTTTTTTAATGGAGGATCTATGTTAACCAATTTTTCTTTTGGCAGATTTCATTTTGGAATCTTGTTAACCATCTTGCTGATATCATTTCAGCAAACTGGTTACTCACAACTTCTCGACCCAACCACCCATCCAAAGTTTGTAAACCCATTACCCGTAATCAAAGAAGCTGGTTTAAGGGTTGATTTAACCAAAGGTGGAGAACACCTTACAGTTCAAATGAAAGATACTTCACAATGGTTGGGATTGGTTGATGTAAATGATAATAATGCTCAATTGATGACTACTGTCTGGGGTTATAAATTTCCTGGTTTGCCAACTCACTATCCAAGCCCTACAATAGTGGCCAAGAAAAACAAAAAAGTCTTCATTGAATGGCGAGCAGATAATCTACCGGGGCAATTTCTGCCAGTCGATGCAAGCTTGCATATGGCACACCCTAATGACATTACAACTATATCTGGTGTGAGGGCTTGGTATGCAGCAGGTAATGTTCCTGTTGTTACTCACTTACATGGCGGGCATACAGAATCTGCAAGTGATGGATTACCTGAAGCATGGTTTACTCAATCCGGTAATGACAAGGGTCAATATTGGATGAAGCAAGAATACCAGTATGATAATACACAGGAATCAGCAACACTTTGGTATCATGACCACGCACTCGGTATCACCAGATTAAATGTTTACGCAGAAAATTAATAAGCCCGAATATATTACCTGGCGGAGATTATGAGGTTGAGATCGTCATTCAGGATAGAGACTTCACTCCAGACGGAGAATTATTCTGGCCTGCTAATCCTACTGATCCAGATAATACATTTTGGAATCCCTACACTGAGTTTATTACTGATAACGAAGACATAATTGATGCAGCGTTTGATCCTGTATTCATCCGGCGGACCGACAGCTTTAGCTGAGTTCTTTGGAGATTTTATTCTCGTTAATGGAATGGCATGGCCAAAATTAGAAGTTGAACCACGTAAATACAGATTTCGATTATTAAATGGTTCAGATTCCCGTTTCTATGTTTTAGAGTTTAGAGATGACGAAATAAATGGATCTGCTCAAAGTTTTCTACAAATTGGAACCGATGATGGTTTACTTGCAAGACCTGTTCCATTAACGCAGCTATTAATTGCGCCCGGTGAAAGAATGGATCTAGTTGTTGATTTTTCAGACTTTGATGGTGGTGAGATTTTCTTACGCAACTTTGGGCCCGATTCCCCATTTGGGGGTTTTCCAATCGATGCTGGCGATGTTGCTGATCCCAATAATACAGGACAGATTATGATGTTTGATGTAAGTAAGCCATTCACTAGTGACGTACCGAATGCAAAAGTTAAAGAAATGTCTCCGTTGCGGATGAAAATTATGCCGTTAAAACAAGACGGAGCAACGAGACAATTGGCTTTGTTTGAAGGACGTGACAATTACGGAAGATTAATGCCGATGTTAGGCACATTAGAGGATGGTTCGTTAACATGGGATGATGATATTACTGAATATCCTGTGTATAAAACTAACGAGGTTTGGGAAGTATATAATGCAACAGGAGATGCACACCCAATTCATCTTCATCTGGTATCTTTCCAGATAATAAACCGTGAGCCATTTACTACTGTGGATGATGAGGGAGTACCGCTTGATGAACCAGAAGTACACCCAAAGGACCAAACCTTACATAACGGAGAAACAGGTACTGGCGGTATTTTAAAAGAGGAAGATGTCATACTTAGTGGTGAGGTTAGGGAACCGGAAGAAAACGAAAAGGGTTGGAAAGACACTGCCGTTATGCTGCCGGGTGAGGTAACCAGAGTAATTGCACGTTTTGATCTATTAGGCCGATATGTATGGCATTGTCACATTTTATCTCACGAAGATCACGAAATGATGAGGCCATTCGAAGTTGTACCAAAATCTCATCCTAAACTTTCTGGCGATGTATTAGCTACTGCTACGGAATTCAGTCTGGATCAGAATTATCCAAATCCGTTTAATCCCAGCACTACCATAAACTTCTCAATACCAACAGAGAATACTATGGTCAGTTTGAAAATATATAATTCTATTGGCCAGGAGGTTGGTACGTTGATTAACCAGGTAGTTCCTGCCGGAAATCATGAAGTTCAGTTTGATGCAACAGGATTATCGAGCGGAGTTTATTTCTATCGTTTAACAGCTGGTAACTTTGTTGAGAACAAGAAAATGATAGTGATGAAATAAGCATTAAATAATACCTGATCTTATTAGACCCTGCTTAATAATTTAAGCAGGGTTTTTATTTGGCGTAAAT
>JARRKK010000226.1:0-4404 GCA_037388105.1 Ignavibacteriaceae bacterium | reverse complement strand
GTTGTAGTCACCTATACACCTGATCTTCCCGATGGTGAGTATGTTCTAAAAGTATTTGGTCAAAATACTCTAGGTAATATGGTTGATTCAACCGGGGTAGAGAAGCATTTCATCGTTTCTGACGAACTTAAGTTATTGAATGTTTATAATTATCCGAACCCGACAAGCGGTGAAACATATTTTACATTCAAGCTTACCCAGATTCCGGATGAATTAAATATAAAAATTTACACAGTTGCCGGACGTTTAATAAAAGAGATTTCAATTCCAGGTTCTGATCTTAACTTCGATTTTAACAAGGTATACTGGGACGGCCGGGATGAGGACGGTGACAACCTAGCTAATGGAGTGTATCTGTATAAAGTCGTTGTTACTTCAGGGGATAACACGGAAGATGTAATCCAAAAGCTTGCGATAGTAAGATGATTAGATGTTTTTGTTCAGAAATGCTTGTAGTTCTTGTACCGTGTTAAAATAGTAATCACTATCTAGTCCTTTTACTTTTTCAGCAGCATAACTATCCCACATTGCTGATGCAATCTTAACACCGGCTTCTCTGGATGCTTTAACATCGCTTACTGAATCTCCAATCATTAAAACTTCATCTTTATTTATTCCAAAATGGTTTACGAATTTCAATATGCCCTCTGCTGATGGTTTATGGTTTGCAACATCATCTCCGGTAACTATCATATCGAAATAGTCTTTTATTTCTAATTCTTCTAAAGTAATCAATGATGCTTGTCTTCCTTTACCTGTGAAAATTGATAACAGAATACTTTTCTTTTTTAATAAATATAATAGTTCTTTTATACCCGGATAGAGCTTTGCGATTTCGTGGTTTGAACGATAGTAATTGTAGTAATCCTCTCTTGCCGTTTCATACTTGTCTTTACACCATTCCAAAAGTATTACATCTTCTGTGGGTCCGAATAACGAAATAATTTCGTCATTTGTAAAGGTTTTGTTTAGATATTTATCGGCAATGAAATTGAAAGTATCAAAGATTAGCTGATTTGTCGAAGTCAGTGTTCCATCGATATCAAAAATTATCCCTTTGAACATATAAATCGTTAGTAATTGTTGTCCTGGTTATTGAAGGCTGAAATGAATTAGATTACCATCGAGACTATTAGATAAAAATTCGTTTCTACCCAGACTAACAATTGAAATAACGCGAGCACTCCCGGTAAATATTATTGTTGTAATTTTTTCTGAAAAATTAAGCTTGCATATGAAACCATTATCAAATCCAATTAAATTCACAGAGTTATTTTCCATAATACAATTTGGCAATGAGTTTTTTAAATCATCAGGTAAATCAATTTCTTTAGTCACGTTTCCATTAGAATGGTTAACTAAAAGAAGCTGATTTTTCGTTGAATGAACAATCAGTTCTTTTTTGTTAGTCGTCATAAAAAGTATGCCTGAAGCTGATAACTTTTTCCTATTTTGCCATTGCTCTGTACCAAGTAAAAGATCTATTGAGACAAGTTTAGCATCTGAATCAATGTAAAAAAGAGAACTTCCATCGCTAATCAAATCACTTTGAAAGAATTTATCCTCTGATTCCTTTTTCTTTTGCCATTTCCAGATTAAAGAACCATTTATTGAATTAACACAATAATAACTTTCTATTGTTTCAAATATTATATTATTATCCACTACCAGAGGATTTGATACAATTCTCTCCTCAGAAAGATAATTTTCCCATACCATCTCGAGGGAATAAATCTCATAACAATATATGTTGCCGAATTCTGTACCAAATACAATGCCCTTTGTTCTCATATCGTTATATTCAAGATCAATTAGTCTGATATCTGATGTTATTGATTCCCCAATTCCTATTACCTGTACCAGGTCGCCGTTGTTTGCATTTATTGTGAATAGATCACCCTCACTTGTGCTGGCAATAATCAGATCTTTATCTTTAAGAAGAGAAGAATATATTAATCCGTTTGTATTATATTCCCAAATGGTTTCATATTCACTACCAAAGCATATAATTAAGCCATTAGAAGTTGAAATATAATTTTTACCATTCGATGTGATTATAGGTGAGAAAGTAGTTTTGTTAAAATTTATTTTATTAATAACTATTGCACTGTCAGTTTTAGTTTCTTTTTGTGTCGAATCACTTATATCAAAAATCGCGGATTCATAGTATTTTGTATTAAATTTTAAATTTCCTGCTACCTCAACCATATCTACGTTTTTTGGGGAATTTAAATCCTCATCTGTTGATGCAAGAAAAAAATAGCCCTTTTCGCTTTTAATCAACTTATTTTTACTAAATTCGGTTTTCAACTGCTGAGCTGAAACTAATCCAGATATAAGGCAGCCTATGATATGAAGAATAAGAATATTATTCATTTTATTATTATGCATTATCATCTACAAAATAGTACAATTTTTAAATTTTTTCACCTAGAATCTCATTTGGCCTCTCATTTAATATAGATTCCAACCATCAGTTTTAACCCATAGGAGAAAGAATGTTTTCTTGATTAAGAAACGCAACATATTTAAGTTTCGAGCCGTCTATTCTTAAGAGATTTCCAAATCACAATAGTATTATAACTAATTATGAGGTTTAACATTGGATATTGCCGAAATTAACGAAAAAATTAAAGACGAAAGCGCTTTTATTGATCTTCTTTTTAACGAAATAAGTAAGATTATTGTTGGGCAAAAGGAGATGGTTGAGCGTCTCGTAATTGGACTGCTAGGTAACGGACACATTCTGTTAGAAGGTGTGCCGGGCTTAGCTAAAACTTTAGCAATAAACTCGCTCGCTTCAGCAATGAAAGCAAAATTCCACAGAATTCAGTTTACTCCGGATCTCTTACCTGCGGATTTGATTGGTACAAAAATTTATAATCAGAAGGATGGAAATTTTTTAATCCATCAGGGACCCATTTTTTCCAATTTTATTCTGGCAGATGAGATTAACCGCGCACCGGCGAAAGTACAAAGTGCATTGCTTGAGGCTATGCAGGAAAGGCAGGTAACAATTGGAGATCAAACATTTCTGATGGAAGAGCCTTTTTTAGTGCTTGCTACGCAGAATCCCATTGAACAGGAAGGTACATACCCACTACCTGAAGCACAGGTTGATAGATTTATGCTTAAAGTTAAAATTACTTATCCCTCCCGTGATGAAGAATTAAATATAATGAGGCAGTACATTACTAACTCAGGGATAAAGATTCAGCCAGTGATATCTAAGAAAGATATACTCAGAGGACGTGAACTTATCCAGGAAATTTACATCGATAGTAAAATTGAAAAATATATACTTGATATTGTTTTTGCCACACGTAATCCGAAAGAATTTGGCCTGGACAATCTTACCGAATTAATAAGTTATGGCGGTTCTCCCCGTGCAACAATAAATCTTGCATTGGCATCCAAAGCAATGGCCTTTGTAAAACGCAGGGGATATGTTATTCCTGAGGATGTAAGAGCAATCTGCCATGATGTTCTGAGACACAGACTTGCAGTTACATATGAAGCTGAGGCAGAGGATATAACATCCGAATATCTCATTAACGAAATATTGAATAAAGTAGAAGTACCGTAGTCGATGATAACAAAGGAACTGCTTAAACAAGTAAGACAGATTGAAATAAGAACGAAGGGGCTGGTGAACCATCTCTTTTCTGGTGAATATCATTCGGTTTTTAAGGGAAGGGGAATGGAGTTCTCTGAAGTAAGAGAATACCAATTTGGAGATGATATCAGAAACATCGACTGGAATGTAACCGCACGGTTTGGTCATCCATTTATTAAAGTTTTTGAAGAAGAGCGTGAACTGACAGTCATATTAATGGTCGATCTGAGCGGATCATTAATGTTCGGTTCCACCTCAAAAACAAAACGCAGTGTTGCTGCCGAGCTCAGTGCAATTCTTGCCTTCTCTGCATTAAAAAACAATGATAAAGTTGGACTCATCCTTTTTACAGACAAGATTGAGAAGTTTGTTCCTCCACGCAAGGGTAATAAACATGTACTCAGAATAATAAGAGATGTACTTTCTTACGAACCCGGCGGAAATGCAACAGATATTAAAGGTGCACTGGAATTTATGAACGGTGCGATTAAAAAACGATCGATTGTCTTTTTATTGTCGGATTTTATGGATGAAGGTTATGAAAAAATATTACGTGTTGTTGGCAAAAAACACGATTTGATAGGAGTTATTTTGGATGACAGACGGGAAAATGAACTGCCGGATATAGGACTGATAAAATTTGTTGATGCCGAAACAGGGCAGGAACGATGGATCGATACAAACAGTAAACGCGTCAAAACAATTATGAAAAAAACCAGAGAAGAAGCAATTAACAGAAGAAATTCAATGTTTCTTGCTTCTAGATTGGATAGAATAAATGTTCAGGC
>JARRKK010000225.1:0-4410 GCA_037388105.1 Ignavibacteriaceae bacterium | reverse complement strand
TAGTTTTCTGATATTCTCGAAGCAATACTACGATTGCAACAAAAGCCGGCAGCAATATGACAGTCACCATTTTGAAATCAGGATATATAGCATTAACAAGTGCAAATGATACAAATGAGGTGTAGCCTACGAAGAGTGCATATATGAATCGAATAGTGATTTCACCACGTTGATATTTGAGCAAGTAAATAATAAATCCCCATATTGAAAAAATTCCACCAACAACAGCTAATAATATCCAGGCAATCATCATATTACATCATGATTAGTTTGACTTCTCATTTAATTGATGTTAAGAATCTTTGTGAGAATTGTTATTATCCTAATAAGTTTAAGGTCTTGTAATTTTCAACGATTTCAAAAAACCACAATTCTCATTATTTTAATTCAAGTTGGATTCCCAACGGAAATACAGCAATTGAAAAATATTTTTAATGTCAACAATTTATATTGTGAGATCACTTATTTAAATAAACAATCTGCAAGAGGTAACTCGATTATTTAACAGGTTATTGTGACTGTTGGGAAAGGGAGTAAAATAAGCTATAAACATTTGAAAACCATTTAAATGTTTGTTATGTAAGTGTTGGTAAAGATATTTAAGCGTTTACCGGAAGTGTTATAATTACTCCATCAGCCAATACCAAGATCATTAAGTTTAATTGAGTAAGTATACTTTAAATCGAGAATATAAAATTAAGAGTTGTGACAATTGTCCAAATCAATTTACACTTTGTAATTTTTGCTATTTATCAATTATTTTTAAAAAATTTTATATTCTTATCTCATTCCAATTCGATTCATTTGCATGTTCTCAAACCATTGAATTACACCAATAATAGCGTATGGACCTGAAGATTCATGTGTCCCGCCAGGAATAGTTGTTAATTGTATATCCCTACCACCATTTGATGTTAATGTATTCACTGCAGTTAATGCGTTTTGATATGGAGATATATCATCTGCATCTCCATGGAAAAAATTGATTGGTGTTTGAGGTTTCCAGTTAAGCCAAGTGTTATCTTTAAATGCAGAAATAAAAACAGGTTCATTTCCATTCCTGACGTTATTAACAAAAGTGGAATCCATGAGTGCTGAAAATGTTGATGGTAATTGATTCGCAACCTCACCAAATGTTTTTGATCCGTCAAATAAATTTTGCACAGTAGTGGCGTATGGTGCATTAAAAAAATCATTCAGGCGGTTCCATCTGTAAATGTCGTTGTAGGCGGTTAAAATATACGCTACGTAAACAGTATGATTGTATTGACCCGTTTGAAAAAGTGTTTGCACCATACCATATAAATCATAAGGTCCGGCCATAGGAGCGACGGCAGTTAAATTAAATTCTGAAATGTAATTTTCTTCAATTTCTTTTTGAGTAACGAGGGTGGCATATCCACCTTCTGAATAACCGGTAAGGAAAATCCTACCATCCAATATTATTTGATGTTGGGAACTATAAATTTTGCCTGAACGCATCAAATCAATAACTGACGGAACCAGAGATTTAGCGTGAGTATATGGATGCATTATATTTGATACACCAAAGCCTGGATAATCAGGTACTGCAACTAGATAACCCATGGATGCCATAATCAATCCAACAATTCCTTCTGTTGAATTAACTGGTGAAACAGATACCACTAACTCCCTTTTTGTTTGTGTTCCATGCTGAATACTGACCAGGGGTAAATTGTTTGTACCTTGAGGTACTAACAAGGCACCGGATACAATAACTTTGTTACCGCTTTTATCTATTGTATAGTAGTTTATTGAAATTGTCTCAACAGAATAATTTAATGTAAATGGGATCGTCATATTCGCACTGGCAAGAATTTGATGAATATCATTTACGGTCATATTACCAAGACTGTTTATTTGAACAATTTCACCTCTTTCATGAGTATGAGGTACAACTGGGTTATTACTATCTTCCGTATTACATCCCTGAAAAGAAAACAGCACATAGACGAAAGTAATTAGACTAAAGAAAATTACAAATCTGCTCTTCTGGTACATTATTCCTCCAACCTTTTTTATGTTACTTTAACTAGAATACAAATAAATTTTATCGGTTAACAAATTATGTTGTGTAATCAATTATTGAAATATATGATTTGCAGGAGGTAGGATAATCATTTAACAGGCTAATGAAGATGTTGGGGAAATGGATAATAATTTGTACTAATGTTTTAAAAATTTTTTATTGTTTTCATGTATCCCTCATTATAGTTATTGAAGTGTGCAATGCAGGTTTTATAATGTCAAAAATAGTATTTACTTGAATAGTTTAGATTTAATAAATCCTGCTGCCTATTTACAATTCAAAATGGATAATTGTGGTTAACACCCTAAATGATCTTTAGAGTACCGATATGACCTCTTAAATGATTATTGATTTACATATGATAGCATTACATTACTTTTGTAAACAAAATCCAGTTTTCAGTGAAAGTATTAGAAGATCGGGATGATTAAAAATTCTTTCGATAGTTTCTTAAAGAAAAGTGTTGTAAATCAAGGATATCCTTCCTTCTGGCTGATCAACAGCATTGGATGGATATTTTTAATAGCTGCAGACTCACTAATTGTAAGCCCTGATTATGTATTAGCCTCCTGGTTAAACTTTTTTAGTAATTCTATCCAGTGGTCTATGGGTTTTGTTATTACTATTGGTTTAAGACTCATTTATATGCGCTATCGTTATAGGGAAAAAGCTCTTTTTATTGTTTTATTTTATATTTTATTCTTCTCACTAATATTTTCAATTGTATTATTTGTTTCTGCCCATGTAATCTATGCATTGATAAAACCTGAAGAATTTGAACAATTTTCAGAAACAATTTATACGTTCAACTATATGGCTGCAAGGTTAACACAAATATTTCCTTTACTTACAACCTGGAGTATGCTTTATTTTGGTATTAAATTCTGGCTGGATTGGTCAAAAGAACATGATAGAGCAGAGAAATTAGATTTGTTAGCCAAAAGTGCTCAATTACAAATGCTTCGTTACCAGGTTAATCCTCACTTTCTTTTTAATTCCTTTAGTTCCTTGCGAGCATTGATTAGAACAAATCAGGTTATAGCAGAAGAGATGGTTTCTAAGCTTTCAGAGTTTTATCGATATTCATTAACCACTAAAGACAATGTGGAGGTTCCACTCATTGAGGAAATAGAAGCTATTGAAAATTATTTTGTGATAGAAAAAATTAGATTTGGAGAAAAGTTAGAGTTTTACTTAACTATTGATTCTCTGGCAGAAGAATATCCTGTACCTTGTTTTTTAATTCATCCTTTGGTTGAGAATGCGATTAAGTACGGGATGAAGACAAGCGAATTGCCTTTAATAATTAAGATTGATGCATTTGTTAAAAAGAACAATTTAATAATATGTGTAGCTAACTCTGGCTCATGGTTAAAGAATACCGGCAGTAGCAATATACAGGGTACCAGCACTGGTCTATCTAACATAAAAAGCAGATTGGAATATTCTTTTCCTAATAATCATAGATTTGATATTAAAGAAGAAGATGAATTTGTAAAAGTAATTATTGAGATTTATAAAGAGGTAAAATGAAATCAACTTTCAAATCAATCATTGTCGATGACGAAGAACTTGCTCGCGAAGATCTGAAAGCATTATTGAAAGACTTTAAAGAAATTGAGATAATAGGTGAAGCTGAAACAGTTGAACAAACCAAAACCTTAATTAAAAAATTAGATCCAGATTTAATTTTTCTGGATATACAAATGCCAGGCAAAACAGGGTTCGATTTACTTGAAGAGTTACAGATCAATGCAAAAATTATATTTGTCTCTGCTTATGATGAATATGCAATTCGTGCTTTTGAAGTTAATGCTAAAGATTACCTATTAAAACCTGTAATTAAAGAACGATTATCACTGGCAATCGATCGTCTGAAAACTGAGCGCGTAATCGATGAGAATATTGTTGCAAAGCTGGAATTTGACGACAGCATTTTTGTAATGGTGAATAATCATTACCAATTCGTTAAAATAGGTTCCATCATAAAAATTTCATCGGCAGGTAATTATTCTGAAATTTGTACTTCTTCAAAACTTAAAGGATTAGTATTAAAATCACTAAAAGATTGGGAGGCAAGACTACCAGGCAATTATTTTGTGAGAATACATCGTAACGCAATCATAAATCTTGAATTTGTTGATCGTGTTGAGGGATGGTTTAATTATTCTTATAAAGTATTTTTAAAAGAAATTAGTGAACCGCTTGTTATAAGTAGACGTTATGCTAGTAAACTAAAAGAGAGAATGTTTTAGATTCAATGATTAAAATATTTGTACTCGAACTCTCACCATTATTAGCTGTACTTTAACATTTCTTTTATAGCGATCATTTTTTTAAAGAATTGAACCTGTATACAT
>JARRKK010000224.1:0-4512 GCA_037388105.1 Ignavibacteriaceae bacterium | reverse complement strand
TACCGCGGACAGGGAATTTACCGTTCTCAAAATCTGGGTGCTGACTGGGAGCAATTAAACATTGGACTTACTGATCAATTGACTACTACTGTTGCTGTGGATATTCAAGACAATATTTATGCGGGTACTTTTGAAGGAGGTGTTTTTCGGAAAGCAACCAGCCAGTCATCATTTACCCGGATTAACTTGCATCAGGCTATGAGTAATGTATTGAATGTCCACAGCAACAGTAGTAGTCAATTGATCAGTAAGTCCAATGTTTAATTGCTCCCAGTCAGCACCCAGATTTTGAGAACGGTAAATTCCCTGTCCGCGGTAAAAAACATTTGCATAAAGGATATCGGTATTATCAATATCAATATCATTGATTTCAAATCCATCCAAACCAACTTTGGTCCAGGTGTCGCCATTGTCTATTGATTTATAAATACCATATTCTCCCCCGGCAAACAAAATATCATTCGTCGTGCAAACTAGTGAATATCCTGTACCTACATTAGTAGATGCTGCTTGCCAGGTATTGCCACTATTTTCCGATCTAAAAATTCCAAAATTTGAGCCCGCAACAATATGTCCTAAAGAATTAACTACAATGCTGACATAGCCTGCCTGTGGTGCATTCAAATTTACCCACTCCTGTGTCTGCCAGTCAAATTGGAAAATACCAGACCCGCCGCATGCAAATAAATTATTATCATCAGTAGAATAAATTTCATTAATGTAAATGTATGAAGACCCTGTGTAACTATCCGTCCACAAATTTCCATTATCTGTTGATTTAAAAACTCCTCGTGTACTTGTACCAAGGTAGAATTCTCCGTTTGATAACCGGGTAATACCGGTGACTGATGATGCCACAGGTGCATGCAATTGTTGCCAAATTAATGTTTGGGGGAAAAGCGGATTGGTAAATAGAATGAAAATAAATATAAAAATGTAAATTATTTTGAGCATATCAATAGCCAGGATATTTCGTAGTCTAAGAATGGTGTGTAATCAACTCCCGATGCCTGCAAAGCTAAGATCGCTAATTCTTTCTGAATGCCGGGCTGCGCACTGAGTGTGAACGAGAAAAGAAGAAATACTAAAAAGCCCAAACCATATTTTAACATGGTTAAGTAATGTTTTTTGTTAAGTGTATCCAAAATACAATTTCCAGTGAAAACTATTATTATTTTATGATTTGGGGATAGATAACCTTATGAAATGTTTTTAATTGAAGTAAATGGCTTCTATCGGCCCAGTGGATTGAACCTTTTAAAATATGACAGTATAATTATTGAATAAAGTCATCTTTCGATAATCCGCTGTGGCGGACATTTTCCATTGCGATTTTCTCAATTTTAAAGGTAGAATCTCATTAACAGCTCAAAATCCCGCAAAAGCAGGACAAGTTTTAAGATACTCTGTGCAAAGCACAATCTCAGTGAGTCAAGTAAGATTTTAAGTTTCCCGCTTGTTTTGCTTTCTTAGATTTTTCACATTGCTCAGAATGACAACACACTCGTGTAAAATTTAAGTATCCAAATACTTCCTGCATAAATTAGTTTTATATAACGTTGTTTAGTCATAACTATTTTAATAGTATCATTTTATTAGATTGTGCAAACAACCCTGCTGTTAAGGATAAAGACAAATTCGATCCGATAGATTCTGATCTTCATCAGAATAACTGTTAAATTAAAGTTTGTAACTTCCCTTTTGTTTATACTCATTAGCCAAAGTTGCAAATTCTTTAGGTTAGTAAACTTCAAACTCAAACACATTTCCTTTTTTCATCACAGCTTCCGTTACGAATGCATAATTACCTGGTTCTAAATTAAGTGTAACGTAAGATGTACTGCCAACCGGCATTTCCTGTGAACCACCGAGAAATTTAGCAGGAGCTGGCGGCTCAAGTCCCATAATATTTGTCCAATCCATCCATTCAAGAACTTTGTCTAAATCTGTATTTGGATTCACTCTGATAAGATGTAGATCGTTACCAACTCCGGCATCCGACTGTTCATCAAAATGTACTGCAAAAGTATTCAATCCAGAATTGATTTCTCCATCACTTTTAATTTCACTGTTTGTAAGATAAATGTTTACATCGGCTTTGGGTTCCTTCATCTGAGAAACTTCATCTGTTACGGTAAATTGCCTGATCATTCCTAATGCAGTATGGAATACTCCTTGTTCTTTTATATAGCATTCCATCACATACGTTCCCGGAACAAGATTCAATGTTACTTGTGCAGTTATACCCTTTGATATTATTCCTGTTCCACCCATTTGTTTTACAGAAGTAAAATACCAGGAGGGAATTGATTGAACTAATAAATTAATTGCATCTTCTTTGCTGCTTCCTGCTTTTAAAGAATCAAATACAATATCGAAAGGTCTCCCGACCTCGGTTTTGTACATTTCAAATGAAATGGAATCCGGCAGGAGGTCTAATAAAAAGAAGTGTTCAGCGTGACCTAAATTTTTTAGCTGAAAGGTTGTCCAACCGGAAGAAATACTATCCACCATTTCAAAACGGAAATCTTTCGCCGTTACGTCAACAACATTATTATTTGATTTGTCGCTGCAGGATTGTAGAAATGCTAACACAAGTATGGTTAAAACAAAAGAGCTTAGAAACTTCGTCATAATCTGCCTCCATAATTTTAGACGAATGAAAATAAGTAGTTTTAATTATCGTTAAGTTTATACTTGATAACTTAAGAGATTAACCAATATTTTATAAAAAATCAAAAAACATTTCTGTTTTTAATTATTATTCTCTATTTCTGTTAGACAGATGCCTGGTTATTTTATCAATATCATTTTTTTAGTTTGTGCAAAGTCATCAGCTTTTAATGTATAGAAATATATTCCGCTTGTTAGACTGATAGCAGAAAAATCAGCACGATAAGTACCAGACCCCAGTTCTTCAGAAATTAATAAACCCACCCTTTCGCCAAGAGTATTGAAAACTTCGAGTGTTACAAATGATTCTTTCGGAATTGAAAAATTAATTTTTGTGCTTGGGTTAAATGGATTAGGATAATTCTGTTCAACCACAAACTCTTTTAGTATCTCAGATTCGGTAATTTCTTTAACATCAGTTACTTTTTGAGGAGGCATAAATATTACAATACCTTTTGATGGATTTTCATCATCATCAAATATGTTATTGGTATCTATTGTAAGAGAATCAAATGATTCCCAATCATTATATTGAGCATAAATTGTATCCGGAGTATTGTTGTAAACTTCCCACCCACCGTTGGACAGGAATGCATTACGACCGAAATCTTTAACATTACCTAAATCCGGCCGTCCACTCATTATGTGAACACCATTGCCAAGGTTATCTCTGATAACAGATCCCCTTATAGTTGGAGAGGACTGAGAAAGATTTATTCCTCTCTGTTCACTAAACCTTACTATTGAATTAGAGATTGGAAAACTGGATAGACTCAAATTAAGAGCAGCAGTGTTACTTCCACCATAAATTATTACACAGTAATCTAACAGGGTTCCAGGATCACAGTTAAAAAAGGAGAGAGATCTCCAATCTCCTGGTGCAGGGTTCTCTTTGTTGGATGTAAATATAATAGGAAATTGTTCTGTTCCGTCTGCAACTAGAGCACCATTTACTTCAAAAACATAATCTCCATTAAATCTCAGTTCAACACCAGGGTTAAGAGTTAATGTTTCTCCATCGGCAACTGAAATATTTCCAGCTATAATATAAGGAACGTTGTGTACACCTGAATGATTTAGCCAGGTACCTGTGTGTACAGTTTCATCTTCAACTTTAATACTATTCTTACCATTAAGGAGTATTTCCATATCTCCAATAATATTTTTTATATTGTCTGCATACATCGAAATTGCATAATCACCATTCTCAAAAATAGATATGCTATTTAATGTTGGGTCAGAATCAAAACTTGAAATAATACCAATACCTGCACTTTCTGTAATCCAGCCATTAATAATTTCCGGAGAAGAGTTAGAGAGGTTTATACCATTTGTAGCGCTACTAATTACGAAAACTTGGTTAAATAGAGGATTTGAATTCAACATATTGACTGCAGCAGTATTACTTCCTCCATATGAAATATTGCAATTTATAAGAGTACTGAACTCGGAGTTATTAAAATAAAGCTGCTCCCAATCTCCAGGTGCAGGAACTAATTTATTTGAAGTGAATCTAATTGGATTTCCTTCCGTACCAATTGCAACCAATGAACCATCAACTTTAAATACATATCGGCCATTAAATCGCAGCACCGTTCCTGGTTCTATTGTTAATGTTTGTCCATCATCTACTGTTATATTTCCATCAATAACATAAGGCACATCGTGGTTTGCCCAGGTTCCATCGCTTACATGTCCCTCCCATACCCGAATACTATTTTTTGCATTTCCCGTAATTGTAACAAAACCAATCTGGTTTACATTATGCGCATACATAGAAATTGCGTAATCACCATTATTAAATATATCACAATCGCTTATAATCGGCGCAGAAGCAAT
>JARRKK010000223.1:0-4518 GCA_037388105.1 Ignavibacteriaceae bacterium | reverse complement strand
CAGTCACTCCTTCTTCCTGGTTCAGTTATACTCTCTCTATTGATGAAACAAATATTAAGGCAGTTGGTCAATTTGCCGGCAAAGATTTCTTCAACGTATTCTCTTGTAATCTTCTCCAGGGAAATCCTAATCAAGTGTTAACAGATGGAAGTTCTGTCGTTATATCAGAGGAACTTGCAAAGAAATTATTTAATACTACCCAAAATGTGGTTGGCAAAACTATAAACTGGCAACTACTAAATTACAAAGAACAGGCAGTTATTTCAGGGATTTATGAAGGAGTTCCGGAAAACTCCACAATGAAGTTTCAATTTGTGTTAACATATCAGGCGTGGAAAGATTTTAGCAAAACAGTAGGGAGAAATATTAATTGGGATAACCATGCACCCTATACATATGTAACTTTGAATGAAGGAACAAGCATTAATAGCTTCAATAAAAAAATTGCAGGATATATAAAAAGTAAAATTAAAAACTCTAACGTTACTTTATTTGCAAGACATTATTCTGATGCTTACCTATTCGGTAAATATGAGAACGGAGTACAAGCCGGGGGAAGAATAGAATACGTTAAATTATTTTCTGTTATCGCTCTTTTTTTAATCTTAATTGCCTGCATCAATTTTATGAATCTTTCTACTGCAAAAGCATCAGGGAGATTGAAAGAAGTAGGGATTAAAAAAACAATTGGTGCAGGGCGTAAGTCATTAATTATTCAATATATGAGTGAGTCAGTTGTTACTTCGCTCATTTCACTTGTCTTTGCAATAGTATTAGTTGAAGGCTTACTTCCTCAGTTTAATAGTATTACGGATAAACACCTTTCTTTGAATTCTAATATAATTCTTCCATTCATAGGTATAGCTTTGATTACTGGTTTATTATCGGGAAGCTATCCAGCATTATATCTTTCAAGCTTTAGTCCGGTTACAATGTTAAAAGGAAAACTAAATAGTTTAACGGGAGAATTATGGATTCGAAAAGGTTTGGTAATATTTCAATTCTCACTATCAATATTATTTATTGTAGCAGTACTCGTAGTTTATAAACAAATTGATTTCATTCAATCAAAGAATCTCGGCTTTAACAAAAACAATATTATTTATTTTGATAAGGAAGGTATAGTGGCAGAAAACCAGGATACTTTTCTAAAAGAGCTAAAAAGAGTACCCGGTGTTGTTAACGCTTCAAGTGCCAGCACCAATTTAATTGGTAGTCATGGATCTACAACTGGAGTTGATTGGGAAGGAAAAAATCCTGAAGAAAATATACGGTTCGAAAATGTTAATGCTAATTATGATATGATCGAAACTATGGGCATAAAAATAAAGAGTGGAAGAAACTTTTCAAGAGAGTTTGGTTCGGATGATAAAAAAGTAATTTTTAACAAAGCCGCAATAAATGTAATGGGTCTTAAAAATCCTGTTGGCAAAACAATAAAACTCTGGGGTGAGGAAAGAGACATCATAGGAGTAGTGAACGATTTTAATTTTGAATCGCTGCATGAAAATGTAAAACCATTGTTTTTTATACTTCAACCTGAAAGAACTTTAATAATTTTGGTAAAGATTAAATCCGGTCAGGAGAAAGAAACGATTAATAACATAAGGAATTATTATAGTGAATTTAATCCCGGTTTTGTATTCGATTATAAGTTTCTTGATAAAGATTACCAGGCGCTTTATGAGTCTGAAAACAGAGTCTCGACCTTAGCAAAATATTTTGCGGGATTAGCTATTTTGATATCCTGTCTTGGTCTATTAGGGCTAGCAACTTTTACAGCGCAGAAAAGAAGAAAAGAAATCGGTATTAGAAAAGTTCTCGGGTCATCCGAATTCGGCATCATCTATCTTCTTTCAATTGATTTTACAAAACTAATCTTTGTTTCATTGGTTCTTGCATTACCTCTTAGTTATTACTTAACAAAAAACTGGCTGGATAGTTTCGCATACAGAATTGATTTGAGTCTATGGTATTTTGTAATTGCGGGGCTAATCACTTTAATCATTGCCTGGCTTACAGTTGGAGTTCAAGCAATAAAAGCTGCCACAGCAGACCCAGTAAAATCATTGAGGTATGAATAAGGAAAGGGGGTGAATAAATTGTTCAAGAATTATGTAAAAATTACAATACGGAATTTACTGAGAAACAAATCATATTCATTCATTAATATAGTCGGACTTGCAATAGGGATTGCCTGCTGTATTATAATTTTACTTTTTGTTAGTGATGAATTAAACTACGACAAGTATCATAAGAATTATAAAAACATTTATAGGGTCTGTTTAGATTCCAGAATAGGAAACAATGAACTTAATGCAGCAGTTACTCCGGCGCCGATGGCAGAAGCACTTATAAAAGATTTTCCACAGGTAAAAGCTGCTGCAAAATTCACAGGTTTTGGTTCTCACATATTGAGGTATAAAGATAATGTATACAATGAACGGATTAATTCCTTATTATGCCATTACTCCTTCATTGGAAGATTTACTTTATGATAACGATTATACTTTGGAATATATCTTAAAATTAATAAGAGAAAATAAAACAAGATAATGACGACAGTCTGCGATGCTATGTTGACAACTCCACTTCGAATGTAATAATCATATTAGATACTATTATGAACAAATTCAGAAATTGAAAACTAAATTAATAGATTATTAACAATGAAAAAATCAAATGTCATTACAGTATTCATCCTGATACTGATCAGTACGATTATTGTATCTGCTCAGGATTTGATCCCTTTTAATTCTGATTATTGGGAAATAGAAAATTCCAATAATGAACCACAGGAGATTAATCTTACAACCCTTTACGGAAAAAGTTGTTTACGCCTTGCTGTCGGACATAAAGCCTGGTTAAAAGACAGTACCTTTAGTAATTTTAGACTTGAGATGGATATTGCCGGTGTTGTTATGCCAGGCTTGGGATTCAGGGCGAAAGACAAAAGAAATTATGAATATTTGTATTTAAGGGTGATGTCAAATAATCGTGAGGATGCCCTGCAATATATTCCTGTTTTTAACGAGGGATTTAGCTGGCAATTGTATAATTATCCCGATTATGAGAAAGTTGCTTCCTTTCCAGAAAGGTATTCATTTTCTGTACCTGGGGATACAAAGAATACAATTAACGGGCAAAACAACGAATTTGTAAAAGAATTATTTCAGAAAGGCGGAATTACCTTAAGTAACTCACTCAAAGTTAGACAGACGGATTCAACTAACTGGCAGGTAATCGATTATGAAAAAATAAGAATCTATTATATCAGAAAAAACATTGATTCACTGAACATATATAACGAACTGGATTGGATCCATATTAAATTGGAGGTTATTGGGAAAAATGCATTGTTCTATGTTGAAGATATGAATACTCCCCAAATGGCAATTAATAGCTTAAAGCATAATAACAGCTTTGGATATATACTATTAAAAAATAATTTTGCTGATAGTTATTACGCAAATTTTCAAATTGAGAGTATTGATGACCCTCAAGAAAATACTGAATATGAAGTTATGGATGCTCCCTCAGTGTATCTGTCCAAATGGGATATTTCAGACAAGTTTAAAAGAAACGATCAGAACATTCAGGGGCAAATTGATTCCATTAAAACCTATACAGAACACTGGAGACCAATAAATTCGGAACCAAGTGGTTTGATAAATCTCAGCCGGTATTTTGAGGAGACTGAAGGGTCTGTCCTTCTGAAGACACAGATAAATTCACCTATTGATAAAAACGTAGAACTATTATTTGACTATGCTAAACACCTGATAATTTCACTAAATTCAGAAATAATATTTTCGGATTCATTAAGGCTCAGAGACAATCAAGGACGGGTTATTGATGGGGAGGAAAAAACAAATTTGATGTTAGAAAAGGGTAACAACGAAATAATATTTGTTGTAACCTCTGACCCTTTCAAGCAAAACTGGGGTTTTATTGCAAAAATAATGAATTAATTCTCTAACCTTTCGGTTTATTAAACGAAGTAAAGACGATAAAAGTCACAATCCTATATCCAAGGGCGATGAATTACGAATTATACAATTGATAACCTTTTAATTGTTAAGGAAAACATAAAATTTACATTTCTGGGTCTTTCTAAGGAGCGTCTGACTTAAATTCTTTGATTTATTATTCTGCAAGTTCCTTTTTATGTAAAAAATGAATCTTAATGTTGCAACAAGATTTCTACAGAAAAGTCATATCTTTTGCAAAACCCACTACTAAAATTTCCAATATAGCAGTATTTCTCATTGCAATCGTATTCCTGGTTCTGCTTTTAAGAACAATTCCCATTAATTCAAAAGAAACAAAGGAAAAGAGTAATTTTTTACAGCTGGTTCGTTCCGTAGCAGTTGTTGAATTGTTTACTTCCGAATAATGTTCAAGCTGTCCACAAACATATCAGCTTGCTTCACGTATTGATAAAACTTTTAAATCGCAGAATAAACCGGTTTTTGCTTTAGCTTATCATGTCCATTACTGCGATAACATCAGTTGGAA
>JARRKK010000222.1:4028-8557 GCA_037388105.1 Ignavibacteriaceae bacterium | reverse complement strand
CCGCATTCTTAACCGGTGACTATGCTGATGCACGGGGATTTGAAATTACATTACGTTCTTTGTTCAGTCAAAATTTTCTGTTCGATTTAAACTATAGTTTTTCAACATCAGTGCAGGGGAGGGCAACACCGCGAATAGTTTCTATTTATCAAGATGGCTCTACTGCATACCAGTGGGATTCAGATGTAAATAAAAGGATAGGAATTGAAAAAAGTTTTAGCCGACCACATATTTTTCGCGCAAATATAATGTTAAGTTATCCGGAACAATGGAACTCCGGAATTGTTGGGACTATATTAAAAAATACAAGTATCAGTTTTCTGTATCAGTACATTAGCGGACAAGCATTTACTTATTTACAACCAGATGATCCACCCGATACATATAATAACCAAAGATTTCCTGCAACCCAGCTTGCAGATCTCAGGTTCGATAAGATATTTGAAATATTCGGAACGCAAAAACTCGATTTATTTATCCAGGTAACAAATCTTTTTAACACGAAAAACTTAAGGTCCTATGGTGATGCAGTTTTTGATGCGAATGCAACTAAGAAATTTGTTGAGGAAGGAATAGTCAGCACAAGGGATGGGGCTGGTTATGATATTAGTTGGCAAAATTATTTTGATAAGAGAAGGATTTATATAGGGGCCAAATACAATTTTTAATTCTTAAGGAGAAATACTAATCAAAATATTCTATATATCTTTATGTTTGATACTTATTAGTATTCAATCCATTTTTAGCCAGGCAAGAATAGCTGATTTTATGATCCATGATAGAGCTAATCTTTGGGAAACGATGAAGGATGATGGTACAATTGGACCTGCAAACCCAACCGATAGGTTCAAGACATATCCCTCGATGGATTGGCCGGGAGGTCCTCACGAATTAGCTAAAGATGATCAGAGGTCCTATTCTTTCGGATGGGGATTTTGGATTGGTGGAAAGCGAGGGGATGGATCAATTTTCCTAAATGAGAATGGTCCTTTTAGCTATGTAGATCTTGGTACATTCAACGATTTAGTCATGGAAGAAAATTTTGTGGGTTCTTCTAACTACAATCCTAACGAGCCAGAGCAAAGGATAATTGCAGAATGGACAAATACTGAAAATATAACCATCAAGCGGACAAGCAATGTTTGGAGCTTTAATAATCTTAATAACTTTGTAATTATTGATTATGAAATTACCAACAATAAAAGTGAAAATTTAACGGATGTTTATATTGGTTTTCCAAGTCTGATTCGTCCCAGTTATCAGGATTTTGTTGTTCACAACGGTTGGGGTGATGATTTCAATCGCACTGATGAATTAGTTGATTTCGATACCACTAATGGAATTCTTTATGCTTATGATGACACACCCAATTTTAGCCTACCCAATGATGTTGGTAATTATTGGAATTTTAATGATGTAAATGAAATGAGAACACCAGGATATGCAGGTTATAAAATTATTTACGCAGATGAGACCACTGATCAACAAACACAGCCTGCAACTGTTTTTTGGACACAGCTCTTAAATAATGAACCTCAATTATCAATAGTTAGTAATAGTCAGGAAAATGTATATAATATTCTTTCGGGAGTAGATCAAAGTCTTCAATCAGATAATAATACACGAATTACACCCTTTATGCTTTTAGGTGTCGGACCCTACGACTTAGTTCCCGGTGTAACTGTTCGAATTTCTGTTGTAGAAGCAGTTAATGGTCTCCCATTGGAAGAGGCAATAAAAGGATTATTAGTACAACCGAATCTGCCAGTTGGATTAGATTCATTAAGAAACACTATCGCAAGAGCTCAACTACTTTCAGATAACAATTTCCAGCTTACAAGTGTCCCTCCTCCCTCACCAGAGATTGATATTATTCCTATCCCTCAGGATCAATCGATAACTATTTCCTGGGATCCAATAGATCAAACGTGGATAGATCCTATCAGTGGAATTACTGAAATAAGCGAATTTAAAGTTTATAGAGCTGATCGGAGTTTTATAGGCCCTTATACTCTTGTTAGAAGAATTAGACCGGGAAGAGAAACAGACCGGACCAGATATTTTGATGAGGAAATAAATAAATGGGTATTTGAAGATCAGAGTATAAGTTTAGGTGCAGGATATTATTATACTGTTACTTCATTGGATGCAGAAGGCGATGAAAGTTGGTTTACCAACCGTAACGAAGAACCGGTATTTGCTTCCAGTAATGCAGCCTCTGATGCACTTAATGTTACAGTTTTCCCAAATCCATTCAGAGAAATATCGGGATTTCCTACTTCTGGTGCTGAAAATTCAATAGTCTGGACAAGACTCCCTGCAAATTGCACAATTAGAATATATACAAGCAGTGGTGAAATTATAAAAACACTCGAACATAATAATCCAGACGTTGGTGAGGAGGTTTGGAATCAGTTAACTGATGCAAGACAGCAAGCAGCTCCTGGCATTTACTTCTGGACTGTAACATCCGATGTTGGAAACGCTAAGGGAACATTAATAATTATTAAATAAAATCAAATTCAAATGAAACAACTTCTTCACATAGTTTTAGTTTACTCATTACTATTTACTTCAAATGTTTTTGCACAATTCGATTTTGGATTTGATTTTACTAAAGCTGGTTCTGCTGGATTGCAGTCTTTAAAAATTGAATCCGGTGCAAGAGAAAGAGCCCTGGCCGGTGCAGTATCAAGCGTTGTTGATGATGCAAATGCAATTTTTTGGAATGTTGCAGGTATTGGTTATGTACATGATTTTCAACTATTTGCTTCACATTCAAATTGGTTGGTTGATAGCAAGCATATTACTTTGGCGGCTGCATACCCGGTTGGTCCAGTGGTGGTAGGAATTAGTTTAATGTCGATGCAAATTAATGATTTTGAGGAAACGACTGCACTCAATCCTCTGGGAACAGGCAGAACGGTAAGTGCCGGAGATATTTCAATTGGTATTGGAGTAGCGAGACAATTTACTGATAAACTTTTTATAGGCGGACAGATAAAATATGTTCAACAAAAACTTGATGATCTGACTTTCGATAATTTATTATTTGATATCGGAACAATTTATAATACCGGTTGGCGTAATCTACGTCTTGGTTTTGCTCTGCAGCATTTTGGACCGGATATGAAATTTATTAATACAACAGTTAGAACTCCGCTACTATTTAGAATGAGTGCTGCTGATGACGTTTTTTCTTTTGAAAACTTCCGAGCCACCTTGATGATTGAACTCGTGCATCCTACAGATAATGACGAATGGCTTAACCTGGGAGGTGAGTTTATTATTTTGAAAGTATTAGCATTAAGAGCAGGATACAGATTTATAAATGATGAGGGCAACTTAAGTGTTGGTGCGGGTATCCAGTACCCGATGCTTAGTCTTTCAAATATTAAAGTAGATTATGCGTATACGTCCTACACACAGGTTTTTAATGATGTTCATACAATTACAGTTGGTATCGAGTTTTGATAATATTATTTCCAAAGATGCATAAACAACAAATTCAATTAATAAAAATTTTAGTTCTGATAACAATGAGCTTTCTAGTAACGAACTGTAAGTTTACATTCATTAATCAGCCAAAGCAGGCTGCACCTAATGAAATAATTGAGATATTGCTTCAGATTGAGTCTACTATTGTGCCGGAACCGAATGCACATAAAGGATTAATCTGTATTTTGACACCGTCAGACTGGAAGTTCGTTTCAGGTAGCTACAGTTTTTCTTTAGGGCAAGGAATTTTAGAGGAAACGCTTGAATGGGCAGACTCCGCAAGCAGATGTTTTCCACCGGAGGATTTCGGTGAAAATATGAAATGGATCGGATTAATATCCGATTCAGGTTATGCATATCAGGATCCGATAACTATTGATGTAACTATCCAAATGAAAGTTGGCACAATGGAGGGTTGTTTTGATATCGCATATTTGACAACCAAAGCTACGCCAAATTTACTTTGTTCTGGTGAACCCAACTGGGCTGCATTATCATATCCCCATAGAATTGGAATACCGGATTCTGCACTTTGCCAACCTAATCTTACAGCATTACCTTCTCCCGAGTGGACAGATTTGTTTACCAGGACTAGCGGCTGGACAGGTGCAGATGGTATTTATTCAATTCCTCTTTCAGGATTAGAACTACCTCAAACGGGAAGTACAGATCTGGATGAGGTTTTTGTGTTTAGTGATACTTTTATTGGGGATGTTGATACAAATAATCATCGTCAGAATGCAAGTCTTATTAATAATACTTTAGGTTTCTTGAAAGGACACAAACCCATTGAAGAAAATATTACCTTCTTTTGGGAAACTGATAACCAAAATGAGCCTGAAACAGTTTTTATTCCAAATACTCCTGATTCCAAACCGGGTGATTGGTATTGGTTGATGGATGGGATCGCTCTAAATGATAAAGTTTATGTTTTCGCTTTAAGACTTGAAACTGGTGACGGTGGACTTTTTAATTTTAAATTAATTGGGGTCAACCTTATAAAATTTGATGCAATACCTGGTGGTACAATA
>JARRKK010000222.1:0-4005 GCA_037388105.1 Ignavibacteriaceae bacterium | reverse complement strand
AACCTTATAAAATTTGATGCAATACTTGGCGGTACAATATCGAACGTTGTTCAGATGGATACACCATTGTTCTACTCTAATCCGCCTGGAACAAATGACCTCGCATTTGGTCAAGCCTTAATGCCGATGACAATTGAATCCGGGAATCCCGGAGCTGACGGATATATTTACATATATGGTCCAAAGAACAGTGGAGCGGGGAAGCAACTTACTGTCGGCAGGTTTTTACCTGAGAATATAGAAAACTTTTCCACATATGAATTTTGGAACGGCACTCAATGGACAAATAGTATTGAAGATGTAGCGGTCATAAGTAATAATACCTCACAAGAGTTAAGTGTAACTCCTCTCACAGAGAATTCATTTTTACATGTTTATTTGTCAGGTAGTAAAGTATATGTTAGTATTGGTGAATCACCTCTTGGTCCGTTTAGCTTTCCGGAAGCTATATACATTTGCCCTGAACCCGAGCAGATACCGAGTACGTTTGTATATAATGCGAAAGCTCATCCTAATTTATCTGAACCAAACGAATTATTAATTAGTTACAACGTAAATACTTTTGATTTTGGAGATTTATTTAACAATGCAGATACATATCGTCCAAGATTTATAACATTCAATACAAACCAAATAATAACTAGCATATTAGATGAGGAACCTGGTACAGACTTTTCGTTTAAAATTAATGCTAATTATCCGAATCCCTTTAATGCATTTACATACATAAGTTTTACATTACCTGAAAAATCAGAAGTAACAGTTAGGGTAATTAATATGCTTGGACAATTAGTGGATGTAATAGCAGAGAATAAAAGTTTTGAGAGTGGTGAACACAAATTAGCTTGGGATGCAGGTAGGTTTGCCAGCGGTATTTATTTGTGCCATTTAACTACCGGAAAGTATAACGCTATTCATAAAATGGTTCTGATTAAATAAAAACAACATTGAAATATTCAACTATAAAATATTTTGTCGTTTTCTTATTTATTACCAGCTATAATTATGTAAGTGCGCAAATAGGAGATGGGTATATAAACATTGAATTAACAGAGAATGGTTCTATTCCAATTTGGCTTGTAAACGGACCATTCGAACAAGGTACAACTGGCTTCGGTATACCCTCAGACACCGATAACATCGATGAGCAAAATAATGAACCATACTTTGGAAAAATTGAAGTCAGCGATATTGTTGCAGGAAATGAGGCCAAGTGGATTCTTCAATCAATAAACGAAAATAATTTTTTAGATTTAAACTCAACATTAGATTGGAGATACCCAGGAGCAACTGTAGAAAAAGAATGGATGGCAAAAGCCGGCTATGCTTTTACTTACATTTATTCGGAAAATGTTCAAAAAGTAAAATTTTTATTCGGCAGTAACTCCTCTGCTAAAATAATTTTGAATGGTGAGCAACTTTACAAATCAGAAAATACAAGAAATGCTTTAGCAGATCAGGATACTATTGTTTTGAGTCTGAATTCCGGACTGAACAAATTATTGGTTAAAACAGGAAATTCCCATCAGAATTATACAATATCTTTCTTTACAGTAATAAAATATGAATGGGGATTTTATAATCGCTTAATTGATGAATACGGAAATGTACCTGAAAATGTAACTCTATTTCTTCCGGATAGAGATGTGAAGTTTCAATCAAGAGTTGAATCAACTTTCTATTTTAAAGACATTGATTCAAAACTACATCAACGATTCGACCTGTTTCTGAATTCACCTTACACTGATATTTATAATGGTGAAATAAAACTTACAAGTGAAAATATTAATGAATCGTTCCGGCTTAGTAAAATCAGAACAGGATTAAATCGGTTTGAACTGTATCTGCCTGCGATTGATACCGGGACCAAAATTAATGCTCAGATTAATATTTATGGTGATACATTTGAGACAAAATACATATTACATCCTCAGGAAAAATATGAATTACATATGATGCTTTTAACACATATGGATATTGGCTACACAAATATCCAACCGGTTGTAATTGAAAGACATTTAAGTGTGATCGATGATGTAATTGAAATGTGTGAAAATGATGAAAAATTTAAGTGGACATTAGAAACGACCTGGATGTTACAGCAATATGAATTAGCTCGTCCTCACGAAATATTTGTGAAACGATCAGGTCTTTTGATTTAGCTAAATATTATGCTACAAAATATAATTTAAAGTATTATGGGGCTGTCTATGATGATGTTCCGGGAGAATCTTTTATGCTACCATCTGTGCTAAAAGACATAGGCGTGGGATTTTTGGCAAACGGTTTTAATGAAATTTACACCGATTATACATTACAGCGAAACTTACCGAAAGCATTTATCTGGGAAGGTTCAGATTCGAGCAAAGTTATTTCATACCGAAACGAAACTTATATCGAAGGAAAATCTTTTGGTCTTACACACGATAATTATGTTATTGAGCATAGATTATGGAGCAGACTAAACAAACTTATAGCAACCAAAAATGATTTTAATCCAATTTTGATGAACACTGCTTTTACGGATAATGCCGGAATAGCACAAGGTCAGTATCAGGCAGCATTGAAGTGGAACGATGAATATGCTTATCCAAAATTTGTAATCAGTAATCTTTCCGAGTTTGCAAAAGTATTTATTGCAAAATATATAGATGGCTTAGAGATTATTCGAGGTGATTTAACATCTCCGTGGGATATTAATTACCAGGGCGAAGCAAAACTATTTAAAAAGTATCGATGGGCTCAGCATAACATTCTTTCTGCTGAAAAACTATCTTCACTAAACACATTATTGAATAAGGAGAATGTATCATTCACAAATGAGATTGACAATGTGTATGAATCGATGTTGAATTTTAGTGCCCACGGCAGTGGTTTGGAATTTGGATATGGTTCTCCTGAAGATAACAGACTCGCTGTTGAATATCGTGAAGATTATGTTCAATCAGCTTACCTCGATACCAAAGGATTGTTGGAAAAAGGTATTTATAGACTAACAAAATCGGAAGAAAGTTTTGAAGGTCCCGGAATTGTTGTATTTAATCCTTTATCCTGGTATCACGATCAGGCGATAAAAGTAAACTTTCCAAAGGAAGGAAATCTAAATTATTCTATTAAGGATCTTGCTACAAATACAACATTACCAAGTGCATGGTCCGGTCATTCACTAATATTTATTGCAGATAGTCTTCCATCTTTTGGATATAAGAAATACAGGTTATTTGATGCTGCTTCTGCTGAAACTAAACCTTCAGACTTTGTAACAGGACTTGATTTGAGTATTGAAAACGAATACTATAAAATCGAGATTGATAAACGTTCTCAAAATATTAAATCCATATTAAGTAAAACTAATTCTAAGGATATTATTGATCATTCAAATAAATTGGGCTTTAACATCCCGCTTGTAGAAAAATTTCAAATTGGAGAGAATTTTTCTTCCATCGACTCAGTTAAATCTGATTATTTAATAAATCATAATACACCTGTTTATGAAGAGTTACTGCTCACTCGTAAAAATCATCTGTTCGAAGAAACAAAATATACTTTATATAAGAATATTAATAGAATTGATATCTCGCAAAAATTGAACTTATCCACATTGTCTCAAACATCCACTATTGAAGAATATGCAGTTGCATTACCTGTAAATATTAATCCAGCCAATTATAAAGTAGAACTACTTGGAGGATTTGCAGATCCGTCGAAGGATATAATGAGGGGAAATCAATCTGATGCATTTTCTATTAGACGAGTAGTTGCGATTTATAGTGATATGGAATCATTTTATATAGCTTTAAAGGATAGCAGAGTTGTAAAATTTATCCGTTCGGAAGATGGGCATAAAACCTTGCTCATAAGTATATACAACAATTTTCCGGAAAGCTGGAACCGCAATGAAATAAATGAAGGATATTTCGATATATCTTATTCAATAATGCATGACGATAATACAATTGATTATAGTCTGGCAAACAGGTTTGGTTGGGAAGTAAACACTGAACC
>JARRKK010000221.1:6406-7548 GCA_037388105.1 Ignavibacteriaceae bacterium | reverse complement strand
AAGATACCTCATTGGCAATGTTATTAATTTCGTCAATGGTCTCTAATCTGAAAGTTTTAGGTATTGGTATATCAAATTTTTTTGCGAACTCGAAAGTTTTACTTTTGTCCTGGGCTATGGACATAATATCTTCATCTACTAAAGCAACATTACAATATTTTTGTAATGCAGATTTATAACAGGAAGCAAATTTAAAAGATATATTTCCAACCGGCATGAAAACGCTGATTTCATTGTTTTCAAGTATGCTGACAATCTCTTCAAAAAAATCCTTAAATCTATTTTCATCAGGATTTTTGCGGAGGGTTGTTTTTATAAAAAATCTTTTATCTACTAATTTTGAAAAATATGCTAGTGAATACGCATTGTTGAATAATATCCCTACTTTAAGACCTTTCGCTTTTAATGCTCTCAACATAGCATAAGTATTATTGTAATCACCATCAGTTAATAATACATCTAATTTCATAGTCAAACTTTAAAGGGAAATTGACAATTTGTTGATATTATATTCATTCAGTTTAATAAAAATTTTATGATTTAATTTTTATGGTATCTTTTCACAACATATTTATATAATGGAAGAGACATAACCGAAGTTAAAAATTTATTTGATGAACTTAATTGTTGTCTCCATTTTGTATCCTCAGAAATTGTAACATTACCGGATACTAACCTGCTTCTGTTACCGGCAAAAACATGTCCGGGATCTAAATTTATGGTAACTTTACCATCCTTCATTTCACCATTCCAGCTGCCATTTAATATTTCATGTAATTGGCTTAATTCTTTGTCGGGATTTTTTACATAATCCGAATACAGAATAAATAAAAATTTTCCCAGGCTTAAATTTTTTATATGCTTTATAGAAAAAAATGTATTCGCATTCCAGGTTATAAGTTGTTTTAAGTTGCTGTGCCGATTCTCCCCGTAATATCTCATATCAGCCTGAACAAAAGAATTTAACACTCCTCTTGGGTCCCTCATCAGATAAACCGGATAAATTTCAAACTTGTCTGAGAAAGAAAGTGCTAATAGTCTTCCGGGAATTCTGGATATATCTACCAATATATTCTTACCAGATACTCTTGCTATAGATTCGTATAATTTTTCATTGTGCTCTAAGTACTTTGCTAAGAATT
>JARRKK010000221.1:0-6383 GCA_037388105.1 Ignavibacteriaceae bacterium | reverse complement strand
TTTAAATTGAAATAGTTTTTAATTTTCTCAAACTCTCTAAACTCCTTGCTAATTATTTCTCTATCAATGGTAGGGAATGCTTCAAGGTATTCATTTATTACATGCTTCCAGAAACTACAATTATCAACATTTTCACCGCAAGTGCATTCATAATTTTTTACTAACCCACGATTCCAAAAATACTTTAGTTCGCCAACAAAAAATGCCTGCTCTGAACTTCCTAAATGCCTGCCAATTAGAGTCGCACCGCTTTTCCCGTATCCTGTTAAATAGAGTATTTTAATTTTTTCCATATTAAGTAACCGAATTAAACAATTATTCCAAATGATATTTTTTTACTAGAAATTTGTGCAGAGGAAGGGAACCTATCGAAATTAAAGCTTTGTGGAATGGGCTTAATGTTTTTTCCCAAATGGTATCTTCTGAAATGGTAATCTTACCAGTATTAAACCTGCTTCGATTGCCTGAAAATATATGACCTGCCTGTAAATCTATTGATAATTTACCGTTCGTGTTCTCATAATCTAATGTAAGATTTAATCTATTCTTTAAGGAATCTAATACTTCTGCAGGATGACTTGTGAAACTTTTGTATGATATGTATCTACCTTCATTAGAATGTATTTTTCTCATTATATCTAACTGGTACAGATTTTTAATATCCCAATTAATCATGTTTACAAGAGTGTTCTGTCTGTTTTCTTTTACGTTTCTAATATCTTTTTGGATTAGTGAATTCATTGTTGCCCTTGGATCTCTAATAATATTGATTGTGTACATCTCAATATTTTTAGAAGAAAGAAGAGATAATAACCTTCCTGGATTCCTGGAGGAATCAATAATTATTTTTTTCCCGCTTATTTGTGAAATAATCTCATATAATTTCTCATTATGAGCTAAATATTTGTCTAGTATTTTCTTAAGGGGACTATCTTTTTTATGTCTAATTATTTCAGGTTTAAGATTAGTTCAGTTAAATAATTATATTGGATATGAACTACTGAAAGGAGAAACTAAAGTCCTGTGCATTTTGTTTACTTTGAAAATTCAAGTTCGATTTATTAAAATTCTTTATAAAATTGAACTAATTAGCTACTTTTTATTATACAATTTTTTGTCTCATATTGAGATTTAAACCATTTGATATTAAAAAATCCATTCCGGCTTTGTTTTTAATGTAATTGAAATCGAGTAAAAAATATGACTCTTAACTTTACTTGAGTTCATTATTTACTTAGTACTATCAAAATTATTACAATTAGGTTAATAAAATCCAAATGTTAAAATCTACAATTATATGAATAGTTATTTAATTAATTATTTAGGTTACGTAGAAGCAATTTCATTTCTAATTTTATAGGCATTGTTTTTGAGAATCACGAACAAAATGCAATATCTGTACTCCAAATACTGTATGATTTTAGCCATTTTATGAATTTATTGTCAGTTTATCATTTGAGGGTGAATGTAATAATATTAGATATTTGCAGATAACAATAATGATTGTTAAATCACATTAATTTTTATATGAAAGAACTATCCGAATATATTAATAAAAATAGTCGAATTATTGAGTTCAACTTCAAAAACAGTTTTTTCCAAAACCAAACCATTAATGCGGAAAATTTATTATCAATATTTAAAAATGGAAACGGTAAAGAAAACACGAATGTCACTTTAAGTAAAGAAAATTTTATTACGGCAATTAGAAAGAACTCATCCGATGTAATTGTATTGAATTCTAGCGGTTGGAAAGAAATAAAATCTTTACAAAAAACAGCTGAAGCCAAATTATTTTTTGAGCGAATTACTCTAATTAATATAATCCCTGGTTTGACAATCTACCAGTTATAGAAGAGAACGAGGATGTGGATATGCTGGTAGAAGATAGTGATCTTGCCAGAGTACATTCTCTTATAGATAAAAAGCCAGGAATTATACCATTCGATATTTATTCAAAAACAGGTTTACCGGGATCTGATTTTAACCATCTGCCTTACTATGTTTATTCACTTGCGGAAAGGGTTTTAAAGGATTCGATACTATATAAAGGTGTATACAAAGTTCCCACACCTGAAATTTATTTTTATCTGTTAGCTTACCATGTAGTTTTTCACAAAGGTGAGAATTCAGGTATTCAAAGCAGACAATATAAAGTAGCACCAACTATTAAATCTGATCATGATTATTTATACCATTTAAAAACAATTTCATCACAAGCAAACATTGATAGAAATGATTTTACTTTAGAAGGATTACATAGTTATTTAGATAACAAAGGCTATGCTCCCCAACTGGACACACAGTATAAACTTTCATTGCAAAACCAATATCTAAAAGCTTATCTTGAAGATGTACATCATCAATCTGAATTATTGAAAAATTTTGAAGGTTTAGTATGTTTTGTGATAAGGGAAAAAATAACTGAGGCTGGATTTCTCGAAGACGCTGTTAAATTTATTCAAAAGGCTGGATTTACAATCATTCAAACTACTATGCTTGATGAATCATTAAAAGATCAATTCACAAAACATGTAAGAGGTGGTAACTGGAATCAAGGACCATGGCCTTCAAATGCTGGGAATCCCTCGGCAATAGTTGTAGCATTTGATGTTCTTCCAATTAAACCGGACCCACACGATCATAAAAAACATCCTGGATTGACTAACAAAAGAATATTAGGCAAAAGTGAAATCAGAAAGTTTCTGAATATGATGTTTCCTGATAAGACGGAATGGTGTAATGGAATTCACAGTAGTGACAACGAAATACAGGCGGTTGAGTATCTGACACTTGCAGGCTTAGATGAAGATGTAATTGGCGAAGCAATCCGAAAGTATAAGAAAGCCTTCGATACACAGTACCCAGTTTTAGATGTTTTATCCTGTTATTCCAGAAGAGCAAAAATTGAACTTATTTCCTACCATGGGAAAAAAGCTATAATGAAAACATTTAAACCAACTTGTGAATTGTTTTTATCGAATGAAATTGAAGCATATACAATTTTTAAGGATTTAGATGAAGTTCCTGAACTATTAGAAACCGGAGAAAATTACTTCATAACATCATTCATTGAAGGCAGTAAACCACTTGGGCATAGAATTGATGTTCGGACATTAAAAAGATGTTTAAATTTACTTCACAAGATATTTGATAGAGGATATTCTTTACTTGATTTCAAACCATCAAATTTTTTAATAGATAAAAGTAAAAATATACATCTAATTGATTTTGAGTTTTTACATAAATATGCTGATGAAATTTCGTTTTTAGAATGTTATGACTTAGTGGGAGCCCCAGATAGTATTGATCTATTACATAAACCTATTGTAAAAATTCCCAAAGGTAAAAAACAATTCGATGTAAAATGGGGAAGTTTTACCGGACTTCGTTATGAGGACCTATCAAATTTAAATACTTCACACATTTACTTTAAAAGTTTTTCTCGCTTCTATTATTCAAAAATCAAAAAGTTGCTTCGGACGAATAAAAATAAAGTTAGGCGAAGAATTAATATGATTTTTAAAGCCCTGCCATAAATTATATTGTTAAAGGTATAACTTGAAATTAAAACATAAAATTATCGGTGGAGTTGTTTGGAATTCTATCGGGCTGTTGATCGATAATGGTCTCGACATGATCGTTAAATTGATTCTCGCTCGATTATTATTACCTAAAGATTTCGGTATAATTGGATTTGCAGTTGTATTCATGGGAATGATTAAAGTTTTCAGTGATATGGGTATGTCTGCAGCATTAATACAGAGGAAGGAGGAAGATTTACAACCAATTGATTATGATACTGCTTTCTGGGTTGGTATAGCCTGGGGGCTATTTTTAGCAGCTATTATTACTTTTGTAGTTACACCTATTTCAATAAGTTTTTTTAATGAACCTCTTTTAAATCCCATTATTCCGGTTCTATCTATAAATTTTATCTTAAAGCCTTTAACAACAGTGCACATTGTTAATATTACGAGGGAAATGGAATTTAAAAAAATTGTTTTACCTCAAAATATAAGCAGAATTGCTGCCGCAACTATCGCTGTTATAATGGCGTTAACAGGATTCGGAGTATGGAGTTTAGTTTTTCAACGTGTATTAACAAATATATTTTTGGTCCTTATTTACACATATATTAGTCCCTGGAGACCAAAGATGCGTTATAGTCATGCTTCATTTAAAAAGATATTTAGTTTTGGGGTTTACACAACCGGCACAAAAATATTTAATTATTTGACCGGCAATGTTGACTATCTGTTAATCGGGAAAATGTTAGGAGCTCAGCCGTTAGGTGTTTACACATTAGCATATAATGTAACATACGTTGTCCGTGGCCAAATTATGGATGTAATAAATAAAGTGTTCTATCCTGTTTACAGTAAAATTCAGGATGATCTTGTTACCATAAAAAAGTATTACTTTAAAGTTATTAAATATAACTGCATAGCTACTTATCCGATAATGATGGGCTTAATTCTACTTGCAAAGCCATTCGTAGAAATTGGTTTAGGTGAGAAGTGGATTGAGGCAATAATACCTATTAAACTTATGGCGGGAGCGGGAATGGTTCATTTATTAACGATTTCCAATACAACTTTGCTTAGAGGAATAGGAAGGCCGAAATTAGAGATGATAATGTCGATTATTAAAACGATGTGCGTTACTGTGCCATTTATTGTTTTAGGAGTTATTTATAATGGAATCAACGGAGCAGCTGCTGGTTTATTAGCTTCAAAAACAGTTATATTTTTTATTAATAATATTACTTTAAGGAAAGTTGCAGGTATTAAATTTGTGGAAATATTAGGAAATGCCGGCAGTTTATTTGCACTAACCGTAACTACTGTAATTATATATGCATTTTTAAATGATTATGTAATAATTTCAGTCTTATTCGTTATTTACCTTTCAATACATTTCATTATATCATTTCAGGATATAAAACAAATAGTCTTACTCTATAAAAGCAAAACACGTAAATGACTTGTTATCGCATAAAGGTTTAGAAGATTATTATCGGATAGTTTTAAAAAATGCAAATGAGAATCATATCAGGTGAAAGTAATTATTATGCGCACCTTCATAATTCCATTGTGCTTAATGTTGGCAACAATAAATCCACTTAAATACAAAATGTATATAATGTATCATTCCCCTCATCGTTTATTGAGATTATTTTAAGAATGTCATCTTATTATTAGCAGCGAACGATTGTGTTTGAAGTCTGTATACGTAAACACCGCTAGGTAGATTTGAAGCATCAAATGTTTCTGAATAGTTTCCCGATTCTCTTACTTCGTTTACAAGTTCGCTAACCATTTCTCCTAATGTATTATAAACCCTTAACGATACCATTTGTTTCTCAGGCAGTGAGAAGTCAATTTTCGTTGTTGGATTAAACGGATTTGGATAATTTTGACTTAGATAGAAATTAATTGGTGTCGTAACAAGTACTGTTATCACATCAGAATATTCGAACGTTCCATCATTATCTACTTGTTTTAATCTATAATGATACTCTCCGGCAGAATTTATATTGCCATCTGAAAAATCATAATATTTTGGTGAATTCGAATTACCATATCCTTCAATAAAACCAATGTTTGACCAGTCACCATTATTAATTGAATTTTCAATATTGAAACCATAGTTATTAACTTCAGTATCTGTTCGCCAGGTAAGTTTGATTTCACCTCCATTAAGTGCGCCGCTAAAGAAAGCCAATTCCACTGGAAGTGATTGTGTACCAGCTATTACACCTGACCAGGGAGAGTTTCCATCTGCATTTTCGTACAAAACTACTACGTCATTTGTAAAAGTTTGTTTTGTACTGGTTACATTATTAAAATTTCCTGATTTCAAGGTATGTTGTGAGGAAAATGAAATATTGGATGTGTTTGAATAATTATAAACCATATCAGCATCACTAGTAGAACTATGAGTATATATTACATAAACCTTATTATTTGATTCATCAAGCAATGCAATAGGTCGCGTCCCGCTTCCATTAGTGACTCCATAAAGATTCCAGTTACTGTTTTTTCTAACCAATAATCCGATTGTTATCTGATTGCTCTGATCATAAGACGTTTTTACGGCCGCATAGATCGTTCCATCACTGCCAACTGCAATATTCATATGATCATCAGCAACACTACCGGACGCTGAACCTGAAGCTATTTCCAAATTAGACCATGTTGTGTTATTATTGTTATCTAAATGGTATTTAAACTGAAATTTCTTATCATTTTGATTTGACCAAAGCACACCAATTTTATTACCGTCAAAAGCAGTAATTGCACAAATATCATCAGATTTTATATTATGTCCTGAATTAATATTTATTGCAGAACTCCATGAGCTGTAAGGGGATACGCTCC
>JARRKK010000220.1:0-8409 GCA_037388105.1 Ignavibacteriaceae bacterium | reverse complement strand
GAATTGGAACATCAGCATTAATAACAACAACTTTCCCCTGTGGTTGAATATCTATAAAGAATATAACGACGGCTATAATAATATATCGTATCAAACACATTGTTATCCCTCGTGTAAGAATCTAGAATCAATGTAGTTAAAATTTTTACGTGAGTCAATAATGAATTGTTTCACTGATTGATTTGAGAATGAGGAGGTATGCGTTTATCATAAAAACAGGTGAAATGTAATTCCAAGATTACATACCACCCGGCATTAATATCATTTATTAAATGTTTATATCTATTCAGCGGAAAAGATTACACCGTTACTCGAAGCTTTTTAGTGCTTCATCAACCTCTGAATAATGTTCAAAGATACTATCTAATTTTGTAATTGAAAGTAATCCTTTAACTTTATCGGAAATGTTGGCAATCTTTAAATTCCCACCGTTGTTTTTCATCGTTGTATAAGCACTGATCAGAATACCAATACCGGAACTTGAGACAAAACTTACACCTCCCAGGTCAATAACCACATTCTTCTTTCCCTCATCAATGAACTTATGAAGAGTCTCGTTCATCTCCTGCATAAATGGTCCGCCCATAAGTTTCCCTTTTAGTTCAAGAACTACAGCATTGTATTTTTCATCTATTTTAACATTCATATTAACTCCGGTTAAATTACTTAATCCATCTTTTTAGAATTGCAACAATTCTCTAAATATCCTTGATAGATATTGTTGTTAATATAAAGAAAAATCTTCTTTTCATCCAAAGCTCAATATTTTCTCACAGTTTCAATTGAAATATATAACTAAAACAGCAATTACATATCCCTTTAACTTACTTTCAACCAAAAAAGAAACCTATTAGAACTTAATATTTAATTTTTTATTTTTGAGGTAATAATTTATAATACTTATTATATCATATTTTTCTTCACTTATTGTTGGGGTGTATGATGAAACTAAATCATCTTGATTATTACAGACTTCCCTGGAATCTAACCGATAATTCTATCTCCTGGCTTGAACCAACTGCAAAATGTAATCTTTACTGTGAGGGTTGTTACCGTTTAAACGAAAAAGACGGTCATAAGCCTATGAGTCAGGTTAGAGAAGAACTTGATGTATTTCAAAAATTAAGAAAGGCAGATGGTGTTTCTATTGCTGGCGGCGATCCATTAACACATCCGGATATAGTAGAAATAGTTCGGGAAGTAAAAAAACGGAACATGAAACCAATCATAAACACAAACGGATTGGCGCTTACCAAAGAACTGTTAGCTGAGCTCAAAAAAGAAGGTGTATTTGGATTTACATTTCATATAGATAGTAAACAAGGCAGACCGCATTGGAAAAATAAGAATGAAATTGAACTGAATGAATTAAGACTTCATTACGCGGAAATGTTAGCTGAAGCAGGAAATATTTCCTGTGCTTTCAATTCAACTGTATATGAAGATACAATGCAATATATTCCTGAAATGGTAAAATGGGCAAATAAACATATTGATATTGTGCATGTAATTGTGTTTATACTTTATAGAGCTGTTAATAATAAGGATCTAGATTATTATAATGGACCTAATAAAATTGATATGGGCGACCTTGTTTATAATGAGGATCCTGAAACACGAGCAGACATTAAAGCACCGGAAATTGTTGAATTGATTAGAAAAGATTATCCTGATTTTGATCCTTGCGCTTACTTAAATGGATCCGAAAAACCTGATTCATTTAAATGGTTGTTAACCGGACGGCTGGGTACAAAAGAGAAAATTTATGGGTATATGGGTAGAAAAGGAATAGAAACTATTCAAATGTTTAACCACTTATTGTATGATAGATACCTGGCTTATGCCAAACCAAAAGATACAAGAAAAGGTAAATTAATGTTGTTGATGGGTGTATTTGATAAAATGCTTAGAAGGACCTTTTTCAAATTTTATAAAAATCCATTAAATATATTTCGGCGATTACATTATCAATCGGTAATGATCATTCAACCGGTAGATTTTCTTCAGGATGGAAGACATAACATGTGTGATGGCTGTCCGGATATAACTGTGTGGAACGGACAACTAGTCTGGTCTTGCAGGATGGAAGAACAGTTTAAATTTGGTAAGAATGTTAATGCATTTCCGAAAAATATGATGAATTAGATTTTTCGTTCAAAATTATTAATCAGGAAACTAGTATTCCAATTAAATTGATATAAATTTATTCGGTCAGAGTAAGCTTATTTCTTAATCAATTTTCGATTCAAATTTCCAAAATAAGTCAAGTCTACAATTCGAATTTTTTCATATAGCTTAGCACGTTAAAATTGTAATTTTAATATTTTGTAGATAAAATGAATTATTCAGAACAGACATATCGTTTTATGTATGCTGCATTGCAGGAAGCTGAAAAAGCTTTAGTAGAAGATGAAGTTCCGGTTGGAGCCGTTGTAATCAAGAATAATAAAATCATAGGTAGAGGATACAACCAGGTTGAAAGATTGAAAGATGCAACAGCTCATGCTGAGATGATAGCTATCACAGCAGCGGCGAATCATCTGGATAATTGGAGACTCGAAGGCTGTTCATTGTATGTTACCCTGGAACCCTGTGTTATGTGTACAGGAGCAATGCTTGCATCAAGGATCAACGAACTTTATTTTGCTACTAATGATACCAAGTATGGTGCTTGTGGAAGTCTTTACAATTTAGCTGAAGATGGAAAGACCAATCATAAATTAAAAGTTTATTCAGGCATATATACTGAAGAAAGCCAAAGGCTTCTTACTCAATTCTTTGCTTCTATCAGAAACTCTTCGATTAAAGGGAACGCCTGAACACATAATGATCTAAACTTGATTATTGTATCGATTGATAATAATTTTTGAAATAAACCATTGGAAAATAAATGCAATTGATTATTTTCGGTTCACCTGGCGTTGGTAAAGGAACGCAAGCAAAAATAATTTCTGAAAAACTACAAATACCGCATATATCGACGGGCGATATTTTACGGCAGTCGGTAAAAGATCAAACTGAAGCAGGTAAAAAAGCTGAAAAGATCATGAACCGGGGAGAACTTGTACCGGATGATGTAATGATTGATATTATTAAAGATAGATTAAATAAACCGGATAGCAAAAAGGGATTTATCCTTGATGGTTTTCCACGTACAGTAATCCAGGCCGAAGCGTTAGATAATCTTTTAAACGAATTGAAATTAAACAATATCTCAATAATTAACCTAACTGCTGATGAGAATGAAATCATAAAACGGTTGAACAGAAGGCGCGCTTGTAAAAACTGCGGTAAGATTTTTACATTAGAGCAGATTAGTGGACTTAAGAAATGCCCAAGCTGTGGGGAAGAAAATAGTTTTTATTTGAGGGACGATGATAAAGAAGATGTTATCCGAAACAGACTTGCTGTATTTAAATCTTCAACGATGCCTGTAATACAATTTTATCAGAACAAAGGAAAAGTAATTACGATTAATGGAATTGGATCGATCAATGAAATAAATGAATCGATTCTGAAGTCTTTAAGAAACTAGTCTTAGTTTGTTTTCCCCTTTATCACTGCTTTGAATGCTTTACCTTTCTCTAATTTTATAATCCGCGCATTTATACTCTTAACTATGTCATAGTTATGTGTAGCGACTAGTACAGCAGTTCCCTTTTTATTAATTTTCACAAGTATGTCGAGTATTTCGCGACTAGTCTCAGGATCAAGGTTACCTGTAGGTTCGTCGGCAAGCACTAATATTGGATCATTTAATAGTGCCCTTGCAATACCAACTCTCTGCTGCTCACCTACAAATAGTAGATTCTCATATACATTCCTGTCCTGCAGCAATTTGAAATCCTGAAAAATTAATCCGAGTTTTTTCCGCAAATCCGGAAGCTGCCTACCTTTTATAGTACTTGAATCATAACCATTAACTCTTACATAGCCAGACAAAGGCAAGAGATTCATATATATCAGTTGAAGTAAAGTACTCTTCCCTACACCACTCTTCCCTATAAGAAACGCAAACTCCCCCTCATCAAGTTCCAGATTCAAATCTGTGAAGACAAGTTGTTTTGCGTAACTAAATTCAACATTTGTAAGACTTAACATTAATTTCTATAACTCTTTAAAATAAATTGAATTCTGTCGGAATTCTTATTCCCGTTGTTAAATGTGAACGCATCCAGACATTCAACTGCCACCAGTCCGGCTGCATGAAATAGTTCAAAATAAATATCGAAATTATAAATTTTCTGTAAATGAACTTCCTTTGTAACTTTACCAAACTGATTAGTGATCTCAAATATATTTTTATGAATTCTTGATTTGGGATTATATTTACTTACTCTTTCGTATTTATATCCGTTTGCAGCACCATTGGTTACATGCATTTTTTTGAATGCCTCGCTGTTCTTTTCCAAACTAACATCAAATGTAAATATACCGTTTTCAGAAAGAACTTTTTTTATTTCTTTAAATAATTCTAACAACTTCTTTCGACTTAATAGATAATTCACACTATCAAAAGTAGAGAAGATAACATCAAATTTGGTCTTGAAGGGAAGTGCAACCATATCGCAACAAACTTTTTTAACATCAATTTTATCCCCTCGCTGCAACATCTCTATAGATTTATCACTGGAAATATAGTTTGGAAATTTTTTACAGACCCTTCTTGTTATCATTCCGTTTCCGGCAGATAATTCCAGGACTTTTGCACTCTTTTTAATATTGTGGTCCCTTATGATATCCAGTATGTATTCAGCCCATTGTTTGTAATTTACTTCTTTCATCACCTCATCATAGATTAATGAGAGAGATGAATATGCATTGGTCTTAATTTTCAACTAACTTTGTCGGTTTTTAACAATACGAAGGGCATATCTATATGCTTGAACTATACTCGATTCATCTGCAATATATTTGTCAGCAATGTCATAAGCTACCCCATGATCCGGAGACGTTCTTACAATGGGCAGCCCGGCAGTATAATTTACACCCTGACCAAAATTAAGAAGTTTAAATGGAATTAATATCTGATCATGATACATACCTAAAGTCATATCAAAACCATTGAACATTTGGTTTGCAAAAAAAGCATCCGAAGCAAACGGACCATCAATCGAAATTGTTTTTCTAAACTTCTTAATAACCGGTAATATAATGGATCTTTCTTCATCACCAATTATTCCATTTTCTCCCGCATGAGGGTTGAGTCCTAAAACTGCAATTCGAGGATTAGAAATTCTCAAATCATATTTTAATGTTTTAAGAATAACATTAATTGTACTCTCTAACTTCTTTATATTTATAAGGTTGTGGACATTTTTTAAAGAACAGTGAATTGTTAACAAGGCAGCATTTATCTTTTGGGAAAGAAATGTCATAACAAAATTTGAAGTATTAGTCCATTTTGCATACAATTCTGTTTGTCCACGAAAATCGTAACCAGCTTTATTAATTGCAGTCTTTGAAACAGGAGCAGTCACAACTGCATTTGCTTTACCAGATTTTAATAAATCATACGCCAAACTAAGGCTTTTATAAGCAGTTTTACCTGATGTTACGCTTGGTTTACCCAGATTCTGTCTTACATTTCCGATATTAATTACAGAAACTAATTGGTTTGATTCTTTGTTCTGATTCTTTAATATATCAAATTCAAAATCAGGCTTTACATTTTGGAGTGTATTATAAAAAACATTGGCTGGACAGAGAACGTATAGTTTTCCAGAATGGTTAAGCGATACAATTTTATTAATAGCTTTTATAACTATTTCGGGACCAATACCATTAATATCCCCGCAGGTAAAAGCGAAATTGTTCATCACCCTTCGATAAGTATGAAATTCCCTGTACCTTGCTTATCTACAAATATAAATTTTTGGTGAGGTGTGCCATAGATCCAGGTTTCTACTACATAACCAAGTTCATTTGAATATCGTTCAACTTCATCGGGTTTACCAAATCTGATATAAACTTTACCCCTATCAGTGGAAACTCCATTCTTTTTACTTATTGCCCTGAATTCTAAAGCTGCATAATCGATACGTGAATAAAACTCTTCCATCAATTCATTATATTCTGTGTTAGGTGTTGGATCATATTTTTTCCAATAATCGTGCAACACTTTTTGAAATTCATCACTATTAGCATCTAAAAGTTGGGACACAATTGATTCGTCTTCAATATATTGTAACATTTCTATTGCAAATTCAGGGTTCCTGAGTGAGATTGGTTTATTTATCCACAAAACACTCATGGGAAAGTCTTGAGCTAATTCTTCTTTTCCAATACTAATTTTTAAAACAAGTAGTCCCTCATTTAATTCCTGACTGAAGTCACGAAGTATAAAATTTTTAGTATTCTGTAAACTGCTATCAGTATCAAGAAATAGTTTGTCATCGCATTCCAAAGCTGATATTCCGGTTACATAGGATTCACTGATAGTCTTAATTATTAAATCATCATTATTGTTTTTCATTTCAATAGTAATTGTCTCTGCGGTCGTATCTGCAACCGGAATAATAAGCTGATAATCCTGTGAGTCGAAAGGTATACTTCCACCTTGATTAACAATCAGGGGTAATAATTTACCATTGCAATCGCTATGCTCAAGTTTAATAACAATAGGATCATAAACACCAGTTTTTTTATAATCTATTCCTTTGATATTTACGGGGTGTAAATTGATTACATCCTGTGACTGCATATCCGATAGTACTCCCTCTATCAAATATTCATCAGCTTCAAGATCAAATTTAATGATCCCTTCAATCGCCATGGACTTGCTTTGTGTAAGATTAAAATCGTCAACTGTTATTTTTTTATCCTGGATTTCTCTTCGAACCAATTCGTCGTCTTTCATTACTTCTACTAATATTCGTCCGGAAGCTATAAAACTATTAGCTTTCTTTTCGAACACAAGTAAATCGTATGGAATACGATAAAGATAGGAAACTGAAATAGTAGTAATTGATTTGGGAACTACAAGAACAGTTGGTCTTAGTGAAAAACGGTTTCCAAAAGATTCACCCCGGTTAAAAGTACGATTTGGCTGGCTATGGAGAAATGTAAATGCACATAATAATATTATAAGCAGCTTTTTCATTTTGAATTTTAATTTCAAATATCGATCTATTTGATATTTCTTTCAAGGGCAATTTAAAGGAATAACTGGTTGGGATGCAAATCGAAGTTTAACACTTAGTTATTCATATTATTGAGAAATTCCTTATTATTTTTTGTACCCCTCATTTTATCGAGCAAAAATTCCATTGCTTCAATCGAATTGAAATCACTAAGTATTTTTCTAAATATCCAGATCTTTGCAAGATCTTCTTCAGAGAGCAGTAATTCTTCTTTTCGTGTTCCTGTTCGATTTACATTTATTGCCGGAAAAATTCTCCTATCACTTAAATCTCTGTCGAGAACAAGTTCCATGTTACCGGTACCTTTAAATTCTTCAAATATCACATCATCCATTCTGCTGCCGGTATCAATTAATGCTGTAGCAATGATAGTTAAACTTCCACCATCTTCCGTGTTACGTGCTGCACCAAAAAATCTTTTCGGTTTCTGAAGAGCATTCGAATCAACACCGCCGGAAAGAATTCTACCACTATGTGGTACAACAATATTGTGTGCGCGTGCCAGTCTTGTAATGCTATCCAGTAAGATCACCACATCTTCTTTGGATTCCACAAGTCTTTTTGCTTTTTCAATTACCATATCAGCAACCTGAACATGACGCTCAGCCGGTTCATCAAAAGTAGAGCTAATCACATCACCGGTTACTGATCGTTCCATATCTGTTACTTCTTCAGGTCGTTCATCAATCAATAAGACGATAAGTTTTATTCCGGGATTATTACGAGTAATAGAATTTGCAATCTTTTGAAGAAGAATTGTTTTACCCGATTTTGGTGGAGATACGATTAGTCCCCTCTGACCTTTACCAATTGGAGCCAGCAAATCCATAATTCTCATAGAATATTCACCGGGTGCAGATTCAAGACTAATCTTTTTTGTAGGATACACAGGAGTAAGATTATCAAATAATGTTCTGCCACGTACCTTATCAGGCTCAATACCACTTACTGCTTCCACTCTTAACAGTGCATAAAATCTTTCCCCATCTTTAGGAGGACGAACCTGCCCGCTTATAAAATCACCCGTTCTCAGGCTAAACTTCTTTATCTGTGAAGGTGATACATAAATATCATCCGGTGAAGGAAGATAGTTATAATCTGCCGAACGCAGGAACCCGTATCCGTCAGGCAACACCTCAAGGACACCTTTCGAAAAGGTTAATCCATCTTTGGATGTCTGCGCTTCGAGGATTTTAAATATTAAATCCTGCTTGCGAAGATCGGTGAAGCCCACAATTTTAAGATCTTTAGCAATCTCATTAAGTTC
>JARRKK010000219.1:0-4693 GCA_037388105.1 Ignavibacteriaceae bacterium | reverse complement strand
TCGTATCGGCGATCGCAAAAGATTGCCCCGCCGAGTTTCCTGATTTTAGCAGGTGTCTTCACCCAGCTCGATGTTTTCAAATCGAAGTTACCAAGTTTCTGCAGCTCACGGTATTGTTCTTCCGTTAAAAGTTCAACACGTATGGCAGAAGCTACATCAACAGCGTTGTTTTTAGGTTTATACTCTTTCCTTGATTCCAGAGCTTCACTGTCGTAACAAAGACTTCTGCGTCCTATAGGACTTTCCGCTGAACAGTCGTAAAAAACATATTCGCCCGTTTTTTTATCATAACCAACAACATCCGGTTCACCACCTGTTCTTTCCATTTCATTTAGTGTCCACAATTTCTTGTTATTTTTTTCCAGCTTTGTCAGTACCTTAGTCCATTCAATACCTTTATGACGGTTCATGTTTTTCTCAAATCGGGCTTTTAATACATCTAACAGTTCTTCGGCTTGTTTTGGTGATAATTTATTTTTTGACATAGTTTTTACAAGATAATAATAGAACAATATTGAACAATCGAAATATCAGTTTTCAATTATCAATAAAGGCAGGACAAACTTATATACGTTTCATTTTAATTTCAATTAAAAACTGTCAAAATTAACTTAATAGGAAGTATATTTTATTTTGTAAATATCATCAAGAATAGCTGGTAAGTTTGTACTCAGTTGATGTCCCCCATAGTTTATTAGTCCGGTGCGCTTTTCTAATCTGATTGAATTGTAAAAGTTTTTCAACTTATTAAGATCCAGAGTTAGAATAGCATTTGCTCTTCCCTTACCACCACGCCGTGCATCTTCATTCGCCATATTTTGTAAATCAATGTCTGAATACCGGTTGCTGTTATCTATCAACGTCTTAATAATTTCCTGATCCTGTATAAAAGCATCATATACATAATAAATTCTTGCTGTACGAAGACCCCGGGAATTTTCATTAGATGTTTCACTTAACAACTTTTCCGTTAACATCCCTTTGGGTTGCAAAAAATATTCCTCCGGTAATATCCCCACACCAAGACTATCCTCAAATTCCTCGGCTAACTCACGTTCAGGACCAGGATCGAAAATCCGATTTTCTTTTACCTTCAGTTGCTCTTTACAAATCTCTTTTAATTTTTCCAAACTTTTAGGATTTATTAGAATACGGAAGTCTTGCTGTTCACGTGATCGCTCACTATCAAAGCGATATTCCCCAATAAGTTTTTTCAAACCCGTTGGAGCAAGTAGCCTGACTCCTCCCCCAAAAGGTTTAACCTTAACCACCACTCCGGTTATTTCATCGGTTGTTTGTAATGTTGCATTACGCTCAAGCGCTAGCATCGTCTTTCCATCTGCCGGACTTTTGAACAATACGCTGACAAGTGATGCAACACTTAAGCGTAAACTTAACTCTGTGGTTAATCCTACTCCAATTTCGTAAAGCTTCCGTTCCATAAAATTATGTTACTTAATCTTAATGTCTTATTCCTTAAAATAACTTTTTTGATTTGGGAAAGTTCATCCGGCATTCCACTGGCAGGATAATGATTAAGATAATTCTGATAGAAGATCTTTTGCTTCTATTAACTCAGTTGTTGTAAAACCCTCAGTGAATTTGTCATACGCTTGAACTAGAATCTGTTTACTTTGTTCCACTTCACCTCTTTTACTCCATAGCCGGCTTAAACTAACCGCTGCCCGCAACTCAAACGTTGCTGTCCTATGTTTTTTTGCAATTTCCATTGCCTGCTTAATTAAAGTCTCTGCCTCACCAGTTTCTTCAGGAGAAACTATTAGTAGAACATCTCCTTTTAGTCTGTATAGTTCTGATAATAAGGGATTACCTTTAGCCTGTCCTACAATTTGGAATGCTTCGTCAATAATTTCCAGTCCTTCTTTAGGTTTGTTAGCCTGAATATACACACCAGCTTTTAGCAATAGAAGCAAAGGCCAGAATACCGGGGGTGTTTTCAATTCTGAATACATCTCTAAACCACGATTAAATTCATCCATACCATCCTGAGTCTGTCCGATTGCTGAAAGTACAGCACCGTGCAGACAGGTAACCACAGCTATCCAAATCTGAAATTCATACTTATCAGCAATTTCCAGTGCTGTCTCTACGTTCGTCAGAGCGATTTCCTCTTCCCGTCTGTAATGATGAAGTAATCCCGTATGAAACAATGCATATATTTTACTTGATGGGTGATTCAATTTATCTGCCAACGCTAATGCGCCTTCCATAAATTTATTTGAGCGTTCAGGATAACCAAGCATCCATAAACATATAGCAGATGTAGTATGACATATAATGCCCGGATTATTACCAAATTTAAAACTACGTGATTTACGCAAATCAGGTTTATAACTTAAAATTCCTTTCTCCAAATAATCCAGTCCTTTTTGTAAATCTCCTGTAAAAGCAGTGCTATAGCCTACCAACAAATATCCTTCTGTTTTCATATCCGAATCATTTAACTGCTCAGCCAGGATTAATATCTGTTCCCCAAAACTTAATGAATTCTCCAGGTCGCCGACATATATATAAAAGCTGGCAAGTGCTCTCAAAATTGGAAATGATTTTGGTATCTCGCCATATTTTTTACAAAGTTCCAGTGCATGTTTATATATCTCTTCAACTTCCGGAGTACAGCCTTTAATTGCCATTAGCACCCTGCCTAAACTAGTTTGCAGCATTATCTCTTGTTTGAAACGCTCGGGAGTAGAAGGAGTAGAAGAAAGAACATTTAACAAATCAGTTGTTAGTTCTACTATTGCAGTATACCAACCTCTTGCATTAAAGAGAAGCCACAAGCAATCTGTTAATTTATGTAATTGTTCAAGATCACCTTCCGAAACCCAGTAATGCCAGGCAACCTGTACATTTTCAATATTCGCTTCGAACTCACTTAATGCAATCTCACGTTCATCACTACTTAAACGCTTCCATTGAAGTTGTGAAAAATCCGCATAGTATATAGCATGATTGCGTTTCGCAGTTGCACTGAATTCCGAATCTTCTGCTAATTTTTGGGATGCATACTCTCTTATTGTCTCCAGCATAAAAAGTCGTTGGTTTCCATTAGCCTGTTCCGTGCGTCGGATCAGACTTTTGTCAACTAAGGAAGTTAAGACATCCAGTATGTCGGTATGCGTTTCATCTATTTGTTTTACTCCCTTTGTTACTTCTTCGACATCTTCGATTGTACAGCCCTGGAAAACTGAGAACAAAGCAAATAATTGCTGTTCACCGGTATTGAGTAATTCATAGCTCCAGTCGATTGTATCTTCGAGAGTTTGCTGGCGAATAGGAAGATCACGTGCACCACCTCGAAGCAGTTTCAATCGGTTGTCTAATCGCTTAAGCAAATCCTGTGGTGAAAACAGACTGATCCTCGCAGCAGCAAGTTCAATTGCCAGAGGTAAACCGTCTAATCGAGAACATATATTGGCAACAACCTGTGCATTTTCACTAGTGATTTTAAATTCAGGCCTTACCGCTGTAGCACGGTCCATAAAAAGTTGAATTGATTCAAACCGGATTACTTCTTCTATAGATTGATTTTTTATATCTTTATTAGGCAGTGCAAGTGGCGAAACTGGAAAAACTCGTTCGCCTCTTATGTGCAGCGCTTCCCGGCTTGTTACCAATAATTTCAATTGAGTGCAATTGACCAGTAATTCTGTTATCTGAGGCGTTGCGTTTGTTAACTGCTCGAAGTTATCCAGTAGAAACAAGTGTTTTTTAATTCGTAGTTGTTTACTCAACTCATTTAGAAGAGAGTGATCAGTTGTCTCTTTAAATCCAATGGTTCGCGCGATAGTAGTAAATAAAAATTCCGGTTCCTTTATAGGTGCCAGATCAACGAAATAAATCCCATCTTCAAATTGGTCGATTAGTTGAGCAGCCAGTTGTATTGCCAGACGTGTTTTCCCGGTTCCACCCGGCCCGGTTAATGTTAGTAAACGAACATCTCCCCGTAGAAGAAATTCACATGCAGAATCTATTTCTTTCTTACGTCCGATGAAGGGTGTAGTTTCAGTGGGCAGACTAACTCTTTTTCTTCTTGATTGTAATCCATTAGTTTTGCCGGTTTGATGAATCTGCTCCTGCTCGCTGATAATATTTATGTGTTTCACTTCCACAGGCAGTGGAACACCGAATACTTTTTGGTAACGTTTTAGATGGGCCGCTGCAAATATAAGACCGGCAAGTCTTTCACGTTCGGAAATCATGGTTTTATTGCAGTAGTTTAATCCTGCTGCAACTCCTGCAAGCCAGAATTGCCCCCACAGATCATCTGCTAAACTCGAATGGGACTTCTGTAACCAGTTGCTGAATTCTGTTCTTCCTGCATTTATAACAGCGCATGTACCGGATAATTCGATCGGGACTTGATGCGGATCTACAATATCCTGCTCTGCAAATTTGGTAACCAGGTCAATCCATTTAGTAAATGTAATACGTGTTAATTCACGTATCAGATATGAAATCTCTAGATAAAGATTGTCATAAAACAGGGGCATTTGTGTTTTAAATAATGCAAAATCTATAAGGTAATATCCCTGCAACTCTGAATTAGTCCCATTGAACTTAGCCAATATATTACCAATGTTCAGGTCACCATGTTGGAAACCTACTATAGTATCTATCGGTCTTACATCTCCCCATAATTCAACCCTCCGCGCGTAGGCTAATGGATTGG
>JARRKK010000218.1:0-4696 GCA_037388105.1 Ignavibacteriaceae bacterium | reverse complement strand
CTGTTTTCTCTGTTTCAATTCTGCTTATTCTCAAATACCCATTAGGGGCTTCTGTAATTTAAATTCTTTCCCATTTTTCCCGGGTTTTAATCAGTTAACAAGTTATGATGTAAATAATGATTCGATACCCGATCTTATTCTTTACTCTACAAATCAAAAGAGGATAGTTATTGCTGAAGGAAAAACCACTAACGATTTTACTGAATATAAACTTATTAATGTGCCATATTATCTATCACAGATAATTCCCATTTATGACAAGGTAAAAAATTCGATGAACTTTGTATTCACTTCTCGTAAAAACAGAACAGCAGGTGTCTTTAAAATATCAGAATCCGGAAAATTTAATCCAATAGCACAGTTGGAATTTGATTCGTTTCCTGAAAATATAAGTGCTGCTGATATAGATAATGATGGTGAATTTGAATATCTGATTTCGGGCAGTGGATTTAATGGTTTATCAGTACTTTTATACGAGGAAGGTGGTCTGGAGGAAACAAAAATAAATATAAACCAGAGTTATAGTGAAGCAGTATTTGCAGATCTTTCTAATGATGGATTTCCGGATGTTGCAGCATTTAATCTCTTTAGTAATTCGATCGATATTTTTTACAATGATGGCACTGGAAATTTTGAGTTAGTGCGTCAAATTATTCCGGAGTCGAATATGGAAAGTTTGCAATCGATTGATATTAATAATGATGATTTTATCGATCTCGTTTACTCAGCAGGCAATTCGATAAATATAATATTCGGTGATTTTAGTTCCGCTTATGATTCCTCTTTGGTTATAACGACGCAATACGTTCCAAATCGCTATGTTGTAGGCAATTTCAACTCAGATATTTTTTATGACATAGCATATATTGATACCACATATGGGTTGGTATCAATGATTTTTGGGAAGGGCAAAAATAAATTCTATGATGAAATTCCGTATTCGAAAAAGAAGGGGATTGTCGATTTAAATACTCTTAACTCAAATACTTCGGTTGGCTTGGCATTGCTAAATTATTATGGAGTAATAAGTACTATATCGAAAATTTCATCTTTGCAGGATGAACTGAATATTATTCCGGTAGTAGAAACATCCGTTATTTCATCATTTGACTATGGAAATGATGGGGTCCCGGATCTATCCTATATCGATGAATTTTCCAAATCGATTAACTTCCTTATCAATGGGAAAAATGGAATTCCTTTAAGATTCTATTCTGAAGCTATTTCAGGCGATCATACTGTAATAAAAGTGAATGATACTTACTCATTCAGTAAGATTTTTTGTGCATATTCTCCTGGAAACAAAATGCTTGAAGCAATAAAATTTGATTTCATGATGGAGAAGATAGAAAGTCATCAACTTTACGTTCCGGGGGTTATTTCAGATGTGGAAACATATAAATCAAAGGATAGTGAACTTATTTATATTATTTATAAGAGAAATAATTTTTTAAGATTTGGAGAGTATAAATATCAAAATTCCGAGTATGTTTTTCGTGAATATGCAATTATTGATTCCAATGTAATCGCAGCCAAAATATTTTCTTCGGCTAATCCAGTGATAAATTATTGGAAGACGGTTGGTGATTCACTGCAGCTTATAGCTGTAACGATTAGCAATGAACATGTAAATTATACTAAATCTAGCGTGATTGGTAGCATGCCTGAGTTCACAATTACTTTTTTAACTTATTTTTTATCTGATAAAAATAATCCTATTTCATTTACGATGTTTAGTTCGGTTGCCCGATTTTTTGGAATTGTATCAGACAAATCATTGTTTAATATTTCACATCAAATCGGCAGTAAGTTTGATTTCGTGGTTGATAAAAGCAGATTACTATACTATGAAGGCAGTAAACGTTTTATTAATCAGGTTGCATACCTATACATTTGGAGGGACGGATATTTGAGCAAACTGGAATTAAACAGTTATGGAAACGAATTAACTTTAATAAGATTATTTGACGCAAAGCGGGTCACGGATTTTATCGTTAAGGATTTTACAAATGGTAAAAAATATTTAATCTATTCTCAGCAATCGGAAGGGTTTCTATCATTAAAGCGATTAAAGTAATTTCTACATTCGTCATCATAATTTTTATGATCCCACCATTTTTGATCGCAAAAAAATTAGCTGATGAAGAATTAGATTCTCTCTTCAATAAATTTTTAGAACTGAGAAACCCTGTTATAAGCCCTGAAATTGATAAGCCTATAAAATATGATGAAGATTATGAAAAGTGCGGTTTAGAATTGGTTAACTCTTTAGTCTTCAACTTTGAACGATTAACAGATGAGCAGCAACTATTATTGAAACCGTTATTGCAAAGACCTGTTACTACTACAAGCATTATAACTCCTGGCGGATACTTTAAAGTTCACTATGACGAGACAGGACCAAATTCACCCGGCTACAATATTAATCTACTTGCTGATGCATTAGACTCTACATACAGGTATGAAATTGAGTTTCTTGACTATACCTTTCCGCCGGGAGATTCCGCCGTAAATCCAGGTCAACCTTCAAACGATTATGGGGGTGATAACCGTTATGATGTTTACATTGGAAACCTTGGTGGTGGTGTTTATGGTTATACTCAATTTGAAACTGAGGTTGAACCGGGCAGCAGCAGGTACACTTCTTATATGCATATTGATAATGACTTTGTGGGTTATTATACAACAGGAATAAATGCAGCACGAGTTACTGTTGCGCATGAATTCCATCATGCAATTCAGGGAGGTAATTATATATTCCGTGATGAAGATTCATATTTTTACGAGATAACCTCTACAGCGATGGAGGAGTTTGTATTTGATGATGTAAACGACTATTATGCTTATATTCCAACATACTTCAATAACCCTGAAACACCTTTACCTTCAACCAATGGTTACAGTACTGCAACCTGGAACATATTCCTCCAGCAGCACTTTAACGATTACAATATTATAAAACGACAATGGGAATTAATGCCCTCCACCCGAGCCATGAATGCAATAAGTATTAGTTTATTTGAATATGAATCATCATTTGCAAGGGAGTTCAACAGGTATGCGATATGGATGTACTTTACAAATTACAGGAGCATCCCGGGCAGTTATTTTGAGGAGGCGGAAAACTATCCTTTGGTGCAGCCGACAGTAGTTGTGCAATTTACTCCTCCCTCGAAGCATTTGGATATGTCCAGCAAAGCAGCAGCACAGTCTTTTATAAATTTTTTTGTTCCTGGGAGTAATGATTCCCTTATAGCTATTGTTACTAACGGTGATGTTCAAAGTGCAATAAATGAGTCAGGCAACATCTTTGATTTTGAATACACTCTTTATTCAGATTCATCGAGTGGTGATAGATACCTTACACCAAATTACTCATCTGATTTTGTTGCAAATAATCCATCATTCTGGTCTGTCTCTGAAATATTGAATAATCTGGTTGTTAGAGAGGATGATAACACAATTACTCCTTCTCAAAATAAATTTGAGTACGCATATCCCTCTCCATTCTATTATAACAAGAGTTACCTTTTTGGTTCATCTATCTTTATACCCTATAATGCAGATCTTGGTGAACCTGTTAATTTTAATGTATATACAAGCGCTATGGAATTAGTCTATCGTAATAACGAAACAATAAAATTTTTACCCGATGAGCAGGTGGGTGTAATCTGGAATGTCATGGATAATAACTCAGTAAAACTTGCATCGGGTGTTTATATTTATGTAGTACAAAGTGGGGATGATGTTGTTAAGGGGAAGGTTGTTATTTTTAATTAACCCGGAAATATTAGGTTTATTCAAGTCTGCAAATAGGTTTTTCACCCTCATTATAAAATAAAAGCTTATTTTAAAACTGATTATTTTATATAAGTTGAACAGAGTCCTAAAAATCAAATGAACAATTATTCCGTATCTGCCATTGATTTGAATATGACTTTTGGCAGAAGATTAATTTTTAATGGAATTAATTTCGGTTATAAAGAAAATGGGATTTATGGAATTTCGGGTCCTAATGGTTCTGGTAAATCGACGCTTGTTAAGATAATTGCAGGTTTGTTAACAGCTTCGGGTGGAAAGATGGTCCATAAAAATTCAGAACACGAAATAATTCCTGAAAAACTTCATAACTACATCGGCTTTGTTTCACCATATCTAGTTCTATATGAAGAATTTTCAACCTGGGAGAATCTTATTTATTATGCGAAGATTCGGGGAATTCCTTTTGACGGAGATATTGCAACAGATTTATTGGAACGTTTTTTACTTTATGATAGAAGAGACGATTTGATCAAAACATACTCATCCGGCATGAAGCAAAGGATGAAATTTGTTTTTGCACTTATTCATAAACCCTGGATATTAATATTTGATGAACCAACTTCTAATCTTGATGAAGAGGGTAAAAAATGTGTATATGATATCGTTCGGGAACAAGCAAACAACACCATTGTTATTATTGCTTCAAATGATCAAACAGATTTGGATTTATGCAGCGAAACACTAGATATCACAGATTACAAAACATCATAACTGAATTGTAACAATGTTCACAAAAGCATTCGCAGTTTTTCAAAAAGATTTTCATTCAGAAATAAGAACTCGCTATGCAATTAACTCACTTGCAATGTTTATAATTGTTGCTATAAGTGTGATATTGTTTGCAGTTGGGCAGGAAAAAATCTCTGAATCATTA
>JARRKK010000217.1:0-6086 GCA_037388105.1 Ignavibacteriaceae bacterium | reverse complement strand
ACTATCCGAGACCTCTTCCATCGATTCTACTATTCTGTAAATCTCTGATGTTCCGATTCTTACCCCACCCGGATTCAATGTTGCGTCGGATCTGCCATAAACTACTATTCCACCGCGTTCATTTATTTTTATATAATCACCGTGAGTCCAGACACCATTAAAATTATGAAAATAGGCCTTCAAGTATTTTTCATTGCTTTTATCATTCCAAAAATATACTGGCATAGATGGAAATGGTTCGGTGCAAACTAACTCACCCTTATCATTTATTGTTATTTTTCCATCTTCATCAAATGCTTCAACTTTCATTCCTAATCCACGGCATTGAATTTCTCCCTCATAAACAGGTAATATTGGATTTCCAAGAAAAAAACAGGAAATAATATCAGTTCCACCAGAAATTGAGGATAACTGTACATCATTTTTTACATTATGATATACCCAATTAAAATTCTTCTCGGAGAGAGGTGATCCGGTAGATAAAATAATTTTTAATGATTGAAGTCCAAATTTATCCTTTGGGATGATTCCGGAATCCTCACAATTCGAAAGATATTTTGGACTGATGCCAAAAATGTTAATTTTTTCATCATCAATTAGCTTCCAGAGTAGTTCCAGATTCGGATAACCAGGATTTCCATCGAATAGTAAAATAGATGCTCCCACTTGCAATCCACTAATCAACCAATTCCACATCATCCATCCACACGTAGTAAAGTAAAAAAATATATCATCCCTTGATATATTTGTATGTAGTACATGTTCTTTGAAATGCTGTAAAAGTGTCCCTCCTGCTCCGTGAACCATACATTTGGGTAATCCAGTTGTTCCGCTGGAATACATAATATAAACCGGATGATCAAATGGGAGTTGTTCGAAAGATATTTTGGTTTCTGTAGATATAAGTAACTCATTAAAATTTAGGAAGTTAGAGCTATTCAATTCATCCATTATCTGTAAGTTAGAATCATCCAAATCAGAAATAATAATAGCTTTTCTAATCTGAGAAACTTTTTCAACTATTATCTTAATCTTCTCTCTGCAATCTATATTCTTACCATTATATTGATAACTCTCAATGGCAAATAGTACTTTTGGTTCTATTTGTCCAAACCTGTCGATTGCACCCTGTATCCCAAAATCTGGGGAGCACGATGACCAAACTGCTCCTAAACTTGCAGTAGCCAACATCGCAATAACAGTTTCGGGAATATTAGTAACAAAACCTGCTACTCTGTCATTCTTTTCCACTCCAATTTCTTTTAATCCTGCAGCACAAGCTGCTACTTTATCATAGAGTGCAGCATATGTAAGTTTAACAATTGTATTATCCTCTCTGTAACTAATTAGAGCGACTTTATCATCACGGAATCGAAGCAGATTTTCAGCAAAATTTAGCTTTGCTCCATCGAACCACTTTGCACCAGGCATCTTTCTTTCATTCAGAACAATATCGTATGAATTCGAATGAACGATACGTGAATATTTCCAAATTGATTCCCAAAATTTTTCAATTTCAGTAACTGACCAATTGTATAGTTCATCGTAAGTATTAATTGAGAAATCATAGTTATGATTCACAAATTTTATAAAATCCATAAGTTTTGAATTATTAATTTGGGTCTGGCTGGGCTGCCATAGTATCTTACCGTTTTCTTGAATCATAGTGATAAATTTAGAATTGATTCTACTTGGATTGCTTACTTAATTGATCCACATACAATGCAGATTTCCATGCAAAATCAGTGTCGTTATTTTCGAGTGCACATTTTGCAGTTAATTCAATGAGGTATTTAGATTTTTTGTGATCTGATTCAGAAATTTTCAAGGCAGATTTCATCATTAATTTATAATTAGCTGTTCTTTGATAACGGTAAAACGCATTTAATCCTTCTTCAAAATAATTTTCAGTATCGGCATTTAAGGAATTTATAAATTCTTTTACTTCCGTATTGTCAGGAATTCTCTCAATTTTACCGAACTTACCTAAATTATTTGCTGAGTAAACATGAGATTCCTTAATAGATTCAGGAAGTTGATCGTAACCAATTCCCTTTGTGTGCAAGGGTTTTTCAACTTCGAATATTGCAGTACCGGAAGCTCTACAATAATAGTTTCCTGACATTCTTCCGATTAGATCAATTTTCTGTGGGTCTATAATTCCATCAGAAAAAATATCTTTAGCAACATGAATTTTTAGAACTTCGCAGATAGCAATATTTGCTGAAACACCCTTGTTGCCATAACTTTTCATATCAACAAGTTTACATTCCATCTGAAATGGAGATTCTTTAACTCGTTTGGGCTTTACCAGATCAGAATCAATCGGAGTTAGTCCGCTTTTTGTAAATTCATTAACATCAGACGGATATTCTGTGGAAGCAAGATTTATTTGTTCCACCATAGAATAGGTTACAGCCTGAACTACGCATTCTTTTGTTGCAATAAGATTTTGATAAGTATCCTTTAAACTAGCGTCTCTTCCCCGTCTTGAAGGAGAAAAGGCAATCATTGGAGGATTAGCTCCAAAAGCATTGAAGAAAGAAAATGGGGATAAATTAATTACTCCATATTCGGAAATTGTTGATACTAATGCGATTGGCCTTGGACCCACTCCCCCCAATAGTAGTCTATGTATCTCTGGTATCGAAAGATCCGTTGGTTCGTAATGCAGCATCTATTGATTCTTTTTCTTAGCAAGTATTGAGCGGTCTTTTTTTCTTTTAAGAAACGTATTCTTTAATATACCGAGTCCATCAATCTCCAACTCCATTGTGTCGTTTTCTTCTATCCAAATTGGAGAAAACACTTCACCTTTTTCTTTCGCTTGCAAAGTCCATGTGCCGTTTAGTTCAAGATAGCATCCGGTTCCAACAGTACCTGAGCCGATAACATCTCCTGGTAATAATTCCACACCATAGGATGCTCTCTCAATTATTTCCGCAAATGTCCAATCCATGTCTTTCATATTTCCATCGGATACTAATTTATTGTTATGCTTAGCAGTCATCCTCAAATTATATTTATTTCCAAACTCAGTTTGGATCTTATGTTGTTCGAGTTCATCTGGTGTTACGAGCCAGGGCCCAATTGCGGTTGCAAAATCCTTTCCTTTTGCTGGTCCAAGATTCAGTTTCATCTCTTCCATCTGTAAAACCCTGGCTGAAATATCATTCATAACCATATAACCGGCAATAAAGGAATCAGCTTCTTTCACTGTAATATTCTTTCCTTTTTTACCAATCACCACTGCTGATTCGAGCTCAAAATCAAGTTTGAGAAAATGATCTGATTCAAGTTTAACATCACCAGGTCCTATAATTGCATTGTGATTTGTCAAATAAAAAACCGGGAATTGATCAAATTCAGGTATCATGGGTACACCACGGTTCCTTCTGGCTGTTGCAACATGCTGTCTGAATGCATATGCATCCCTGCAGGATGTAGGTCTTGGAACAGGAGCTAATAATTTTAAATTGGGATCTTCAACAAAAGAAGAAATTTTACCTTCGATTATGGCGCTATTAACCAACTTCGCCTGATTCATCATTTCATCGCCACCTCGTAAAAAGTTTCTCATTCTTCCGGGTATTTGATAACCAAGCCCAAGTGCACATTCTTTTAAATCATAAACCTTACTGTCGTGAAAGATCCCAAGACGATCTTTTTTCTTTATTGTATAAGAAACTAATTTCATCTTCTTCTCCCTAAATAGATATAAGGTTATTCAGCTAACCAGGACTGGCTGTAATTTTCCACCATGGTTTCCTTTACATTTTTTGTTACTCGCAATGGTTGGAAGGTATCAATCATTACAGCATATTCATCCGTTTCCTTTACTCCGATAGAAGCTTCGGTTTTTCCAGGTTGGGGACCATGCGGAATTCCCATCGGATGTAATGTAATTGATCCTTCTTTTACACCTTTACGCGACATAAAATCACCGTGAACATAATAAAGAACTTCATCGCTATCAACATTTGAATGATAGTAAGGGGCGGGAATTGACTGTGGATGAAAATCGAATAGTCGGGGAACAAAATTGCATACAACAAAATGCTGGGTTGTGAACATCAAATGTACCGGTGGAGGTAAATGAATTTTACCCACCTTCGGTGCGTATTCTTGAAGGTTAAAAGTGTAAGGATATAAAAATCCATCCCAGCCGACAACGTCGAACGGGTGGTGCGGCAAAATGTATCTGAAATGTCTGTCTCTTACTTTCAGATTTAATTCAAAACTACCTAACTCATCAATCGGATCAGTGAATTGAGGAACTTTAAAATCCCTTTCATAATATGGGGCATCTTCAGTTAACTGTCCGTACTCATTTCTGAAATGCCTTGGAATATCAAAGGGAGTTGATGATTCAATTATGAATAATTTTACATCATTGTAGTCTTCAAACTTCATTTGATAGGTTGTTCCCTTTGGTACAACAATATAATCCCATTGTTCAAACGGCAAGGTACCATATTCTGATAAAAATTTTCCTTTACCACGATGAACAAACAATAATTCATGAGCATAACTGTTTCGAAAGAAAATATCTGAATCTTCAGAAACATTTGCTGTGGAAATAACACAATTAACATTTTTCAGAAACGCATTTCTTGATGTTATTATATCGCCCGTGGGCATATAGATATGATACTTATTAGAATATATACCAGAAAAACCCTTCGTACTGAATAATTCTTCCCTATAAAGTGAAGTACCATCATCCTTGTAAAAGGTTATATGACGCTTTGGTGGAACATTACCAACCTTAACATAAAATGCCACAATCAATCTCCTTTGAATATAAGTCTATAAAAATTAAACTTTCCTTATCTTTTAGTTATCTAACGATCTAAAGTACCACGAAGTTCTTGATCTTTCTCAATAGATTCGAACAAAGCTTGAAAATTACCTTGACCAAATCCTTCGGCTCCTTTTCTTCTTTGAATTATTTCATAGAAAAAACTTGCCCGATCACTAATAGGCTTTGTAAATAATTGCAGCAGGTAACCTGTTCCTTCCGTATCACATAAAATACCGAATTTCTTTAATTCATCAATGTCCTCTGTTACCTCTAAACCTCTTTCCTTTAAATTATCATAATAAGCATCCGGAACAGTTAGGAACTCAACGCCGTTCGCTCTCATTGCTGCTATAGATTTAATAATATCAGGTGTTGAAATTGCAATATGCTGAATACCGGAACCATTATATACATCAATATATTCTTCTATTTGAGATTTCTTTATACCCTCATATGGTTCGTTAATAGGGTTTTTAACTGCAGCACCTTCTTTTGACCTTACAACTTTTGAAAGCAGAGCTGAATACTTAGTGGAAATATCACCAGGCCCAAAATCAATAAATGTTTCAAAATTTAAACTCTCATTCAGATAATTAGCCCAAAGGTTCATTTCATTTGTTCGTACATTACCAACGATATGATCTACCGATTGCAAACCTGTTTCTTCACAACTAATACTTATATGCTGAACCGGCTTACCAAATCCAGGTTTAAACAATCCATTATAGTTTTCTCTATTGATAAATACAATTTCAGAATCATCATAAAGTTTTATTGCCGCTTCTTCTATCCATCCATTTTCATCCTCTATTTTTTTGGGACTTCGTTCCGGGATAGCGCCGTTTTCAAGGGAATTTTCGAATGCTGTATTTACATCTTTTACTTTTAATGACCATCTTTTAACGCCATCGCCATGGTTGGTAACAAATGAAGTAATATTGAAAGCTGAAGGTTTTAATGCCGATGTAATAATCAACCTAAAATCATTTTTTTCTAAATAATATGAGGCGGTATCTTTAACTCCGCTTTCAGGACCAAGATATCCTTTGACTTTCATTCCAAGAGCTTTTGCATGCCAATAGGCCCACATTTTTGCTGAGCCGACATAAAACTCTACATAATCGTATCCAATAATTCCCAGGCTATGAGACATTTATTATCTCCCAATTTAATGAATAAGTGTAGATTAGCTGATTCAAAATTAAAGTAAAATGAAGTCTTAGCAAAATAGATAGACGTAAAACATTTTTAATTAAATGAGTAATTACTTTTACATTGTTTT
>JARRKK010000216.1:0-4771 GCA_037388105.1 Ignavibacteriaceae bacterium | reverse complement strand
ATACTTTCCTTATCTATTTTTTCAAGATACAATGAAGTTACACCCCAGCTTAGATTAAGTGAATTCATAGTATCGAAACTATTTGAGATAGCAATAATTTTTGCTTCCGGTCTGTATTTTGAAAGTCGTCTGGCAGCACGACCTTTATATGTAAACACAACCACTGCTTTCGCACTTACCTGCTTACTTATTTCAGCAATTCCACGGAACACCGAATCGAACAAATTTTCTTCAAAATTACGGGGAATTGAGAAATTTAATTTTATCTTATCAGAAGGATGGTCCTCCGAATTTAAAATTACATCGTTCATTAGTTTTGCAGTTATAAGCGGATATTTTCCTATGGAAGTTTCACCGCTTAGCATTACTATATCTGTACCATCCCAAACAGCATTTGCCACATCTGAGACTTCGGCTCTTGTTGGCATCGGTGAATTTATCATTGACTCCAACATTTGCGTTGCTGTTATTACAAGCTTGCCTTCCTCGTTGCAGCGTTTGATAATTTTCTTTTGAATAACAGGAACAGTCTGCGGTTCCAGTTCTACTCCAAGATCACCCCTTGCAATCATTATTCCATCAGCTTCATTCATTATCGCATCAAAGTCATCAATTGCTTCTTTCTTTTCAATTTTAGCAATTACGGGAATTTGTTTATCTCTTTTATTCAACCACTCTTTTAGTTCACTAATCTCAGCCGATGATCGAACAAACGAAAGTGCAATAAATTCTACTCTATGTTTTAAAACGAATTCAAGATCTCGATAATCTTTCTCAGTAATTGATGGTGTTGAGAGCTTCATACCCGGTAGATTCATTCCCTTACGTGGAGAAAGGGTTCCGCCGTCTTCAATATCGCATAAGATTGATTTTTTACTTTTACTTTTTATTTTTAGACGAATGAAACCATCATCAATTAAAATTTGAGAACCGATTTTAGCATCGTCTACTAAATTTTTATAGTTTGTTGAAATTATCTTTTCATCACCTTTAATATCATCAACCGTTATCTCAATCTGATTTCCTGTTTCTATATTTATAGTTGGTCTTATTAGCTCTCCGATTCTGATTTTTGGTCCCTGTAAATCAACGAGTATTGCTAAAGGAGAGTTTAATTCCAAACATGAAGTGTGAATATTTTCAAACAATTCATCATAAAACTCATACGTCCCATGAGACATGTTTAGTCTAACACCATCAACACCTGCTTCAATTAAATCTTTTATTGTTTGAGTAGATGATGACTGAGGACCGAGTGTTGCAAGAATTTTTGTTTTTGCAAAAATGGATGGCAGGTTTATCATTTCTTTTTCTTTTTTCCAGCAGAATCTACTTTTTTCTTCATCTCTCTTCCTCTTCTATACATATCTTTGATTGTTTTTTCTACAAGATAAAAAACAGAATTCGGAGTGTATCCTCTGGTAGTTTTTTCCCCGGCAATCACACCTGTAAGGATTTCAATTCCTTCTTCAACACGCTCAATAGGATAAATATGGAATTCTTTGTTTTTTACTGCCTCAATTACATCTTCTCTTAACATCAGATCTTTTACATTTTGTATAGGAATTATAACACCCTGTTTTTTATTTAATCCCACAGTTTTGCATACGTCAAAAAAACCCTCAATCTTTTCATTAACACCGCCAATAGGCTGGACATCACCCTTCTGGTTTAGTGAACCCGTAACTGCAATGGATTGCTTAATTGGTAAACCGGAAATGGTTGAAAGTAAAGCACAAATTTCAGCGCATGATGCACTGTCACCATCGACCATTCCATACGATTGTTCGAAAACAAGATTCGCATTAAATGCTAAAGGTAGTTTTTGACCAAATGTTTCTTTAAAATATCCGGAGATAATAAGAACTCCTTTATTATAGTGCCGACCACTCATTCCTGATTCCCGATCGACATTAATAATATTTCCACTGCCCAAAGATACTGTCGCTGTAATTCTTGTTGGTCTTCCGAAGGAGTAAAAATCTGCCGCGTAAATTGCTAATCCGTTTATCTGTCCAACACGTTCACCGGTAACATCCATGAGAAAAGATTTATCTTCAAACATTTCCGATATTTTATATTCCAGCATTCCATGTCGTTCTCTGGCATTTTGATAAGCTTTTTCTATATGAGCAGCAGACACAATTTCTGCACCATCATCGGTTGCCCAAAAACTTGCCTCTCTTGCGAGATCCGCAATCTTAGAAAAACGGGTTGTTAATTTGTTCTTTTGTCCTGCTGAGATTGCTGCTATTTCAAGCAGATGAGCAATGGCAAATTTATCAAACTCTTTAAGATTTTCATTTTTTATAAATTTCTTTATTACGCGTGCGTATTCTCTGAGGACAGCATCATTCCTGTTCATTTCGTAATCGAAGTCTGCTTTAATCTTAAACATCTTTTTGAAATCGTATTCATGTTCAGCCAAATACGAATAAACAAGCTGACTTCCGATCAGTATTATTTTCACATTGAGATCAATCGGTTCAGGTTTAACAGTTGTAGAATGGAATTGGAACATATGCGGAGAATCCTGTATTTCAATTTTATGATATGTGAGGATTCTCTTCAATGTTTTCCAAACACCAGGTTCTTCAAAAAGGTGCATAACATTCAAAACCAGGTAACCTCCGTTCGCTCTTAAAATCGATCCTGCTTTTATGTTTGTAAAGTCACTATAAAAATTTCCCCTTCCGTCACTAACTCTTTCAACAGCCCCAAATAGGTTTGAATATGTAGGAGAAGTTTCAACTATGATCGGGCATTCGGAAGTAGCACTATTGTCGAGGATAATATTAACTTCATAATCTCTGAAATAATCTATAGCATACCCTTCCTGTGTCGTGTCACCCTGAGGTTTTGAACCTTTAAATATCTGTATATTTTCAAGGATATTCTCTTCAACCTGTTCAAGATAAAGGAGAATCTGCTCATCAGAATAGTTCTCCTTAAGATTTTCCATCACAGCCTTAACAACATCACGGGCAGATTCAATTTCAAATTCTTCTAACTTTTTTTGAAATTCCTGGCTGATCTTCAATCCTTTTTTAAATAATAACTGAAGTTCCTCCTGATGATCATTATAATTCTGATATATTTCTTTAGCCTTTTCTTCTGTTAGTTTACCGTCTTTTACTTTCTGTTCTAGCTGGAATACGGGTACCTGCTCGTCATCAATTAGCGGTATAATATCCGGGCGAGCTACCTCACCAACTTTTACCTGACCTAAAGACAATCCTACTTTTCTCAGCTCAGTATCAAAACCGTCCATAAGTTCTTTTTCTTTTCCATTATATTCCGCAATAATGACCTTTTTCTTTTCTAAATATCTTTCACTTTCAAGCGCCTGTGGAATTTTACTCCTTAATACCTCTATTGCAGAGTGAAGCGCCCTAACAAAATATTTTGCGTTTCCTCTAGGGAAAGTTAGAAGTATTGGTCTGTCGCTATCATGAAAATTGTTAACATAAGCATAATCAAATATTTCCGTACAATCTGATCTCATCGCCTCCAGAATTTGCTGTACACTTGTTGCTTTACCCGAACCTGAGAGTCCGGCTATATAAATATTATATCCCGGTGCTTTTAATTCTACACCCAGCTTAAGTGCTTTAAGTGCTCTCTGCTGTCCTAAAATTCCTTCAATCGGTTCAATATCACTTGTTGAAGCGAACTCAAACACATCGGGATCGCATTTCCATCTTAACTCTTCGGGTTTCAACTCCTTGTGTTTTTTGACTGGTGCAGTGGTCATTATCTTACCTGTGAGAATTTAAATTCATGAATTATAATGTTTTTATTTATTCAATTATTAATTATAAAATACTAAATATTATTCAATCAAATAACATCGAGCCAAATAGGCGTGAAAAACATTCTTCAGTTCAATCATAAATCTGTTCATCCAACATTATATTCACACAAAAATCTGTATTAAATGAGACGGATAAGTTTGTTGCTTAACTCAAATATTATTGAAATATTAGACGTTAATTATTGAGTAGAAAATACAAATTCAAAAGGAAAGTTATGAACAATATTCTTAAGTGTAATTTCTGTTTCGTTATGTTTCTATTAACATTATTGTGTATTAATAGCAGTCTGTTTGCACAGGATAATGAGGTACGGATAAGTCCGAAGGCAACATTTAAACAAACGGTTGGGTTTACAGAGGTTGAAATAGATTTTAGCAGACCCGGAGTAAAGGGTAGAAAAATTTGGGGAGGATTAGTACCATATAATATAGTCTGGCGTGCAGGTGCAAATGAAGCGACTAAGATTTCATTCTCTACTGATGTAAAAATAAATGGAAAAAATTTAAAAGCAGGCAGGTACGGATTTTTTACAATTCCTAATGAAGATAATTGGATACTAATCTTTAACAAGGTAGCAGACCAATGGGGAGCGTTTGAATATAATGAAGCTGAAGATGCATTACGTATTGAGGTTACACCCGAAAAAGGTTATTTCCAGGAATGGCTGGATTACACTGTAACCAAAGCATCCGATAATTCGGCAATAGTAAAACTGGAGTGGGAGGAGCTTAAAGTACCTTTCACGGTAGAGGTTAGTGTAAAATAGTTCAAGTGAGACTCACTTCTAAAGTGAGTCTCACATTCTAATTCCTAATAATCTTCAACAGCTCAGCCGTTTTCTCTTCTATCAAATTTTTAGCCATTTGCCTTTCCAAGTGTACGCAGATGAGGGCGTCCGCAGCCCGGGGGTCCCGGCACGCGGCGCAAACGGGTCCCGCCGGTTGCGGCGCGGCGAC
>JARRKK010000215.1:0-4773 GCA_037388105.1 Ignavibacteriaceae bacterium | reverse complement strand
CATTTATACAGATAAAAGGCAAGTCGTAAATTATTTGGAAGCACTACCACTTTTATTTTTTCTTGCAATTCTAATCTCTCTGCTTTTTGGTTATCCGGTATCCTTTACACTTGGTGGTATTTCAATAATTGTGGGATTAATAATGTTTGGCCCGGCATATTTTAATCTTTTACCACTGCGTATCTGGGGAATAATGTCTAACTATGTTTTACTGGCTGTCCCACTTTTTATTTTTATGGGAGTAATGCTTGAAAAATCCGGAATTGCTGAAGATCTGCTTGAAACAATGGCTTTGTTATTTGGTAAGCATAAAGGTGGATTGGCTATTTCGGTATTGTTAGTTGGTGCTATGCTAGGTGCTTCAACAGGAATTGTAGGAGCAACAGTTGTTACAATGGGTGTGCTAAGTCTTCCGGTAATGTTAAAGAGAGGTTATGAAGAGAAAGCTGCAACCGGAATAATAATGGCATCAGGAACGCTTGGTCAAATAATTCCTCCCAGCATAGTTTTAGTTTTATTGGGAAGTGTACTGAATGTTCCGGTTGGAGATCTTTTTATTGCAGCAGTTATTCCGGGGATACTACTCGTTCTTTTATTCTTCATTTGGATTATAATACAAACTAAACTTAAACCAGATGCATTACCATCTATGCCTGATGCTGAACTAAAAATATTTAGCGGAAAAGAAAAAAAGAAGCGGATATTACATGCTTTTATTCTACCTTTTGTTCTTGTTATAGCAGTATTAGGTTCAATCTTTGCAGGCATTGCATCACCTACAGAAGCTGCAGCCATCGGGGCACTTGGTGCATCTGTTCTCACAATGATTAAGGGAAAATTTAATCTGTCAACCCTAAAATCCGTTATGCTCAAAACAACAACTATAACGAGCATGGTATTTATGATCCTTGTTGGAGCTGCTGCATTTGGTTTAGTATTCAGGGGATTACATGGTGATCTTTATTTAGCTTCTCTGATTTTATCTGCAAACTTTGAACCCCACCATTTTTTGATAATAGCAATGTTGGTGATTTTCATCTGTGGATTTTTTATTGATTTTATTGAAATAACTTATATTGTTGTACCGGTAATCGCTCCCATCTTTCACAAATTTGGAATAGATTTTATTTGGCTGGGAATTTTGATTGCAATGAATTTACAAACTTCATTTTTAACACCGCCGTTCGGATTTTCTATTTTTTATTTGAAAGGAGTCGCTCCTAAAGAAGTAACCACATCTCAGCTATACAAGGGTGTAATCCCCTACGTGGTGATACAACTAATCACGTTACTGCTGATAGCATCGATCCCGAAGCTTGCGTTATGGCTTCCTGGAATTTTGGGTGAATGATTGGGCAGGTAGTAGCTGAGAGATTATGGGTGTGTTGTCATTCCTATGAAAACCTGCCTACCGTCAGACAGGTGTGAATCTGAAATCAGTTTAATAGAGGAGATTCCTACTTACGTAGGAATGACAAAAAAGTAAAGCTTTTTAAACCCCCTTAAAACCAAAGCTAAACGTAGTCCTTCTCAGAAATTTCAAACCAGCTATGTAGTCTTTTTTTAAATTTTGAATATGAATCATAAGCTTTTTTACTCATCGGGTCTTTCTTAACAATGTCATTTACTACTTCATAGGTCAACTTGTTCAATCTAATTAATACATCTGTAGGGAACTCCCTGAATATCACATTCTCTTCATCTTTTAGTTTAAAGTAGTACTCTGTATTCTTAGCATCAAAAGCTGATAAGGTTAATGTGTTTGAAGCATTTGCAGCAGTATTAATAATTGCTTTTAGATCTTCGGGTAGCTCCATATATGCATCTTTGTTAACAATAAATTCCAGGTTCGAAGATGGTTCTTGCCATCCCGGATAATAATAATATTTTGAAATCTTATAGAAACCCATTAAATAATCGTGATAAGGCCCAACCCATTCTAAAGCGTCTATAACTCCTCTCTCCAGATTTGTATATGCTTCACTACCTGGTGAAAGTACCGAAGTAGCACCTGCTTTTGTTATCACATTTCCACCCAGGCCGGGCATCCTGATTTTCAATCCTTTTAAATCATTAATTGATAAAATCTCTTTATTAAACCAGCCACCCATTTGTCCGCCAGTATTTCCACACGTGAAAGGATAGAGATTGAAATCGGCATAAAGTTCCCTCCAAATTTCTAAGCCACCACCAAAGTACAACCAGGAATTCATTTGTCTTGCATTCATTCCAAAAGGAACAGACGAAAAAAATTGAGCAGCTGGTACTTTACCTGCCCAGTAATAGGGTGCACAATGCCCCATTTCCGATACACCAAACGAAACAGCATCAAATACTTCCAAAGCTGGTACAAGTTCACCACCACCATAAACCTGGATCTTTAATCTTCCACCTGACATCTCACCAATCCAATCAGCCATTTTTTGTGCATACTCTCCAAGAATAGGATATTTGGGAGGCCAGGACGTTACCATCTTCCATTCATACAATTTATTGGCGTTAATTCCGACAGTTTTTACATCTTCTTTTTTATTACAGCTCGCAAGTGCACCTGCTGAAGCTGCTACTGCAGCAACCGATGCTGTTTTAAGAAAGTCTCTTCTTTGGAATTTTTTCATATATTTTTTTCCTATCCGAATTTGTTAGAATCCTGATTCAAAATATTAAATTATTGAAATTATTACTACGTATTTAGGAAAGAATACGCATATTATTATGGATGGTAGAATAATTTATATTCACAACCATTTTCACTATTTTTGTTCAACAATATCGCACTAACAATTTATATTTAATAACAGATATATTTGTTCCTATGTTGATTTCCAGAATAGATAATTTTGTAACAGTATCTCAACTAAGACTTAATAATTTTTTTGAGACACTTGCAGGATTGTTTCTATTCTCAGTAAGATTCTTCAAAGAAGTTTTCATCATGCCATATGAAATAGAAGAGGTAAAAAAACATATGGTGGAGCTTGGTATGAAGACGTTACCTATTGTTGGTGTTACAGGCTTTATTATTGGTCTTGTTATTACTATGCAAATGCAGCCTGTTATGCAAAGATTTGGTGCTGAAGCATTCCTCCCCGGTTCTGTAGGCATATCTATTGTTCGTGAACTTGGTCCCGTTATTACTGCTCTGATTTTTGCCGGAAGGGTAAGCTCTGGTATTGGAGCTGAACTGGGATCAATGCGCGTAACGGAACAGATTGATGCTATGGAAGTATCGGGAGTTAATCCATTTAAGTTTTTGGTTGTAACCAGAATTCTTGCTACAACTTTTATTCTCCCAATCCTTACAGTTTATGTAATTTTTATCGCATTAATTGGAAGTTATATAGCAGTTGTGTTAGTACAGAATATGACCTGGGAATATTATGTAGGTAGGGTCATATTCTCAGTTGAATTTGGCGATGCAATTCCAGGTGTTTCAAAAACTTTTGTTTTTGGTTATATAGTGGGTTTAGTTGGTTCCTATCTCGGATTCAATGCAAAGAACGGGACTGAAGGTGTTGGTAGAGCATCAACCACTTCTGTGGTTATTGCTTCTTTACTAATACTTATTTTTGATATGATCCTTGTTAAATTAACATTGTGGCTTTGGCCTACCACAACATAATAAAATGGTTGAGATAAAAAAGCTGCACAAATCTTTTGATGGAATGACGGTACTCGATGGAGTTTCGGTGTACGTTGAAAACGGACAGAATATGGTTGTATTTGGTAGAAGTGGAACAGGTAAAAGTGTATTACTAAAGTGCCTCATTCGCTTGATGGAACCTGACTCCGGTGAGATTTATGTTGATGGACTGGATGTAAGAAGCCTTGATAACAAAAGCTTGAATGAGCTTAGAAAAGATATGGGGTTCTTATTTCAGGGCGCTGCTTTATACGATTCGATGAGTGTGAGAGAGAATCTGGAATTTCCGCTAATCAGAAATTATGAGCTTACCCAGATAGAAATGAATGAAAGAGTAAATAGTGTTCTTGAAGCAGTCTCACTAGAAGAGGCAATTGATAAAATGCCTTCAGAGTTATCCGGTGGAATGAGGAAACGTATCGGATTGGCACGTTCCATTATCACAAAACCAAAGTTAATGCTGTACGATGAGCCAACAACCGGACTGGATCCTATAACCGCAAAAGAAATAAGCAGCTTAATATTGGAACTACAAAATCAATATAATATGACTTCGATTGTTGTTACCCACGATTTATTATGTGCTAAAATTATAGCCGATTATGCTATTGTGTTAAATGAGGGTCATATTATACACTCGGGTCGTATTTCCGAACTTGTTTCTTCGAAAGATGAGTTTTTACAAAATTTCTTTAATGATGAAGTAATAAATCCAAATGGGAGAGACTGATGGCTAAAAAGCTGACAGGTGCAAAACTTGGTTTATTTCTATTTCTGGGCAGTACATTACTTGTAATAGGAATCTTCGTTCTTGGAAACAAAGAAGCACTTTTTAAACCTACATTCACAGTTAAAGCATATTTTCAAAAGGTTGAAGGTTTACGGGACGGTGCTCCTGTAAGGCTAAGTGGGGTTGATGTAGGCGCTGTAAAAAGCATTATTATTGTTGGTGATAAGGCAAGTTCTATTGAAGTGTCCATGAGACTTCTGTCAGATGTACAAAAATTCATTCGAACGGATACTGAAGCCGGTATTGAAACTGAAGGACTTGTTGGTTATAAATTTATTTCGCTTAATATAAAAGAAAGTGATGCTAAACCCGTTGCAGATGGTGGAACTATTTTAGCAAA
>JARRKK010000214.1:0-7701 GCA_037388105.1 Ignavibacteriaceae bacterium | reverse complement strand
AACATCGACTAACTGGCTAATAACCCAAACACTTAAAATAGTAATCGAAAATCCAATGCTGTTGACTATTGTTAATGCGGAACCGACCAATTCCTTAGGAGCCGATAATGCAATTATAGTTGAGAATTGTGGTGAGTCTCCTGCAACAACAATACCCCAAAAGATTAAAAAAGACATAAATATATATACAGGAGTGCTTAAAAACAGTGGTGAAATAAGACAACAAATACCGGATAACAAAAGCTGCATATAAGCTACATAAGCACTGCCAACTTTTTTAGAAATCCATCCGCCAGCCATACAACCAACACCACCGGCAGCTATTATGAAAAATGTCCATATAAATATATTTAACTCCGCTGCATATTCATTGTTATAATAGATAAGTATAATTGGAGCAAATACCCAGAAAGCATATAGTTCCCACATATGTCCAAAGTAACCGAATGCGGCTGATTTAAATTGTCTGTTTTTAATCAATGTTAGGAACGCCTTGGGATTAAATTTAGTACCCGCAGTAATAAAAGGACCATCAGGAACAAATATATACATAGAAATGCCACCAACAACACAAATTATAGAGACAATATAGATTACCTGTTTCCATGGCAATGATCCGCCGACACTTTTAATAAGATGAGGTAATGCGGTTCCTATAACTAGTGCTCCAACAAGTAAACCGATCGCATTACCCAATCCTTTTTTATACCAGCCAGCAGCTATTTTCATTCCGATTGGATATATTCCCGTTAGAAAGAACCCGGTAATAAATCTTAACACAAGTAACGAGAATAAATCAAAAGCGATATAGAGGATTATAAGATTTGATACTGCACCTAAGATTGATGAGAATAAAAATATATTTCGTGGTGAATATCTATCTGATAGTGCAAAAAAAGCAAAGACGAATGTTCCCGTAATAAAACCTAGCTGTACTGCAGATGTAACAATGCCGACATCGTTTATACTAACATTCATTGCAGATTGTAAATCAGTGATGATTGCATTTCCGGCAAACCATAATGAAGTGCAGGCAAACTGGGAAAATATTATAACGGGTAAAATATGTCTAGGAACATTCATAAAGGATTTAAAATGGATTTAGTATTGTTATATTCCTGATATATTTGGAACTTGAAAATCGTCGAAGGAATGATTTGAAATTAGTAAAATTATAACTAAATATTATAAAACTTTTTTATTTAAATTTTATTATTATTAATAAAAGAAAAATAGTTGCATTCACAAAAAATATTGTGAGGAATTATGGCTTACATTATAACAAAGCTTTGCATAGATTGTAAAGATATTGCCTGCACTCAGGTTTGTCCGGTTGATTGTATATATGAATATTCCGGTAATGATCCTGATATACCGAAATCTCAACTTTTAATTGATCCGGATGAATGTATTGATTGTGATGCTTGCGTTCCGGAATGTCCCTGGGAAGCAATATTTAAAGATGAAGATGTACCTGAGATATTTGCTGAGGATACTGAAATAAATGCAAAAATTGTTGGCCAGGAGAGATTTGTACCAGAAAGACCTGCAGATCAGGAGACACCTACAACTGAACAAGTTGAAGCAAATAAAGTAAAATGGGGGTATACCCCTTAGCTTAGAAAACCTGCAGAGTAATCAATTGCGTAACTCTTAATGAGTATTTAATCCTAATTACCTTTAGGATTATAACTTTTCCAACAGTGGACCAGACGAAAGATAGTGACTTAAAGCGGGGAGTAACTACTAAAACTTGATGAGGGCTTCATAATCTGATTTAATAAATTTTTCAATATATATCGGCGCGAATAAAAAAGACGATCCGGAGACCGCCTTTAATCAACTTATATTTGAGAGATCAGATTTTTATTTCATCAACAACATCTTCTTAGTCTTGACAAAAGAACCAGCTTTCATTTGATATATATAAATCCCGCTTACAAGATTGCTTCCATCAAAATCAATATTGTAGGTGCCCGCTTCCTGTTTTTTATTCACAAGAGTAATTATCTCTTCACCAAGCATATCATAAACCTTTATCGCAACCACAGATTCTTGCGGTAAACTGTATTTAATTACTGTAGCCGGGTTAAACGGATTTGGATAATTTTGATAAAGAACAAAATCTTTAGGTGTAAAGTCAACTTTGGTTTCTATGATATCAGAATATTGATACGCTCCAGAGTAATCAATTTGCTTTAACCGATAAAGAATTACACCTTTAAATGCCTCAAACTTAAACTTATCGATATATTGATAATTTGATTCTTCTGTTGTTGATCCTCTACCCTCAATAAATGCAAGCTTTTCCCAGATCCTATCTGTTTTTCTACCTAGTTCGAAGCCCATATTATTGGTTTCTGTTGCAGTAACCCAGCTTATAGTTACTGAATTATCAAATACACTTACGCTGAACGAAACTAGCTCGACAGGGATAATTATTTCTGCAAGGTTACTATAATCCGAAACAGTATCCCGGGACAAAGCATATATTCTATAGTAAAATGTATCAACAGGAAATACAATATTTGTATCTTCATAAGTCGTCACATTTGATGCAACAGAATCTAATGTTTCAAAATTTCCTAATCCTTCATTATCCCCCTCAATTACAAAACCCAATTCATTGTTAGAGACTTCATGCCAATTCAATATAACAGACAATGGTGGTCCACTAAAAATTTGACCAGCCAAATTTGTTGGTGCAGGAAGAATTGACGTGACATATGTAACATTGCTATACTCCGATTGACCGGAAATATTATAAGCACTTACTCTGTAGTTATAACTGACTCCTTGACTAACAGTGTTATCTATATATGTTGTTATATTCGAACCCACACTATCTATGACAGCAAAGACTGATAAAATTGCCTCTTCCCTTTCAATAATAAATCCAGCTTCATTATTGGAATTATCTGTCCAGCTGAGTGTTACTTCATTTACAGCTGTTGCCTCTGCGGTCAAGTTGCCTGGAGATGCAATTAAATTAGTAGGGTCCCAGTAAGTAGTATCAATCGCAAGACCTAAATCTTCCCATTTTGAACCTCTAACTACATATGGAGAACCTGTACCATCATGGGTAAGGAATAATCCAAGAGGGAACGAAGGGCCTAAACTAACATTTGTTACATCGATGCCGTCCGTATTGCCTACCCCGGTTACCTGAACTGTCTTTATAAAATTATGGGGAGCCTGACGTTCATATACTTTAAAGTTATCGCTTCCCTGACTTGATGCCAAAAGATATCCATTCCCACCTGATGTATAATATATGGTTATACCTTCCACATCTGCCGTTAATCCGTTTACTCCTGTAGGAGCAATCAATTTTCCGACCGGATTAGGATCAGTTGGTTCAGCACTATATTTATATATTCCTTCACCTTCATTTGCTGCGTATAAAATTCTCAGTTCATCGTCTGACACCAATCCTTCGGTGATATCACCTGAACCATTATTCCAGGTGCGTTTAAGAACACCACCAATTGTACCATTTCCATTATCTATCAACTCCCATTGCTTCATCTGTGTAGAATTGCTTGATGCTATCGCATAATATTTTTCCGTGATCATACTACGATATAAACAGAAACCATAATTATCCCCTGTCATTCCACCATCGCTAAAGTTACTGACGAAAGAAATCTGGCGGGTAGTGTGGTCTACTTTATAAAAAACAATTGTCCCATTGGATCTGTCATTATAACCCACGATATCTGTTGGAACACCTGATAACACAAAATTATATCTAATATCGATATTACCCGGTTTTCCCGGTACATCGATCGTCTGCAGTATATTCCCGGATAAATCATATACAAAAAGTTTATTTGCTGATTTATCTGAAGTAATAATAGTACTTAAAGACTTATCATTCTGATTGATCCAGATACACATATCATCCTGATCAACTATACCGGCAGCGTCCAGAGTAAGTACTGGTTGAACAACTGTTTGAGCAAAAGTTAACTCGAAAAAAACTATGCTAAGGAATATTGGATATAATAATTTAAATTTTTTAGGCATTTTTTCTCCCACGCAAAATGTATCCAAAGAGTAATAAGATTATTGTTTCAAAATACATAAATCGTTACAAGATAATAAATTGATTGAATATCGCAAGTTATAATCGAACCTTAGTAAACAAGCATGTCTTTACTTTCTCAGAATGATAATAAAAAAATTTCGCTGCAACCAAATAAAGCCGGCTAGTTTTCAAGCCGACTTTAATTAACCATTTTGTCATTCTGAGCTTAGCCTGCCCCGCCTTAGCGGGATTGAAGGAGGACACAATTTCAATACTCTAAGTCATACTTCATCCATTCAAAGCCGAGCAAACAAGCTTAATGTGATAAGTACATCGTAATACTGTTCAATTGTCGACTCATGTTAGCAGAGATCAAAGTTTACTGGATGGAATGCAACAACTAATAGTTGTAATAGAATTGAATGGGTTTTTAAAAAAATTATTGTTGTTGTAGTTGGTTAGTAATTCGTTAAACTTTTTCTTTATAAGCAAAAGAAACTTTCCCGTTTATTGTTTTTTGTTTCATCCCAACTGAATTCACATCCGTACCGTTATGTGAATCGGTAAAACTGACTCTATAGAATTCCTTTGTATTCTGTTTCTCCTGTCTGAAAATTATTTATGAAACTACAATTAATAAGAACAAATTTCGCGGGAAAATTCTTGCAGTAACCCTAACTGAAATAGTAAATCTATTTTAATTCACAATTTCTGTTGAACGGCTATATGATAGTATACCCGAAAATAATTTTTATGGTCATCAAAATAACATAGGGCATCATTGATAATCACTGGTATAACACTTCTAAAAAATTAAAAGTATAATGAGCATTTTCAATTTTTTTGCAGCAGATATAGCAATTGACCTTGGTACAGCTAATACGCTTATTTATGTAAAAGGCAAGGGTATTGTACTTAATGAACCATCAATTGTTGCTATCGACAAGTATTCAAACAAGATTATAGCTTCCGGGAATAAAGCAAATGAAATGCAGGGAAGAGAACCTGAAGGGATCCAAGTCATCAGACCATTACGAGATGGTGTAATAGCGGATTATTTCATGGCTGAGGGTATGATCAGATCATTCATCAAGCAAGTCCATTCGGGTGTATTTAACAGCAGAAGAGTTGTGGTTGCTGTTCCAAGTGGTGTAACTGAAGTTGAAAAAAGAGCGGTAAGAGACAGCTTAGAGCATGCAGGTGTAAAAGAAGTCCATTTAATATCGGAATCAATGTCCGCAGCACTCGGAGTTGGTGTTAACGTGGATGGACCAAAAGGTAATATGATAGTTGATATTGGTGGAGGAACAACAGAAATTGCCGTTATTGCCCTTTCAGGTATAGTTAACGTGGAATCTTTACGAATTGCAGGTGATGAGATGAATTCTACTATTATACAGTACTTCAAACATAAACATAAGCTTTTAATAGGAGAAAGAACTGCTGAGTTTGTTAAATGTGAAGTTGGTTCAGCAGCACCTTTAGAAAAAGAATTAACTATAGAGGTAAGAGGAAGAAATCTGCTTAATGGAATTCCCAGGACACTTGAAGTAAGCTCTCAGGCAATCAGGCAGTTATTAAATTCATCGGTAGCAAAAATAGTTAAAATTATCAGACAAACTTTGGAGAGAACACCTCCTGAAATATCGGCAGATATTTTAGAAAGAGGGGTAATGCTTACCGGCGGCGGAGCTTTATTGAAAGGATTGGATAATAGAATTAGCATGGACACAGACCTTCCAGTAAAAATTGCAGAAGATCCGCTAACTGCGGTTGTAATGGGAACAGGTAAAGTGATAGATGATTTTAACTGCTTCGCAAACCTGCTTATAAAAAACAGGAAATATTAACAGTCAGGATTTTAAGTAAGACTTAATTCATTAATGGTTTTTCTTTTTATTGCGAAGAATCCAACTTGCAGTTGACTGATACAAATTACTTAAGTCAATCTACAGAAATTAATACATAAAATATTACACGCTCTTAATAATCAATTTGTCATTAAACATACTTCTCTATTAAAAGTAGTTATTCGAATATGTATAAAAAAGGCGATCCGTAGATCGCCTTGAATAAACTAATATAAGAGTATTCACAAAGTTACTTCAGCAAAATCATCTTTTTAGTTTCAATGAAACTATTTACCTTCAACTGATAAACATATATTCCACTAGGTAGATTTGATGCATCAAAAGTTACATTGTAACTACCTTGTCCCTTATTCTCACTGACAAGGTTTGCGACCACTTTTCCTATTACATCATATACTTTTAATGTGACAAATCCACTTTCCGGTATATTATAATTAATCGATGTTGAGGGATTAAATGGATTTGGATAGTTTTGAGCTAAATGTAAATTAGTTATTGTTTCTGCAATTTCATTTTCTTTTTCATTATCGGCTGCATAATCTCTCCGAGAACTATTGCCCACACAACCATATATACTATATGCGATACCATCATCAATTGCATCTTTCTTTTTGTTATGCGGCACTGTTACATAGCAAGTTGCTATTGCAGTATTACCAGCATTATCAGTAACAGCTATATTTATGCTATAGACTCTACCATTTCCTTTACCGCTTCTTTCTTTCCTTAGTTTTACTTCCTGACAGTTTACTAATACCATATCGTCAACTTTATTACCATCACCCCTTCCATTTTCTTCCTCATCGCTGCCTACAGAGATAATTAATAGATCATCAAATCCAATATTATCATCACAACCATCTGCCACTTCTATATCGAACTCGCTTAAATTTATAGTTGCATATTTATGGTTAGCTGGCCAGAGTGTCAGCATCTCGGTACCAATGATAATTTCAGGTGGAGTGTTATCCTCAACTGTTATATTAACTTCATCGGGTTCTGAATCAACATTACCATCATTTACTATTAAAGATATAGTGGTTGTCCCTGATGGCAGTAAAACTATTGGTGTCGGTCCCGTAGCACTTCCACCATCCCAGGTCCAGCTATAAGTTAAATCATCTCCATCTGGATCAAATGAACCAGAGCCATCCAATTTTACTTCAGTACCATTAATTCCACCACAGTTGACTGTTTGATCATCCCCGGTTTCAACCACAGTACTATCTAATATTCCGTTAACATATGATTTTGCTGTTTGTGTATTATTATCATAGGTAAGAACATAGAATACCCATTCATTTAGATCTGTGATACTATAATTTGTTCTATAATTTTGCCAAACACCTGGAGACCCTAACCAGTAACCAGACGAAAATCTGTTTTTAATGTAAGTTAAATGCACAAGATTAGATTGAAAAGAATGCTCCTTAGAAATATAGTTTTGTGGATATGTGATATCGTACCCATTTCTATTTAACCAATAACAAATTGTAATTGCATCAGAGGGGAATAGAGATGAACTATTGACTTCTATCCAATCATCAATACCATCAAAAGATAATGCGCTGGATGAATTACCAAACCTATCTTGAACAAATTGAGGATTTCCAATTATATTTCCATTGAGATTATTACCACTTTCATCATTAGCATTATCATTAAAAGGATAGTATGCAACTAAACATTGTGATGGAAATGATCTAGCAATATCAGAAATCCTTACTTCATCTATCATTCTGGTAGAGGATGGATTAATAGCATGTTGATAATAGGTTGCAATCCTGGTAGGAACAACAG
>JARRKK010000213.1:0-6556 GCA_037388105.1 Ignavibacteriaceae bacterium | reverse complement strand
AGTTCATCATTTTTAAGAATGATAATGGATTAATTAAAACATAGAGTGACAAATGACTATACTTATTATCCTGTTAGTCTTCTCGGTTTTACTTAATGTTATACTTATTCTTGGTGCATTTTTTAGTCGCGCTGACCGTGATATGGAATTTCTTTTTATGAAAGAGGCTTTAAAAAGGCAAATTAAAAATTAATAAAATATTTATTGGATAAGCAGGTCGCACTCAGTTCGGATGTTATTCCTCCTCAGGCCGGACTTCAGCGAAAGGACCGCCCTCATCCTTTGCTGTTAAGATAGCAATTCGGTTCGGTCTAAACCTCTGTAACAATCTTCAATTAAATCCTGCTTATCCTCTATTATTAAATTAACGGTTTGATAAAAAAGGAAATAAAAGGCACAGTAAATTCTATTTAAAATTATTTTGGATAAGCAGGTAACAATCGATTCGGATGTTATTCGTCTGTAAGCCGGGCTTCAGCTAACGGACCGCCCTCATCCATTGCTGTTAAGATAACAATTCGGTTCGGCCTGCAGCATATATAACAATCTTCAATTAAATCCTGCTTATCCTCTATTGTTAAATCAACCCACACTTCATTCTCTTCCCCGCAATATTGGCATATCCAGGTTAGTACATCATCAGTAGTCATTTCAAAATCAAAATTATTTATTTAGCAATAAAGCAGAATTTCTTTTAAAGGCAAGAAGCTGACAAGAATTCCTAACTAAAAATTATAATTATAGCTTAGACCGAATTGGTTCCCTTGCATTTAAACTTTAAATTTTTAAATTATAGTGTTCAAATGCACACTATATTATGCTTGAAAACAACTCAAAAACAAAGGATTTATTAACTTACCAAGTTCCTCCCGAGTGGCGGGAGGGAGTTAAGATACACACGCTCTATCCGCCCATTCCCAAATTTACAGGCAACATCGATTTTGATATCTTCGATTTTGACATGCTCTTTAATGATCCTGCTACAAGGGAACTGATACGAACAGGGAAGAGCATCGGATGCTTTTATATTGAATCACCCGGAATGCGCTCGTTGCTGCGCCGGCTTGATGTTGAAACATTTGAAATGCTTACTGCGGCAAGTTCGGTTATACGTCCCGGTGTTGCAGAAAGCGGAATGATGCAGGAGTTTATTGCCCGTCATAAAGATCCTTCGCGAAGAAAATATCTTGTACCGGAAATGGAAACCTACCTTGGCGAAACTTACGGTGTGATGATATACCAGGAAGATGTAATAAAAGTTGCTCATCACATTGCAGGATTAAGTTTGGAGGAAGCTGATCTCCTTCGCCGTGCAATGAGCGGAAAAATGCGTTCCCACCATGCAATGCAAAGGATAGTTGACAACTTTTTTGCTTCTGCAAAAGAAAAGGGATTAACAGATTATCAATCCAAAGAGTTGTGGCGGCAGATAGAATCGTTTGCGGGATATTCTTTCTGCAAAGCTCATAGTGCATCGTTTGCACTGCTTTCTTACCAGGTAGCTTTTCATAAATCACATTACCCAGCAGAGTTTATGGCGAGTGTGCTTAACAACGGTGGTGGATTTTATTCTAAAGCAGTTTATGTGCAGGAAGCAAAACGTATTGGTTTGAGAATAAAGTTGCCTTCAGTTAACGAAAGCAGCTATGAGTATATAGGAAGAGACGCAGCAATACGCATCGGTTTGATGGCAATTAAAAATTTATCGTGTCGTGCGAGTAACATAATTATAGAAGAAAGAGAACAGAATGGGAAGTATATATCGCTTGCAGATTTTCTTGTGCGCACAAAACTTGGGTATGAAGAAACGGCTTTGCTTATAAAATGCGGTGCAATGGGCTGCTTTCGGCAGACGAGACCAACGTTGATGCGGCTTTTGGATGTTTATATTCACCGCAGAAAAATTATCGAAGAGAGTTACAATGATCTTTTCATCAGGGAAACATTTAAGTTGGAAGAGGAAGTAAAAACCGATCAGAACTATTCGCTTGCAGGAATATGCAAGGAAGAGTACGAAGCTTTTGGTTATATGGTCACACGTCATCCGCTCCATTTTTTTAAGGAATGGATAGAGCAGCCTGGTATTGTACTTGCCAGGGATATGTTCCGCTACAAGGGAAGAAGAGTAAAGATGATTGGATGGTATATGACTTCAAAAAGGATTAAAACAAGGAAAGGTGATATAATGAAATTCCTTTCGCTCGAGGACCTTACCGGAACTTTTGAAGCGGTTATCTTTCCGAATATTTATTATCGTGTTGCTGAACTTACTCTTTCTATGGGACCCTACCTTGTTACCGGCAGAATAGATTCGAATGATTCCACAAACATTGTGACGGAAAACCTGGAAGTATTATCATCAACAGCAGTACAAGCGAGCCTTCAGAAAGATAGTGTTGAACATAACTACTATGGTGATGATGAGAAAATAACCGAAGAGGATTTTGAATTGGCGAAAGCATTGGACAAGGAAAAGTTAAGAACTGCTTATGCGGGATAGCATTCTACGAGTGTGTCAAGTTGAGTTCGTCGCAAAATGATAAAATTGGTCAGTCTTCGACAACCTGCCTGCCGCACAGGCAGAGTTCAGTCTAACATAATATTTACAAAAAAGTCGTCCTTCGAAAAGCTCAGGATGACACAGAGAGGAAAATGAACAACACTCACTTCATATTGACATATTGAGTAGGGAAGTTTAATTCAGCTCCATCAACCAATTTTATTACTGCCTGCAAATCATCAATCTTAGGCGCTTGAACACGTATCTGCTCATCCTGTATTTGAGCATTTACTTTTAAGCGGGAATCTTTAATCAACTTTGTTATCTTTTTAGCATTCTCTTTTGAAATCCCACTCTGCAAATTAATCTTCTGTTTTATTCTTCCGCTTGCAGCAGGTTCAGGTTCCTCCGGTTTAAATACTTTTATGGACATACCCCTTCGTATAAATTTTGTTTGGAGAATATCAATACTAGCATTGAGTGAATATTCATCCTTCGTATTTATAGATATAAATTTTTCTTTTTTGTTTAAATTTATTTCGGTCTTTGAATCTTTTAAATCATATCGCTGAATTATCTCTTTAATTGCCTGGTTAACTGCATTATCAACTTCCTGAAAGTCAATATCTGAAACTATATCGAATGAATGATTTTTAGCCATAATTTATAATTTGATTATTTTTTAATTTAAATATACTTATTTCTAAAAATATAAGTTAACTAACGCGCTATGACACTAAAATAAATGATGATTCGACTCTGAGAAATAATTTAAAGTTAAATGAAATCTGAACAGATTTATATATTGATTAACTCGATTAGAAAGAGATTGCAGCCGATTTTAATATATTGAAGTATAAAATTTATGTTGTTGAGAGTTTTAGTTTACTGATGATGAGAATATATTATTTTCCACTAATTATGTTCTTACCAATCATGTTTTATTCATGCAATACAAACTCGGGATTAGCAGTTGATGATTATGATGTTGTGATTACTTTTTACGATGACCTTGCCTCATTTAGTACGATAAGACAGTACAGAATGCCGGATGCAGTGATTGTCATTTTTGATTCAACCAGCTCATCTGCAGGAAGTGTAACACATCAATATGATAGTTTAATTTTAAACGAAGTCGAGAAACAATTTGATAAAATTGGTTATACAAGGGATTTTTCTTCATCTCAGAATTCACCCGATGTTTTTGTGCTTGTCTCTGCTGTGGTTTCCGATAGATATAGAGCTACCAGAGTTTATGATCTGTATGAATATTGGAGTTGGTATACTGGCTGGACTATAATTCCGAATTGGGGTTCAGGATGGTCGGTAAGTTATCCATGGCAGCGTAGAGAAATAACTTATAATTATTCAATTGGAACATTAATTATAATGATGCTTGATGCAAGAGATTTAAACGGCACTGAAAAGACAATCCCTAATATTTGGTCAGGTGTAATCAATGGAATACTGGTTACTGATCCTGCGTCCGTACGATTCCGTATATTGGATAACATATCACAGTGCTTCGTTCAATCTTCTTATCTTGTAGTAAACTCTGACTGAATTATTCATATGTAATAATAGATAATGAAAATCAAAATCTTAGCTTTAATAATTACCAGCCTGAGTTTACAAATATTCTCACAGGATCTTCTAACAGGAATTACATACAGCATTGCCGTTCCAACAGGAGAAACAAAAAACTTTATAAATAAAACCAGCTTTGCCGGTTTAACTTTGGATTTAAGAAAATTTATATCGTATGATGTATCGGTTGATTTTCTTTTAGGCTGGAATGCATTTGAAGAACAATCTAAAGAGCTAATATCTATTCCGAATGCTGATATAAGTGGAACACAGAATCGACTGATGAATTCGTTTCCGATGATGATTGCAACTCATTATTATTTTGGAGAAGGAGTAGAATTCAGACCTTTTATTGGTGTGGGTGTTGGGACTTACTATATTTATCAACAATTTGAATTTGGTCTTACAGAGTTAGAATCTTCTAAGTGGCATTTTGGATTTGAAATAGATACCGGGATGGTTTACTTAGTTGAAACCATTTATGCATTTACAAATATTCGATATCATTTTGCCTTCAAAACAGAAAATGATATATCAAGAAAATCAACAGCTTATACTTATTGGGCTTTTAATATTGGATTGGCACTTACTCCATTAACTTATTTTTAATAATGGATTGATTATTATTTAAATTTTTCATTTCGATTAATATTAGGAATAACCTTATCTTTATAATTCACAGTTAATTTGATTTATATCAATAAGTAGTAATTATATATGAAAAACTGCATTAACCATTCCTATAGTTATCGGTATTATTTTATCCTGTAGTTCCTCTACACAGTTGGAGAATGAATGGTCGGATAAATCTTACAAAAAAGAAGGGTTTAAGAAAATATTAATTTTTGGTATGGCTACAAAATCCTGGAAGAAAAAAGTTTTTGAAAATGAATTCGTGACTGCATTTAAGAAGTATGATATTGAAGCCGTTGCTGCCTGGGAGGAATTGCCTGAAGACGAACAATTAAACAAAGAAACGTTCGAAATTTATTTTAAAGATCAGCATATTGATGCTGTACTGGTTGCAAGAGAAACAGGTGAAAGTACTAAGGAAACGATGTACGGTGGAGGAAGTTCTTTTGTTGCCGTTGGATTCTATGGTTTTTATGTATCAACGGCAGCGGTTTACCAGGTTCCCGGCTATCTGGATAATGAAACTGTAATTTATATGGATACGAAGCTATTTGAAACTACTGAAGCAAAACTTATATGGAGTGCTACCTCACAATCTTACGATCCGCAAACAACTTCCGATGTTATTAAAGCTGTTACATACATTGTGGTAAATCAACTGTATGCTGAGGATTTTATTCAGTGATTAATTAGACTTTTGTTGTTTATTTTTTGCTTCAACATACTCATCTTTTGAAATCCATCCACCGCCGAGTGCTTTGTATAGCCTTATATAGGAATTGAAAGTAGACTGCCGTATTTCAGATAGTTGGAGTTCTGCACTGAATAATGTTCTTTCCGATTCCAAAACTTCAAGATAACTTGTAACACCAAGATCATATCTCATTCTGGATAATTTTTCGGCATTCTTTGATGCAAGGTATTGTCTGGTAAGTGACCCAAGCTGTCCCTTGTAAGTTTGCACATCAATTAAAGCATCTTCAACTTCACGGAAAGCAAGGATTTATTCCTTTCAGGAGTTATGGATTTAAATAACACTTCATTTACCTACATTTCTCTCCAGGGAAAATTTGAGGATATAATATCAGACTCATCTTCTAATCAGCAAGTGTTTAATAAATATCAGATTCTCACCGGCAATCTGCAGTTCAGATTTGCATATAAATTCACTCAAACACTGGGATTAATGGCAAATGCTTCAGGCAGTTACGGAGAAATTTATGGTTATGATAGTGATAACGAAATTAATTGGTCTTTCGGTACCTTACTCAGCGTTGTTCTTAAAAACTGGATACACATCCCTTTCGGAATTGGATTTGGCGGGACTATTGTTTCCAATGACTGGCAATTTTCTGAAACAAAAAATCCTGTTTATACGGTAAACCTCAACATATCTTTCATTGAACAAAACGATTTTTCAATTGCCTGGGAAAATTACATTCAGATGTTTGAACAAGATCAGTTCAATCAAACTTATAAATTTCATTATTCCAGGCTTTATTTAAGCTATTACTTCTAAAACAACCCCATCCGTTTTTCGACTTTTTGAATCACTAATTGATAAATTCCTGCTGATGTGGACCTTTCTGCTATAATCTAAGTTGCTCTTGAATGAAGTAACACTTCAAATAAAATAAACATTAATATATATTGTATTGTATAAAACGAATTACATCTGACTTTGATTACTAAATCCAAAATATCCAAACTTAATCTAAACGAAATCATTATGGACAGCATGCCAGGTTTAGTCTTTTTCTTTGCAAGAGATGGACAAATGGTAGCCTGGAATAAAAATGCAGAAGAAATTCTTGGATATTCAAGAGAAGAATTTGA
>JARRKK010000212.1:2158-10752 GCA_037388105.1 Ignavibacteriaceae bacterium | reverse complement strand
AAAACCAATAGGGCCAATAATAGTACCAACGCCGTTTGATTTATTAATTGAAATGAAGTTATTTGTTGCATTACCGCCACCACCTAAGGCTCCATATAGATTACCATTTTCGTCAAAATGGATATCAGGTATTCCACCGTTAAATCCGGTTTTTCCAACTAATGTTAATACACCTGTAGATGAATTGATTGTGTATATCTCTTCTCCATATGTTGAAGCCCAGAGTCTACCATCTGGATTGAAATCCAGACCTCTCAAATTATACTCCGTTGAAGCAGGACCAATCAGAGTGGGTTCTCCGGTACTGGTATTAAATGTATAAAGATTAAATCCATCTGTAGAAAAATCTGTGCCTACTCCATATAGTACATTATTTCCATCAAATGCAATAGCAGGAATCCATTCTAATCCTGTGCTGCCGATATAGACCGCAGCACCAGAACCAGCATCGATTTTAAATAAATCAGCACTGGGATCGTCACTTGCAGCATACATATCACCATTCGAATTAATTGCCAATCCTGGTAACAAATTTAATCCTGAGGGACCAATTAATGTACCTGCACCAGTAGTATTATTAATTGTTAACAATCTTCCCCCATCGTTAAATCCGGTTGATGCATAGCAGACACCCGACATTGCCGGATTAAGGACAACACCTAAACCAGTAAGAGAAACTTCTTTGGTTATATCATCGGGATCATCACTGGTAACAGAAATAGTGGAATTTGACACACCTGCACTGGTTGGTGAAAATATAACTTCAAATGTTTCTGAACTACCAGGAGGTATTACTACCGGCAACGTTGGTACATTAGTAAGACTGAAAGGTGAGCCTGGGTCTGATATTCCGGAAACGGTGAGATTAACTGAGCCAACACTTCTGATGGTAACAGCGCTTAATGAACTGGAGGTACCAACTTCAATATGCCAGAAATCTATTTTTGGTGGAATTATACCAATTTGCGATCCTGTAAGTGGCTGCTGCCTGCTGGCCAATCCGCTTACAGAGGTGAATCCTATGGGACCAATAACATTACCCGTCCCCGTACTTTTGTCTATAGAAATCAAACTATTGTTTGCTGCACCTCCACCACCTAATGCTCCAAACAAATTACCCATATCATCAAAATGAATATCAGGTACTCCGCCGTCTAATCCGGTTATTCCTATTAATGTGGGTTCACCTGTATTTGGATTGATGACATATATCTTATCTCCATTTGTTGAAGCCCATAAAGTGCCATCGGTCGGATCAAAAGCCATTCCTCTCCAATCACCCATTGGCGCAGGGCCAACTACTGTTGGAACCCCGTTTGATGTATTAATTGTATAAAGAGTATATTGAAATGTTATTGCGTCAAAACCTAAACCATAGAGCATATCATTACCATCAAAGGCGATGGCTGGCAACCCGTCGAGTCCGGTACCGCCGATAAAAACTGAAGTACCGCTAGCGGCATCTATCTTATATAAATCAGCATTACCATCTGTTCCATATATATCACCATTAGAGTTAATTGCCAGTCCTGGTACCTGATCTAATCCGATATCTCCTATCAGCGTACCTGCACCAGTAGTATTATTAATAGTTATTAATCGCCCACCATCATTGTTTCCTGTAGATGCATAACATACGCCTGACTGTGCAGGATTAATTACAACTCCTTCACCCGTAAGGGAAACACCTATTGCCGGATTAACAGCATCATCGCTACTTACGTTAATAGTAGAATTAAATACACCTGCGTTTGCTGGTGAAAATGTAACCTCAAATGTTTCTGATCCACCCGGAGGAATTACTACCGGTAATGTAGGTAAATTGCTAAGAGTAAAAGGTGAGCCCGGATCGGAAATACCCGAGACTGTACAATTACTTGTTCCAACACTACTAATTGTAACTGTTCGTGGGAAACTGGAGGTACCAACTTCCTGTTTTCCGAAAGCAACGAAATCAGCAACAATGATCTGCGGTCCCGTATATTTAATAAATACATTATCAAGCTGGAAAAAACCAGGGCCGGCTAAAATTTCTGGAACAGTCCATTGAAAAATTATTCGTATAGTGCTATTGACAAAAGTACTTACATCAATTGATCCATGAAGATTACCAGTATCATTATTAATTGTCCCAGCAACTCCAGTTAACAAAGTGTCGGTTTGAAGGGAAGAACCACCTCCGTTTGGTTCAATACTTACAATGAATTTTCGATCCATCGTACCACCAAAGGTTTGTAAATCCCAGGCAGCACGATAATCAAATTCCAATGAAATTGCATTTGATGGAACTACCACATCTTGTTCCAGCTGGATTGTACCAACCTCGCCATCCCATCCATGAAGGAGGGCAAACGATCCTTCTGTGGGATCACTAACAAAAAAGTCAAACCAGGGTTGTATACCTGCCGTACCAACTTGTAATGGATAAAATGGATTTGTTACATCTTGAATGAACCATGATGAAAAATCTCCTGTCTCAAAACCACCGTTAATAACTGTACTACCTCCGCCACCAACAGGATTAAGATTAGATTTAAGCTCAACTGATTTTTGATTTTGTTCCCAATTCTCTAAGGACATTCCATATCTGGGTGAAGCTGATGATTGAGAATAAAGATTTTCTAAACCAACTGATGTGAAAATGAATAGGATTAAATGTAGAACAGTAATTGAGCGTTGTGATATTTTTAACATATCACTCTCCTTTAATAAATTGTTAAATAAATTGGGTTTATTATTTCTTGATATTGGCTAAATATAGAGAGGCAATTTTTCGGTCAAATCAAGGTATATAATATTAGGTAAATATTTCTAATTGTGCAAATATGATAACTTTTATAAAAATTTGTGGTTGAAGATGATAAATAATAATAACACAGTTAAGGAAAATCAGAACTCAGAATAAAGATGTTCAAGATTCGAATGCAACTTATCACGAGTCAACATTATCATTTTCGAACGAAGGAGTTAAATTTATTTCTAGTATTTTTAAAAAGTCTATTAAATCTCCGATATATATTTTTTGAATAATTATAAATCCTAATTCGTGGTTTTAACTTTTCCTTATTGAGGAAATCATATATAACTTCCGAAAGTTCAGACACTCTTAAGTAGCCATAAGATTTATGAGGATTTCTGACTCCATTCATTTCATAGTTATTATTAACAGTTATATCTGTTGCTGTTACCCCATTGGAATTTGCACTATAATCATCACCCAGATCATAATTCAATGCCACATTATCTTCAAGATCAGAAAAGTTAAACCAATTTCTTTTTACTCCAGGTGGAGTTTCAAGTTTTTCCATTATATGCTCTTTCATATTCTTCTCTTCAGCTATCTTACTCATAATTATAGGTAAACCCAGAGGAGAGCCCATTGTAACAAAGGTTTCAATTTCTATATCCGGAATCATAAATGTTAAGACATCGAATGCTATAATTGATCCCATAGAATGGGCTATAAACATTATATTATCTTGTTTATGTTTATTTAATACTTCAACAACCTTAGTTCTTATTAAATCTTTGGCAGCACGTTTTATATTATTAGTATCGTAACGCTCCTCTTTGTAGTATATTTCTAATTCTTTGAAGTACTTATGGATAATGGTATCGGAAATAAAAGAATAGTTTATGGATAAATCCTTATTTAAAAAGAATTTATCCATTTGATCTTCGAGAAAGCCTAATATTTTTCTACGATAAGGATGAGGTTTGGGATTAAAATTCTTAGGGGCAGGATTATATTTATGGTTTGTTGCCTAATCCGTGAATTCCGATAATTATCTTTGACACATTTATATCTGTATTATTAGTTGCCTAGTGGATAATAAACTATAACTTTATAAAACGGATTAAATTAACAAAATAATAAGAAATGATTTAGAACTATACTAAGTTAATATTTTATCCAAAATCTGTGCTTGCTAAAATAAAAAAGGCGGTCACTGGACCGCCTGATACTAAATAATTGAAGTGAGATTAAAAATTATTTTAACAACAACATCTTCTTTGTTTCTAAAAATTCTCCAGCTTGCATTTTATAAAAGTAAACACCGCTTGTTAGAATGGGTCCATCAAATTCAACTTCAAAGCTGCCGGCAGGTTTTTCTTCGTTAACAAGTATTGCAATTTCATTTCCCAAAACATCATATACTTTCAGCGTAACGAACCCCCCTGTTTTCCCCCCTTTCGCAAAGGGGGGACTAAGGGGAGTTGGAATTGTAAATTTTATCCTTGTAGTTGGATTAAATGGGTTAGGGTAGTTTTGGAACAGTTTAAAATTTCCAGGTAAAATATCCCCATCGTTAACATCTGTTATGGGTAAAAATAATCTAAGTACACCAACACCAAAAGTGCTCGCATAAAGAATGTAAACTTCAGGAATTGCTGTTGGAACAATGGCTAAGCCGGAAATGCCTGTATAATTCTTTTGTGGTTGAATTTGCATCCAGTTGTCACCGCCATCATTACTGTAATACAAACCAAATTCATTTGAGTTTGTTGAACCGCCTGCAAATAAATTATTAATGAATCCAACATATCCCAATGCATAAAAATAATACGGTGTGTTTGTCAATGCGGTTGGATTCCAAGTGGCACCGCCGTCGGTTGATTTTATAATCAACCCTTCCATTCCGGCATACACTACACTAGTATCATTCGGATCAAACAAAATCGAATTACAGGCATTGTCTCCTCCCAGATCAGGATGAGTTGTTAACCAGGAATCCCCTAAATCAGTCGATTTTGAAATGTAAGGTGCGAAAATTCCGGTCTCTCCGCCAATCCAGACATCTCCTGTTACTGTACTTGCTCTTACTACATTTACTTTACCTATACCGATGTTGAAAACCTCTTCATACCAGCCGCTAATTTCTCTTCTAAATAATTTCCCACCTCCTGCTGCATATGTTTCCCCGCAAATAACAGGACTGGGAAAACCATCCATTGAATTAATTTCCAGTATTTCATTACGGTTAATTCCGGTGTCTGCAATAATCCAACCATCGCATGCACAATATATAAGAGCAGAATCACCAGGCGTGAATGTTGGAGCAACACCAGCCGTAACTGTCCAGCTTACAGGACCAAAATCATGAGGATAAACTGTATTTATTTTTTTATTCTCCAAACCAATATGTTCCCATACCGAATCATCATTAAAAATGTATCTTCTGTAAACTCCTGAATCAGTGGCAGCAAAAAGATATGCGTTATAAAATTTTATGTCATTTACTTTCATGCCATCAAGACCGAAAGGTTCAATTCCTTGAGAGAAAATGAAACCAGATAAAAGGAGAATGTTTATAACAACAAGGACAAAGGTTTTAAGAAGAATTATGTTCAGTCTTCGATAATTAATTTCAATTTTCATTTTAACCTCCTCGACTTCATATTTCTATCTAAGAAGTATCATCTTCTTTGTTGAAGAATAATTTTCAGTCTGTAGCTTATAAAAATAAACCCCACTTGTTAATTCTCTTCCTCCGCTTGTGGCGGAAAACTCTACCTCATAAATTCCAGCAGGTTTTTCTTCATTAACAAGTGTAGCAATTTCATTTCCTAAAACATCATAAACTTTAAGTTGAACAATTTGCCTACTGATTATTGCATACTGAATACTGGTAGAAGGGTTGAACGGGTTTGGGTAGTTTTGGAAAAGAGAATATGAAATATCAACAGGTAATTTCTCATCGACTTTAACAGTCGGGAATATTTTATAATCAACAAGTTTATAATCCTTTGTTCCTGCAATATTATCATCAAGATATCTGACTCTGCCAATTCCTTTAGCGAACCAGGAATCAAAAACACCCGCATCAGCACAATATTGCCGGTGAGTAAAATGATAGCAATCTGTAAACGTGCCTGCAGGTGCAACAACGGTATCATTTTTACTTGACAGAGTAATCCCACCACCAAGCCAGCAATTAAATTCAGGAATCAACTCCCAGCTTTTACCTGTATCAACATTAAAATTGTACAATAATAATTCTGTGTTGTCCGTTGTGTCTAAAATAATAATGCTGTCATTTGACTCCCTTAACCAGTACTGTGGCTGAGAACTCCAGATTGATAATCCGTAATACAATTGACCGTTTATTCTGGTTGTATCAATTATCTTTTCTGTGTGTAGTGAGTCCTGAAATGAAAACGTCCATTCATTATCTATGTGTAACGGTAGATAAGTATTAATAGATTGAGAGTAAGAGTTGAAGGAGAAAATCATTACAAATAGAAACATATTTGCAAGTAATTTTTTCATTTTAAACCTCCTATTTTAAATAAACCATCTTCTTTGTTGAAGTATAATTCGCCGCTTGAAGTTTGTAATAATAAATTCCGCTTGAAAGCTCTGAGGGATCAAAGTCTACTTCATATTCACCGGATTGTTTTTCTTCGTTTACAAGTGTAATAATTTCATTTCCTAAAACATCATAAACTTTAAGTGTAACTAACCCACCCCTGTTTTCCCCTCCCGTGAGGTGATTTTGATGTGGTGGAATTTGATATTTTATTTTTGTTGATGGGTTAAACGGGTTAGGGTAGTTTTGGGATAAATTAAAATCATATACTGTCTTATTATAGAAATCAGTAATACTATTGGGATCCATTAATCCAAAGTATATCAGAACATTTTCCAGGAATTCAATATGATGTATTTGAAAATATTGGTCAACAATAATTTTTATGGAATCAGTACCTGAAATGTAAGCGACATCAATATCAAACGAACCCCCTTTTCCTACTAGGACTGAGGTTAGATTACCTTGTACAAATGGTATACCCGGACTCCAAAAACTTGTATCTATTATTACACCATCTGTGAATTCCGATTCAATCCCAAATACCGAATCCACTGGAACCGTAAGAGTGGCCTCTGCATAAAAATCTAAACCGATAAATTTCCAAAAATCAACTGAGTCTGTTTGAGCAAGACTAAGTTCTGTATAAAGATAAATTGGTTTTTTATTTTGAAGATATTCTATAAGATAATTTCCCTCTTCCTGATCGAGTTCATATGGATTGCCAAGAAATAGAAATAATGCATCATAATTATTAATTGCATTATTTATTATATCTGTAATAAATACAGAATCGTCGGAAAGAATTGAAAATGAAGATTGGAAACCAGCCGAAACGCCATAGGGATCGAAAATCAATATCGACTGCTTTTGCGTATAAATTTCCGGTGTGTAAAAGAAGTATATCAGTAACAGAAGAGTAAATATTATTTTCATCTAAATTCCCCCCCGGGGAATTAATTGCGAAATTTAAATATTTCTAAATGCAAACTAAATTAATGTTAAATTTGGTTCAAGGATAATAATTGTACCGTTCTCTATATTTCTTTTAAAAATGTCAACAATTACAAATAATACCCTGCACATAAATTCAAAACTACCCGATATCGGGACAAGTATTTTTACGATTATGTCTAAAATGGCATTGGATTATAATGCTATTAATCTTTCACAGGGTTTCCCGGATTTTAACTGCAGTGATGAATTGATTGAACTGGTTAACCATTATCAGCACAAAGGTTTTAACCAGTATGCACCGATGTCCGGTATTCCCCAATTACGTGAGCAGATTTCATTAAAAATTCAAAAATTCTATAATGCTTTATATCACAAAGATAGTGAAATAACCATTACTGCAGGTGCAACACAAGCAATTTATACTGCAATAACTACCGTAGTAAAACCCGGTGATGAAGTAATAATATTAGAACCTGCTTATGATTCCTATGGACCTGGTGTAAAAGCTTCAGGTGGAATACCCGTTTTTGTAAAGTTGGTTCCACCAGTCTACAGCTATGATTGGGATACAATAAGGAAAAGTATTAACGACAAAACATCTTTAATTATATTAAACTCACCACATAACCCGACCGGCAGCCTGATAACAAAAGATGATATCCTCCAGCTTGAGGAATTAACATCTGATACAGATATAAAAATAATTAGTGATGAAGTTTATGAACATGTAGTATTTGACGGAAATGAACATACAAGCCTGGCAAGTTCTGAAAAGCTTGCTGAGAGAACTTTTGTAATTTCTTCCTTCGGAAAAACTTTTCACACAACAGGTTGGAAAATGGGTTATTGTGCAGCACCGGAATATTTAATGAAAGAATTCAGAAAGATGCACCAGTTTGTTGTCTTCTCAGTAAATACACCGATCCAACATGCCTATGCAGATTATCTTCAGGATGAAAATCATTATTTACATCTCAATGAATTCTATCAAAACAAAAGAGATATATTGAGAAATACGTTGGCGGGATCAAAATTTAAATTGCTGCCCTGCAAGGGTACTTATTTTCAGTTGCTGAGTTACGGTGGAATTTCTGATCTTAACGATAAAGAGTTTTCAGAATATTTAACAAACGAAAAAGGTAGTGCAGTTATACCGCTCTCCCCTTTTTATAATGAGGGAAATAATGAATACATTATTCGGGTATGTTTTGCGAAACAGGATGAGGTGTTAATTAAAGCTGCTGAAATTCTTTCTAAATTATAAATTGAAAATAAATTCTTATTAATGTGATTTATAAACTATGAACACCGATATCAGCTATAAAA
>JARRKK010000212.1:0-2145 GCA_037388105.1 Ignavibacteriaceae bacterium | reverse complement strand
ATATCTTTCGATAGCCGTGGGTACTTCAATGCTTGTAGCAAAAACAGGAGACTATTTTATTACAGGTTCAGCTGCTATTTTTTCTGATGCTGCGGAATCGGTAATTCATATCCTTGCTACAATTATGGCGCTTTACAGCATCATTCTCAGCTCAAAACCTGCGGATGATTCTCACATGTACGGTCATGGTAATGTTGAATATTTTTCAGCAGGAATTGAAGGAGCATTAATAGCAGTAGCCGCAATATTAATAATCTATTATGCAATTTATGATATAGTGACAGGTACCGTATTAAGATCACTGAACATCGGTGTTTGGATTATTGCAGGTGCAGGTGGTATTAATTTATTACTTGGTTTTTATCTTATTAAAATTGGTAATAGAACAAATTCACTCACTTTAATTGCGGATGGCAAACACATACTGACCGATTCAATAACAAGTATTGGTGTGATGGTGGGTATTATTGTAGTTATGATAACTAATATTACAATTTTAGATCCGTTAGTAGCCATTGCTGTGGCCTTAAATATTTTGGTAACAGGATATAAATTGATCAGAGAATCTGTTGGCGGTTTAATGCTGGAAACCGATCCGGAGATACTGAAAAAGATTTCGAATATATTAATAGAAATGAAAAAAGATTACTGGATTGATCTACACGCATTAAGATATTGGAAATCCGGTGACAGAATTTTTATAGATTTCCATCTCACACTTCCGTACTACTTTACAATCAGGCAAACGCATAAAGAAGAGCAAGAAATTATGTCCATGCTGGAGGATCGGTTCATAAATTCACAAATGAAAGTACATTTTGATTATTGCAAGCCTGAATTATGTGCTTATTGTATTTACAATGAATGTAGAGTTAGAGTGGCGGAACATTCAATAAATTTTGATTGGGATGTAAAGAAGGTAACGGGGAATGCTGTACATCGCATTTAGGCTGTATTGGAGGAATCCTAATCAAATGGATTAACAATATATCCGTAAGAATTATTTTTTGGGAAAACTTTTCAAAGGATTTATGTAGCAACCGATTCCTTAACCTTAGTCAAGATCAAAATTCCTGTCACAAAAAAGAAAGCAATAGAAATTATTGCAGTTCTTTGATCAATCATTGATGAGATTACTCCAAACAGCAGCGGACCAAGTATAGCAGAAGCTTTTCCAAAAAATGAATAAAAACCAAAAAATTCTGTCTTTTTTTCTGCCGGAGTCAATGAAGTCATCAAGCTTCTACTGGTTGATTGTGAAGAACCAAGGGAAATTCCCGCAATACCAGCAACTATGAAGAAAATATTTTTATCGTGCACAAAATAAGCCGATACTACAATACCAATCCAAATTATCAGAGTAATAATCAGAGTTCTTTTATGACCCATATGATCCGAAACAATTCCAAAGACTGCTGATCCAAGTATAGCTGCAGATTGAACAACGATGAAGAGTATAATAATTTCCCCAAAGTCCATCTGAAGGGATTCACGTGCAAATATTGAAGAAAATATAATTACTGTGTTTACACCATCAATAAATAGAAAATAGGCAAGTAAAAATATTGCAACGTTTTTGTATTTCTTGAATTGAATAAAAGTCGATTTTAGTCTCGTATAACCTTCCGAAAAAAACCGAAACTCAAATTTATATTTAAGCTGTTTATCTGGTATAAAAATAAATAGCGGAAGTGAGAATATTAGAAATAAAAGAGCAGATATAATGAAACTCAATCTCACATTAAATATATTTGAATCAACAAAACCACCTTGGTACAAAGGGAATGCAATTATTAATGTTACTAATGATCCTACGTAACCCATTGCAAATCCATAACCTGAAACTCTTCCGTAACTCTTTTCGGTTGTAATTTCCGGCAGAAATGCATCATAGAAAACCAGCCCTGCTTCGAAACCAATATTTGCAAGTATCAATAAAAAAATACCGAGCAAAATCATCCCGGATCCTGTGAAGAAAAGGGACGCAGTAGCCAAGATGCACAGTAAAGTAAAAATAAGTAGAAATCTTTTCTTGCCGGCACCATAATCTGCCATAGCGCCAAGTAATGGTGAGATCATTGCAACAATAAGCATGGATATACTGAAAGATAGTCCCCACAGAAAATCTGAATTGGGCGAGTTTTG
>JARRKK010000211.1:0-4852 GCA_037388105.1 Ignavibacteriaceae bacterium | reverse complement strand
CACCGTGATTGGACCACGTTGTATTTTGATGGACGGGAATACCGTGAACAACGATTTACTCCTTTTGTAAGGACCATGTGTTACAATTCCCCTTACCGGGATCATTTAATCTCAATGATTGAGGAAGTTGCACTGAATTACCCGGTATCCGGATTTTTTATTGATTGCCTGGACCCATATCCATGTATCTGCCCGATCTGTGTCAAGGAAATGAAAGAACGTGAAATAGACTGGAATAATGAGGCCGAAGTGATCAGTTTTTCTGAATTTTCCGCTCTCAGGCTCGCACAGGATATTACGAAGGCTGTAAAAACAATAAATCCGGATTTCCTCCTCTTTTTTAATGGGATAGGATATGAACAACAAACAGATTTATGTACTCATTTAGAATGCGAGTGTCTTCCTAATGGTTTTTGGGGCTATGAATATCTTCCGGTGCTGTCGCATTATATGCGAACCCTCGGTGATAAGCCGATAATGAATATGACTGCCCGTTTTTACGATTGGGGTGATTTTGGAAGTCTTCGCCCGGAGGCGGCGATTAAATTTGATCTTTTATATGGATTGGCCAATGGTATGCGCCCCAACGTCGGAGGACATTTCCATCCCCGGGGTGATCTTGAAAATGCAGTGTTTGATCGATTAGAAAAAATATACAGGGAACTTCAGACCATGGATACATGGTTTGATGATGCAAGGAATATTACGGAAATCGCTATTATTTACCCAAAGCCAAATAGTAATCTTCGTAACCAGGCACGCAGTAGTAAGCCGCTTAGCGCCGCAGTTCGTATGCTCAGTGAGCTAAAACAACAATTCGATGTAGTTACCGATTTCTCTGATTGGAGCAAATATAAAGTACTTGTTATTCCTGATGATATCATATTTAACGAAGAAATAACCCGTCGTGTTAAGGCGCATCTTGCTGCTGGGAAAGCGGTAATCTCCAGCGGAAGCTCCGGGCTGGATCCGGGAAAAACATACTTTGTATTGGAAGAACAATGGGGAATAAAATATGCTGGTGATAATAACTACAATCCTGCTTATTACATCGTTGGTGAAAATTTCAATGATGGTTTACCCAATATGCCCTTATCGCTGTACTCCTCCGGTATAGACATGGAAGTATTGCCTGGCACGCGGATTGAAGCATATCTGATAAAACCATATTATAACCAACGCTGGGATGGGGAATATGCTTTTTATTATACACCGCCAGATAGAGTAACTGATAAACCGGCTCTGACAATTTACAACAATGTAGCACATTTCAGTCACCGGATTTTTTCTGGCTACAATCTAAAGGCCCCGGTGGAACTCAGACGGTGGTTTGGAAATGTGCTTGAGGGATTTTTGCCTGACCCAATATTTAAATCGGAAAACCTGCCATCATTCGCAAATGCATTTGTTACGGAACAACCCGGAAGAAGAATAGTGCATATCCTTTCATACGTACCTGAACTGAGAGGAGCGCAAACCCAAATGATCGAAGAACCTATAGAACTTCATGATGTGAAAATTGCACTCCGGATTGATGGTAAGATGCCGAAGAAAGTTTATCTGGCTCCCGATAAAACGTTTCTGCCATTCACATCCAATGATGATTATGTTCATTTAACCATCCCTGAATGCAAAGGTTATAGCATGGTCGTTTTTGAAGTGTAGATGAATATCATGTTATCATTATTAACAAACCTTATAATATACTTATCATATTCTTTTTAAAAAAATATGTCTGAACAAGTAACTAAGATCAAAGAGAGAATCAGAAGTATCGATGTATTACGAGGATTAAGTATGTTTTTATTGATGGCTTCAGGCGAAATTGGTGGAGGAGGTATAGGTCCTGCATTTATAAAACTTTTCAATCTGCCCCAATCAGTTATCGAACAATTTGGATATACCAAATGGGAAGGGCTTACAATCCATTACCTTATTATGCCGGTGTTTATTTTTGTTTCAGGAATGACGATACCGATTTCAACAAATAAAAGACTTTCACAATGCCATCGTAAAAGAGATTTATTACCCCATATTTTTAAGCGCGTTTTGGTTTTATACCTACTTGGTTTAATTGCGGGGGCCCATCTGTTTGAACTTAAACAGGAATCATTTGCAGTAGTACCTCTTTATAATAATGTGCTGCAGTATATTGGAATAAGCTATCTTGTTTGCTCAACATTGATATTGATGAAAGTACCTGTGAAAACACTGGCTATCATAACTGTGGGATTGTTGGTATTATATTGGATGCTGTTTTTATTCATACCGGTACCCGGTTGGGAAGGAGGGCGATATTCTGTTGAGATGAATCTTACGACTTATGTGGATGATATTGTTTTAGGTTCTCATAGACCCGAATGGCGCCCCTCCATGGCGGTTTTAGGAACCATTAGTTTTATAGCGAATATGCTTATAGGTGTCCTGATGAGTCAAATATTAACGAGTAACCGTGACAGAAAAGTCAAAATAACTCTGATGATTATCATTGGTGCTGTTATGATGCTGACAGGCTTTATCTGGGGTCAGTTTTTCCCGATAATCAGGGGGATGTGGTCAAGCTCATATGTGCTTGTAAATTGCGGAATAGCAACATTACTGTTTGTGGTTTTTTATCTCATAATTGATGTTTACGGATATGTAAAATGGTCGATTTTCTTCCTTGTTTTTGGAGTCAACTCGATAGCTATATATTTTGCTGCACATATATATAATTTCAGGCTAATCGGGAATGCATTCGTTGGAGGATTAAGCCGGTTTTTGTCACCAAATGTTCAAAACTTTGTTGAAGCTACTGCTGCTTTAACAGTCATGTGGTTGATCCTATATTGGATGTATCGTAAAAAAACGTTTATAAAGGTTTGACATGCAATAAATTGTCTCATGTCCTCTTTCTTAAATTAGTCCACTTTAGGTTGACGGGAAACAATAATATAAAAAATCCTGCCTCCATCGTATCATTCAATTCCGGATCCTCGAGCCTGATCTTCAAACTTTAATCAAACTGGTTTTTTATCGCATCAAACAGATCCTGGTCCTTCCTGAGCAAGGGAGGATTTTCGTCCCATTCATCTTCCCGGAAAGAATAGAATGCCCAGTGAAATTCATGTTCGTTAAAAAAATCGATAAAATCCCTCAGATACTTTTCTGCACAATTGTTTTTTCGCATACAGCCGAACTCACCGGAAATGGAATGCGTTGATATATATAGAAGGTAACTAACTAAGTAGATTTTTTCAACTCCAAAGGTAGTGTTTGGTTTTTACTTAGTCCTTATTAGCCCCTCAGAATTGGGGGGCTTTCATATTAAGAAACCCCCACCATGCGGCAATGGTGAATCAATTTAATTTATTCTAGGTCTATTTCGCCGCCTGTTGCAGGTGGCTTTATCGATAAAGCTATAGAAATGACACAAACACCAAGGAGAATAATTGAAGTACCTATTAGAATTGAGTTATGATTTACTATTCCTAATATCAAGATTATGATTAACAAAACAGTCAGAAGGATAGAGCCTATTAAAAAAGCACCTCTGAATTTCATAAAATTAGATTAAGTGTTTTAAAATTAAAGAAATCCCACCAGTGCGTTGAGGGCTTCAACTTCAGCTATACGAAATCGCACTGATTCTGGGACTCAATTTAAGAATCTCTTTAAGAGTTATCAATTATTATCAATTTATATTGAAAACCAACCTAATCTCCCAAGGCTTGATCTTCGATACAGGATCAATGTGACCATTCACCAATTAATATTCTCACAAAATTTATATTCTTAGATCCTTTTGTTAAATTCACTAAGGGTGTTTTATAAAAAGATGGATATATCAGAGGGAAATATTGAAGTTCAAAAAAACCTGTTAGAAAAATTTATATCAATGAATAAAAAAATTAAAATTTTACTTTTTTGCATAATCGTTGATATATGTATTGTAACCTGCTATAATAAGGCAGTTTCCCAACCTCTATATAAACCTGCGAGTGGTCCTTTCTATAAAATAGTATATTCAGGAAAAGCAAACGCTCAAATAGTTATACCGGTTGAGCCATCTTTTGTGGAAAAATATGCGGCCTCTGAACTTCAGAGTTACTTTGAAAAGATTTCAGACGTGCAACTTCCTATTATAAAAGAAGGTGAAAAACCTAAATATTCGTTTTCGTTATTGTTAGGAGACACAGAAAAGGCATTGGATACCGGAATACAGTTAAATGAGGAAAAAGCAGGCAGTGATGGTTTTGAAATAAAATCACTACCTGGCAACATGGGCCTTATTATACAGGGCAGAAATGATCTGGGTACTCTTTTCGGAGTCTATGAACTTCTGGAGCGTTATTTTGATGAAATGTGGTTTATGCCAGGTGAAGAGTTTTACCCAAAGAACACAACCTTAGAAATTGGTAAAATAAATTTAGTACATAAACCTTCATTTGCGGTACGCTGGGTTGGTACAGGAGAATGGGCTTTAAATAACCGGATGAATTCCTATGTTAAAATAAATGATCAAGATGTTGGTGTTAAATGGAAATGGGGTTTTCATACCTTCATTAAATTGATGCCACCAGAAAAATATTTTGAAGAGCATCCTGAATATTTCGCAATGGTTGATAGTAAGCGTTCAATCACAGACAGTAGGACTCATGAAAATCAGCTTTGTACTTCAAATCCTGATGTTATTCGTGAAGTTGCAAATAATCTGATTGACACGCTTGATGCAAATCCTTCAATAGATATTATTTCTTTATCACCAAATGATGGTGGAGGATTTTGTGAGTGTGAAAATTGCCTCAAACTTGATGAACCTGGACGTGATTGGTTTGCCCAAACTTCAAATAGGTTGGCTGTTTTTAACCGT
>JARRKK010000210.1:0-4854 GCA_037388105.1 Ignavibacteriaceae bacterium | reverse complement strand
GTTTAATAATAATTGTAGCTGTATTTAATATCATCGGTACATTACTTATGGTTGTTTTAGAAAAAACAAAATCGATTGGGATTCTTAAATCAATGGGAGCAAATAGTAAACAAATTATTGGAATCTTCGTAATTCAGGGAATTTTACTCGCAATTGCAGGAATTGTATTAGGGGACTTGCTTGCAACCATTCTTATTCAGATCCAACTTAATTTTAATGTAATCACTCTCCCATCATCAGTATATTTTATGAGTAAAGTTCCAATTTTAATTACGTTCGATATATATATCATAGTATCAATTATAACATTGTTCCTTTGTATTGTTGCATCGATCATAACAAGTTTTATTGCTTCAAGAATCCGACCCACAGAATCATTGAGGTTTAGCTAATGAGTTTTGAAGGTTTCATCGCTAAAAGATATTTAATCTCTAAGCATAAAATAAACTTTATAACAATAATTTCTTTCATATCAATTGCCGGAATAACCATAGGAGTTGCAGCATTAATAATTGTGCTGTCAGTCTTTAATGGTTTTGGAAGTTTAGTAACAAAATATCTTATGAATCTTGAACCTCATTTGAGAGTACAAGTTATTTCTGAAAAGGGTGAAAAAAATAGACAATTAGCATTTGATATCATTGAAAATTCTGAATATGTAGCAGGTTTTACTTCTTATGTGGATGGAAAAGTACTCGCATACAGCAAAGGATTGACGAAGGTGGTAAGTTTTAAAGGTATCGAAACTGATAATTCAAATCTTGTTTATAATTTTAAACCAAGTATTCTTTATGGTAATGTAGAAATTGAAGCTACTAAACCAATTCCAAAAGTTATCATCGGCTTACAGTTAGCTGACCAACTTCAATCAATTGTAGGTGATACTCTTACATTAATTTCCCCGGTTGGTATTGAACAAGCTATCACTCAATTAACAATGCCATTAACAAAAAAAGTCATCATCAGTGGTATATATCGCTCAAACAATAATGACTATGATGAACGATACATAATTGGTGATTTAGAATTTGCACAGTTTTTATTGGGTTATAAGAATAATATTCTTGGCTATGATATAAGATTAAAAGATTCTGGTGATGCCTTCACCGTTCAAAATGATTGGAAGGAGAAACTATTGAAAGAAGATTTTGAAGTAAGTACCTGGTACGATTCTCATAAAGAACTTTATTCAGTTATGAAAATAGAAAGATGGACCGCATATATTATTCTGTCTCTGATAATTGGTGTGGCTACGTTTAATATTCTCGGTTCATTATCAATGTCTGTAATAGAAAAAAGAAGAGATATTGGAATTCTAAATGCTATGGGTATCCATCGAAAATCAGTTGTTAAGATTTTTATGTTCGAAGGTATTTTGATTGGAATTATAGGAACTCTGCTTGGAATAATTATTGGGTATTTAATTTGTTACCTGCAAATAAATTACAATATCTATCCATTGGATCCGACTCAATATAAAGTGGCTGCGCTTCCAATTGAATTAAGAATAAGCGATTTCTTTTTCATCAGTGGCGCATCAATGTTGCTTTCATTTTTCGCGGCACTATATCCTGCAAAACGAGCAGCTCAATTAAATCCCCTGGAAGCAATAAAGTGGGAATAATAATAATCTCTAATTATACATTAAAAATTTGTTAATGAAGAAAATATTATTAAAGGCAGAACATCTTTTTAAATCTTACAAAACAATTAAGAACGTTGAGCTGAGTGTTCTGAAGGATGTTAAATTGGAGATTATTCAAAATGATATTTCAGTTATAGTAGGTGCTTCGGGTGCAGGAAAAAGTACATTACTGCATTTGCTTGGAGCGTTAGACAAACCTGATGCTGGTAAAGTTATTTATCAGGATAAAAATATTTTTGAACTTTCTAATGAATCGTTAGCTACATTTAGAAACAAAAACATTGGCTTTATTTTTCAATTCCATCATCTTTTGCCCGAGTTCACAGCTTTAGAAAATGTTTCTATTCCCCAGATGATAAATGGAATTTCATTTTCAAAAGCATCGGTAAAAAGTAAGGAATTATTAAAAGCAGTCGGGTTATCTGACAGAGAAGATCATAAGCCCGCAGAGTTATCAGGAGGAGAGCAACAACGTGTAGCAGTAGCCCGGGCGTTTGCTAATAATCCGCAAATAATATTCGGAGACGAACCGACAGGAAATCTCGATTCGAAAAATAGTGAATCTATTCATCTGCTTATCTCGGAGTTACGCGATAAATTTAACATGACCTTTGTGATCGTAACTCACAACTCAAATCTGGTAGAGATGGCTGATCATGTTTACGAAATCAAAGATGGTAGATTCACCAAATAATAAAGAACCAAAGAATTGATTGATCTATTTTTTACTAATTCCGGACAAATACTCAAATACTAATCTCACACCAAACCCGGTCATAAAAGTTTTTGTATAATTATTTGTATCACTTGCAATAGCTGGTCCTGCTATATCAATATGAGCCCAGGGAATTTTTTCATCAACAAAATTTTCCAAAAACTTAGCTGCTGTAATAGCACCTGCCCATCTAGGTCCGGTATTGTGTACATCGGCAACCTTACTTTCTATAAGCTTATTATAATCATCCCACAATGGTAAACGCCATAGCCTGTCAAAGGATTTCATTCCTGCTTTATAAAGTCTTTCAGCCAAAGCATCATTTTTTGAAAATAAACCCGCCGCAACCTGTCCCAATGCAACTACACAAGCTCCGGTGAGGGTAGCAAAATCAATAATTTCATCAGGTTTTAGTTTAGATGCATAATGTAGTGCATCAGCTAAGATCATCCTACCTTCAGCATCTGTATTATCAACCTCAATTGTTTTACCGGAAGCAGTTGTAACGATATCACCTGGTCTCATAGAGTTTCCGGATACCATGTTCTCTGCTGCGGGTATAACACCGATAACTTCAACTGGCAGTTTAGCATAAGCTGCTGAAAGGACGCTACCTGCAACTGCAGCTGCTCCTGACATATCTGCTTTCATTTCACCCATATTAGTTGCAGGTTTCAGTGATATACCACCTGAATCGAATGTAACACCTTTACCTACAAGTGCAATCTTCTTAAGTCGTTTTTTCTTTCCTAAGACTTTTTGAGTGGGGGTATAATGCAAAACTATGAGCCTTGGTTTATTTGCACTACCTTGACCTACTGCTATCAGTCCTCCCATCTTCATTTTTTGAATTTGATTTTCGTTAAAGACTGATACACGAGCACCTGCAGAAACCAGTTTCTTTTTAACCCTGCTCGCTAAATCAGCCGGATTAAGAGCGTTCGCCGGTTCGTTCTGTAAATCTTTCGCGAAGTTAACACTTTGCAATAAAACGATTGCCTTTGACATTGCATTTTGAAGAGGTTTTTCATTATCAGCATGAATTATAACATTCAACTTTTCTGCAGTCTTTTTTGACGATTTATATTTATCGAATTTATAATTGCCAAGGAATAATCCCTCAATAAAAGTTTGGTAATAATATTCTTCGCTTTCAAAATAGTTTTTAAATGGCCTATATGATGGAATAAATATATGAAGGTTCTTTATTTCTTCATCAGCAAGATTTTGAATTAAACCCGCAAGATGGTTTCGGAAAAAGTCGGAAGTAAAACTTTTATTTAATTTTATCTTACACAGTATCAGAGCATCCGGTTTTCCATTTGATTTTGAAATCCTGATCTCGTTACCGTCCTTTGATAAAAAATTTTTCTTCTGAAGTGCTGAGAACTTGATGTTAAATATATTTTCAAGATTCTTAAAGCTCCCGGATAATTTCTTTCCATCAATTAAATATTTTACACTAATAGAAAGTGGTTCATAAACAATTTTCTTATTTGCTGATTTTATATTTAAACTAAACATTATTCTCCTGGTTATGAGTAATTAAAAATTTTTCAGATTCTAATATAATACTTTGCATCTCCTCATTCATTTTAGAATTTAAAAATCTTGCGCCAGACGCGTTTGTATGACCTCCACCCCCAAACTGCGCTGCTAGTTGGTTTACAGGAAGTTTACCTTTTGATCTGAAACTAACTTTAAAGCCGTTTTTAAGTTCGATGAATAATATGCCTAAAATAATATTTTCAACGGAAAGCGAATAGTTAACAAATCCATCAGTATCACTTTCAATTACATTTAGTTCTTTAAATGTATCCTGTGTGATGGACATATATCCAATTTTATTTTCTCCTGCAAGTTTCAAAGTTTCAAGTGTTTTTCCAAGCAATCTAAGTTTATTTAATTTACTTTGATCATAAATTTTATCATAAACATCTTCCGGATTGAAACCACATTCTAATAGTTCTGCAGCAATCCTATGGAGCTGAGGCGTTGTTCTCTCAAAACGGAATGAACCTGTATCGGTCATTATAGCTGCATAAATGGGGTAAGCAAGTTCATAATCTAATTCCACAATCTTTGTCTGCTTAATAAAATCGTAAATTATTTGTCCGGTTGCTGCATATTCATCGCTATAAAAATAATAGTTAAAAATTTGTTCAGCATCCTGATGATGATCAATACAAACTTTTATTTTATTTGATTCCACAAATGATTGTTCCATACTCACTAACCTGTTGGACCGGTTAAAATCGAGTGCGATTATAACATCCGCATTATCGAAATATTGCTGACAGGTTTTACTATCAAATTTTATTATGTTATTTCCTTTATCAAGAAACGTTAAATTGGAAGGTGTAACACTGTGATTGATGATGCTAATATTTTTTCCAAGTCTTTTTAATATTTTATAAAATGCGATTTCTGAACCTATAGCATCAGCATCCGGATTAACATGAGTTGTTAACAAAAAATTGTTGTTCTCATTAAC
>JARRKK010000209.1:4888-5665 GCA_037388105.1 Ignavibacteriaceae bacterium | reverse complement strand
GAATTTCTTTTTTGGTCGCTGTCAGCGGACTATAATTGAGATCACACTCCGGATCAGGAGGTGTAAGATTTATGGTTGGGGGGATAATATTGTTTTTCATAGCAAGAATGGTTGCAATTGCTTCAACAGCACCAGCAGCACCTAATAAATGACCGGTCATCGATTTGGTGGAACTAATTACCAAATCGTATGCATGGCTGTTAAAGACAGTTTTAATTGCATTTGTCTCACTAACATCATTATACAGAGTTGAAGTTCCATGTGCATTAAGATAATCGACTTGTTGAGGTTTAATATTTGCATCCCTAATGGCTTCCAGCATAGATCTCACCGCTCCTTCACCGCCGGGTGCTGGTGAGGTTATATGAAATGCATCCGCAGATAATCCAATACCACCAATTTCGGCATATATCCTTGCACCACGGGCTTTTGCGTGCTTGTACTCTTCTAACACCAGCGAACCTGAACCTTCACCAAGAACAAATCCATTCCTCTCAGCATCAAACGGTCTTGAGGCTTCTTTACATCTATCATTCCAGGTTGATAATGCTTTCATAGAATTAAAACCGCCAATTGACATTTCTTCAACCGCCGATTCCGAGCCACCACAGATCATAAGATCTGCACTTCCCCTCTCAATTAAAACGAATGCATCCGTTATGGCATGAGCTCCAGAAGCACAAGCTGATGTAGTTGCGTAGTTTGGTCCTTTTAATCCTAAGTTAATTGAGATTTGACCTGCAGCCATATCAGCAATCATCATAGGTACAAAGAAAG
>JARRKK010000209.1:0-4866 GCA_037388105.1 Ignavibacteriaceae bacterium | reverse complement strand
TAAGCAAAGTGCTGAAGCCGTAATGTCTGAATACCACCGATTCCACTTCCGAACACTACACCAAAACGATCCTTATTCACTAATTCCAGATCCAAACCTGAATCTTCGAGAGCGAAGATGGATGAAACTAATGCATATTGCGCAAATGGATCAAGTCGCTTAACAGTTTTTTTATCAAGGTATTTGAGAGGATCAAAATTCTTTACTTCTGCCCCAAATTGTGTATCAAATTTTGAAGTATCAAATTTAGTTATGTAGTCGATTCCATTCCGACCTTCAGCCAAACCTGTCCAAAATTCATCAATTCCTATTCCGATTGGGCTGATAACACCCATTCCGGTTACAACAACTCTCCGTTTTTTCATTTCCTAATTAAAAAGAAAGTAATTTTAACTTGTACCAACTTTTTCGTTAAGATAGGCTATTGCTGCACCAACAGTTCCAATTTTTTCAGCATCTTCATCCGGAATCGAAATTTGAAATGCACTCTCGAACCCCATAACCAATTCAACAATATCAAGTGAATCAGCACCAAGGTCATTTGTAAAAGATGCTTCCGGAGTAATTTGAGATTCTTCTACACCGAGCTTGTCAATAATTATTTCTTTGACTTTTGCATCTGTATCCATTTTATGCTCCTAAATTTGTTTTGATAAAGTTATTTATTTGTTTATTTATTAATTTTCTAAATTTACTAATAATGAAGTTTAATAGGCAAATTTACATTGTCATCCCACCGTCAACAACAAAAACCTGTCCGGTAATATAATCTGCTCCCTCGCTGCACAAAAATCCTACAACCTTTGCCACATCTTCCGGTGTACCTAATCTTTTCAGTGGTATTGATTTTACCAAATTATTTGTTTGATCTTCACTTAAACTATCAGTCATATCAGTTTTAATAAAACCCGGAGCTATAGCATTAACAGTAATGTTTCGCGAAGCAAGCTCACGAGCCATTGCTTTTGTGAATCCAATTACTCCCGATTTTGATGCAACATAATTTGATTGACCTGCATTACCAGTTATTCCAACAACAGATGAAATATTTATTATCCGACCATATCTTTGTTTTATCATTGGCTTCATAACTGTTTTTGTATAGTTGAACACACTCTTAAGATTCGCATTTATTACATCATCAAAATCCTTTTCTTGCATACGCATTAATAGATTATCCCGGGTAATACCGGCATTATTTACCAAAATATCAACCCCACCTAATTTTTCAACCGCGTCATCCACAGTTTTTTGAGTCTGCTCAAAAGAGGACACATCTGATTTAAAGGCAAATACTCTTGCTCCTAAATCTTTTGTTTCTGCAAGAATTTCATCAGCACATTCCACGCAACTATTATAAATAAAAGCAACATCAGAAAACGATTTACTATAATTTGAATCACTTACAAGTTCCATTACAATAGCTCTTCCTATTCCTCGTGTTCCGCCGGTTACTATCGCTCTCCTATTTTTATTCATTTTTATCTTCAGTTACCATTGTACTTAAATATTCTTCCTTATAACTATCCAATTTGTTAAGATTATTTTCGCCCATAAAATGCTTCAGTTCTTCTCTACAAGCATCATAAATAGAAGTTTCTGTAACAGCCGGATTATCATTACAGGTTTTTAATCTATTAATGTGCTCATCATCAATTGTTAAGGCACCCTCGTAAATAGTTAAGGGAAATAATATACAATACATAGGTTTATATTTCCACTTGTGGACTTTTTCTGAATTGGCTAGTCTTTGTAGTGTACATAATCCATTTTTATCAAGAAATGTGCATTTACCATTTATTACTTCGGTTCCAACGGCAACACCCGAATCAAAATCTTCATCTTCTTCAGGGGGCTCAAACCATTTATCCAAATCTGCGTTTTGCGTTTCATCGAATAACGGTAAAAGTCTATCTTTAATTTGTAAAATTGTTTCGTGCTCTTTCAGATCGGTGTAAACTCCATAATGGCAGCATTCACCCGTACAGTTACAACTGAATTTGAATGTAAAAATTTTGGGATCTATATATAATCCATTAATTTTCTTTGCAAAGTTTTTTGTGAACTCTTCTTTTTTCTCAGACACTATAAATATTGCTCCACATCAACATATTTATCAATAGAGATACAGTTTATTTCTCGATTAATTCGTTTCAATAATCCCTGTAGAACTTTACCCGGACCAACCTCATAAAATTCATCATATCCATCAGCTATCATATTTTGTATGGTTTCTTCCCATCGAACCGGTGATGTTACCTGTTCAAACAGTACCGATTTTATTTTGTCTTTATTAGCAACTGGTTTTGCACTTACGTTGGCATAAACAGGAATTTTAGCATCATAAAAATTTGTTTCATCCAATACTGATTTTAATTTGTCTTTAGCAGATTGCATCAAAGTTGAATGGAAAGCTCCACTTACAACTAATTCCTTAACGATTTTTGCTCCATCATTTTTGCATAGATCCATTGCTCTGTATACAGCTTTAACAGAGCCTGATATTACGATCTGTCCGGGTGAATTAAAATTGGCACATTGTACAATTCCATCTGATGAAGCAATTTTACAAATTTCCTCCACTTTGTCAGTGTCAGCACCAATCACCGCTGCCATTGTTCCTGGATTGTCTATCCCGGATTGCTGCATTACCTGCCCCCGCTTTCTTACTATTTTAATTGCATCATAAAACTGTATTGCTCCTGCTGAAACAAGTGCAGAATATTCTCCCAAAGAGTGTCCGGCAACACCTTCAGGTGAGATTGTTCTAATAATACTTGCTAATACAACACTATGTAAAAAAATTGCTGACTGTGTATATTCAGTTTGTTTTAATTCTTCCACTGGTCCATGAAACATAATATGGGATAGGTTGATACCGAGAGCATCGTCAGCAGTGAGAATCATCTCTTTAGCTTCAACAGAATTTTCGTAGAGATCCTTAGCCATCCCAACATATTGAGACCCTTGTCCGGGGAATAAAAATGCTTTCTTACTCATAAGGAATTGAATTTATGTTTCTTTTAAATTCCCCATACTAAATATGTTGAACCCCACGTATATCCAGCTCCAAATGCTGAGAGAATTAGTTTGTCACCTTTCTTCACTTTACCATTTCTATAATATTCCACAAGACAAAGTGGGATAGTTGCAGCAGTTGTGTTCCCATATTTATCAATATTCACCATCACTTTATCCTTGCTCAGTCCCATTCTGTCAGCAGTAGCGTTTATAATTCTCAGATTAGCCTGATGCGGAACAAGGTAAGCTACATCATCAGCAGTAAGATTATTTTTTTGCATTAACTCGTATGAAACGTCAGCCATACCTTTTACAGCTACCTTAAATACAGCTTTTCCATCCTGATATAAATAGTGCATTTTTTTATCAACAGTTTCATGAGTAGGTGGATTCAAACTTCCTCCTCCACGCATATACAAGTTGTCTTCTCCAGCTCCATCGATTCGTAGTATATAGTCCTGCAATCCAAGAGATTTGTCCTCTGATGGTTCGATCAAAACTGCTGCTGCAGCATCGCCAAACAAAATACAAACGTTTCGGTCAGTATAATCTATTATACTGCTCATCTTATCTGCACCAATAACTAAAACTTTTTTATACTGCCCGCTTTCAACAAATGAACAGCCAGTTTGAAATGCAAATAAAAAGCCCGAACATGCAGCTGAAATATCATATCCCCAGGAGTTGTTTGCGCCGATTTTATTCTGTACGAGACAAGCAGTTGCAGGGAAAAACATATCTGGTGTTACCGTGGCAACTATAATCAAATCAATTTCGTCCGGATTAATATTGTGCGTATTGATCAAGTCCAATGCAGCTTTGGATGCGAGATCGCTGGTCGCACCATTTTCTAAAATTCTTCGTTCTTTTATCCCTGTACGCGAAATTATCCATTCATCATTGGTGTCAACAATGCTTTCCATATAAGCATTATCATATATTTTTTCAGGGACGTACATTCCAAGTGCGGTTACAATTGCACTATATTTATTGTCTTTCAATGTACCTTCCATTAATTAATATTAGAAACAATTTGTTGATTAAATACATTTTTTATTTTTTGTATAAGATTTTTGTCGTGCATTTCCTTTGCTCTTAATACCATATTTTTTATCGCCAATGGAGTGCTGATACCATGCCCGATTATACTAATTCCATTTAGTCCCAATAACGGTAAACCACCGTGCAATTCGTAATTCGTACTTTTTAACGATTCCCTGAGTGGAGTCCGTACCATTGCCGCTCTGAGTTTATTAAATAAGTTAAGATTAGCATAATTTTTTATTTTCGCTTTTAAGAAAGGAATGATACTTTCAGCAAATTTCAAAAGAATATTTCCAACGAACCCATCACAAATAACGAGATCAACAGTTCCTTTAAATATATCTTTTCCTTCAATATTCCCAATATAATTCAAATTTGACTCACTTAACAATTTACCCGTTTCAGATGTGAACGATGATCCCTTAGCTTCCTCTTCTCCCACATTTAGTAATCCTATACTCGGATTTTTTATTCTATAAATTTCTTCAATAAAAATGGAGCTTAAAAAGGCATAGCCAAGAAGATGATGTGGTTTAGAATCGACGAATGCTCCAACATCCGATATAAAAGTATAACCTTCTTTTTCATTAGGGAATGGAGCTGTAAGAGTCGGTCGTGCAACACCTTTTATCCTCCCGATATTAAGAATGGAACTTACGCTCATTGCTCCTGTATTGCCTGCACTAACAAACCCATCGGCTTTTTTATCCCTCACTAATTGAGTACCAACAACTATAGAAGAATCTCTTTTGTTTTTAGTTGCTATTGTGGGACTTTCACTCATTTCAATTATCTCGCTTG
>JARRKK010000208.1:0-5766 GCA_037388105.1 Ignavibacteriaceae bacterium | reverse complement strand
ATATTGTCAATCTTACCTGTGTAACTTGTCACGATCCTCATAGTAAGCAATTCCCAAGTCAATTACGCAAGGCAATCACAGGTTCACACGTAATTTGCGACGACTGCCATACTGTCGATACAGATACTGTTGATGTATATCAGACACCTCACCACTCAACTTCTGAAGCACTAAGTGGAACTGTAAATTTTGGTTATCAATATCCGGGTGAGATATATACCAATTCAGCACACACATTTGCAGCAACCGAAAGATGTATAAATTGCCATGTTTATGCTTCTGAAACCGGCGGTCAATTTGGGGTAGCAACAGGACATACATTTTATCCAAGAACTGAAGCTTGTGCCGAGCAATGCCATCCAACTTATTGGGATGATCCTTATGTAAATCAAGCTGATACATCTTCCTGGTTTAATTATAGAAATGTACAGCATGTAACCGATAGCCTAATAGCTGTTCTTGAGGCTGAATTAATGCAAGTTGATCCTAATTTAGAACACGATCAGGTATTTGGTTTTGATTATAATGCTGCTCTTTACAATTTAGAATCTGTTTTAAATGAGGGAAGCAGGGGTAATCATAACACTAAATTAGTTCAAAAACTTTTAGCAGATGCAATTGCTAATTTCGAACCTGATGATGTTGAACTTGAGGAAGGATTACCAATTGAATATCAGTTGAGTCAAAACTACCCGAATCCATTTAATCCTTCAACAGAGATAAAGTTTTCGATTCCGGAACAAGGCACAGTTAAACTAATTATTTATGATGCAATCGGGAATGAACTAACAACTTTGATAAATGATGATCTATCAGCTGGTAATTATAAAGTGGATTGGAATGCAGTAGAATATGCATCGGGTGTATATTTGTACAGAAAATCTATTGAACTCATTATTGATAGCTTTTTTATTATTTTAAACTCGGGTAATTATGTAGAATTTTCTCACATGTAAGAATTGATTTTTTTATATTCTTAAAATTGAGAATAAAGGTTCAACAAACTTTATTAATTGTTAAGAATTGGTTTGGTTCATTTTTTGTTATTGTAAGGAAGTATCACTGGAACTGGGGAACAAAGTGGGAAAAAATGATGTTAACTATCTGCAATCGTTATTTGTGATGAAGGTTCTAAAGTTGCAGATACAATGCATTAAAAATTAAAAAGAGAGCCAATCCGGTTCAGCTTGTCTGTTTTCAGGCTCTCTTTCTAATTATATAAATAATCATTAAGTTTTTATAAATCAATTTAATGACGGAGAGTTTATGTTTGCTAAATTATTTCTAACAATGTTAATCATTGTTATACCAATCATTTTCACAAATGCACAACCATCTTACGTAGGCGTAAAAACCTGTGCAATGTGTCACAAATCAGAAAAACAGGGTCAACAATTAAAGATTTGGGAAGACTCCCAGCATTCAAAAGCCTTTGAGACTCTGCTATCAGATAAAGCAAATGAGATTGCTAAGTCAAAAGGATATAAAACGAAGGCATCAGAAACTGAAGATTGTTTAAAATGTCATGTTTCTGGTTATAATGTTGATGCTTCTTTATTAGGTAAGAACTTTAAAATGGAACAGGGAGTTCAATGTGAAACTTGCCACGGCCCAGGTTCTGAATATAAATCGAAAAAGATAATGCAGGATAGAGATCAAGCAGTGGCTAAAGGATTGAAATTGTATGAGAAGCCTGAAGAACTATGTTTAACCTGTCATAATGCTGAAAGCCCAACATATACAGACTTCAATTTTGAAGAATATTGGGCAAAGATAGTACATACTGTTCCACAATAAATATATATAGTATCTTAATCGAATTTATTGTATGAAGAAAATATTAATTCTGGTGAGCCTCATTTTGGGGCTCAATTCCTTCAGTTTCACTCAGACCATCAACGGTCGCTTTACAAGCGCACTTTATACTTTTGAAAGATTTGATACATTAAATAATTCTGCGACTTACGCACGGACCTTTCAGTTACTCTATCTTACTTTTGGGAATAAAAATGTTGCCTTAAAGACCTATATGAATTTAGAAAATGATATTTCTGAAAAGCTGACATACGATCCACGCTTTCGAATGTATAATTTCTACCTTGATGTAAAGAATCTGTTCGAGTTAGTTTATTTTAAGTTAGGCCGCCAACCACTCTATAACACCCTTGGCGGTGGTGTATTTGATGGTATGACATTGGGAATAAATTATAAGGGATTTGATTTAAATGGATACTATGGTGGCAACGTACCGGCTTATCAAAAAGTTGATTTTACAGACAATCTGGAAAATAATTATGTAGGTGGGGCAAATTTAACGGTATATGCAATATCAAATACAAGAATTGCACTCAGATATGTTAATAAAGCATTTGAGAATATTGCATACACAACCGCACGTTTGGATCCGGATTATAATACTATTTCATATTATATCGATAACAGTTCTCAGCAATTTAGATATGTTATGGCAGAAGTGTCTTACAGCCAGCCGAAAAACTTTAGAGTGGACACCAGATATCAATATGAATTAAACTATGCAACAACATCAAGATTTGAGATCTCAGGTAGATATGATCAAATCGAAGATTTAGGATTAACGGCATACTATAATTATCGTAAACCTTTAGTACGGTACAATTCAATTTTTTCAGTTTTCGATTTTAAAAATACGCAAGAAATTGAGATTGGTGCAGATTACTTAATTGATAAGAAATATAAATTGATTGGAAAATTTGGAAATGTTTCTTATGAAGATGAGAGTTCCCAAAGAATTTCACTTGGTTTATCCTCACGATGGGGAACGATATCAGGAAGAAAAACATTTGGATACGCAGGTGAGCTGGATGCAATTTCTTTTTATACTGCACAAACTATACTTGATGGTCTTTTAACACCAAACTTTAGCTTTGGTTATACACGATATAAATTATCAACCGATGCTGCAACAAATGAAATGATAACCGTACTATTAGGTTGTAATTACAGACCGATCAGAACTCTTTCTTTTGATTTACAAGGACAGTATCTGAATAACAAGATATACAATAATGATTTTCGTTTATTGGTGAAGCTCAATTTCTGGTTTAATCATAATTTTTAAGTAACTGAGAATGACTATTAAACATTTTTACATACTTGTTTTTACAGGCTTAATGTTATTCCTAACATTTTCTGCATTCTTTAGTAAAGCACCCGTTGATAGCATGCTGGAAGGAAACAGTAAACTAATAAATTTTTCACACCAAATTCACAGCGATCTGGCTGAATGTGCAGATTGTCATTCTGCTGTTGAAGAAAGCACTACACTTACAGATAGGCTATTGCCTAATCACGAGGATTGTGGAAACTGCCATGAAGTTGATAATGAGGAAGAATGTGGATTGTGTCATGTAAATGATAATTATGAAGCCTTGGTACAAACTAAATCCGAGTTAATATTTAATCATAAGCAACATATTAGCGAAGAACTTCAATGTACAAATTGTCATAAGGATTTTACTTCAATTGCTTATAGCGATGAAGCAGAGCAAAAGGTACCTCCTATGGAACTATGTTCTTCATGTCACAACCCTGTAGCAAAGGGTCCGGAATTCTGCGAAAGCTGTCATATTTCTACTGTAAACTTGATACCGCAAAACCACATTACAGCTAATTTTACAAGAGAGCATAAATTCTTAGCCCGGTCATTCGATGCTAATTGTGCAATGTGTCATGATAATTCAACTTGTGAAGAATGCCATGTCTCAACAAATGTTATCACTGAATTAAACACTCCTGATGATTTTTATCAGCCATATGTTCCGAGCCAGGGAATCGATGGAACAAAACAGCAGATAATAGAAAGAGTACACGAATTAGATTATAGATTTATACATGGTATAGATGCAAACTTAAAAGTTGATGAATGCCAAACTTGTCACGAGATACAAAGCTTCTGTGCAAATTGTCATCAATCTGAAATTGCCGATTTTTCGTTAGGCGGTGTTGCACCATTATCACATATAGATCCGAATTTTAAAACATTTGGTGTGGGCAGTGGTGGTGGAGAGCATGCAATTTTAGCCCAAAGAAATATTGAAAGCTGTACAGCTTGTCACGATATTCAGGGTGCTGATCCGACTTGTATTACATGTCATCTAGATAGTGATGGAATACAGGGAACAGATCCCAAAACTCATGCATCGGGATTTATGAATGATAATGATGGTAGCTGGCACACTGATATGGGTTCTATTTGTTACAATTGTCATACGAGTGCATCACCACAATCTTCAAAGAGTGCAGGTTTCTGTAATTATTGTCATGGATTATAATTTTGAATTCTATTGTTAACAAAATGAAATTGAAATTTATACTTAAAATATTTAGCAATTTATTAATAATTGGACTTGTTGTTTCCTGCAGTAAATTGAATGACCCGGTTCCATTGACGCCAAACTTAACTATTCATAAAAAAGGGATCCTTGAAAAAGAGTCTCCAAATTGGCATGGTAACTTAGTTCGGGAAAGCAGTTGGGATTTAAAGGTCTGTCAGGATTGTCATGCTACAGATTATTCAGGTGGGATAACAGGTTCAAGTTGCTTAAATTGTCATAATGAACCGGATGGACCTGAAGCCTGTAATACTTGTCATGGTGATTTTATGGATCCATCTATAATTGCCCCGCCACAAGACACAAAAGGCAATGTAAGTTCAGATTCAAGAGGTGTAGGAGCTCATGTTGCTCATTTATACCAAAATGATTTAGGAAAGCAGATTCCTTGTTCAACTTGTCATATAGTTCCACAAAATTATTTCGATCCCGGTCATGCTGTTGATGATCCGCTTCCTGCTGAAGTAATATTCAGTCCTCTTGCTGTTTACAACATAGCAGATAACCCAATGTATGATTATTCCACAGCAACCTGCTCGGATACATACTGTCACGGCAACTGGGCTTTTTCAAGTGATTCATCCAGTAATCCATTCGCTTATGTAGATTCAGTAATGACTGGTAATAATAAATCGGTTGTGTGGAATCAGGTTGGTACAGGTCAGGCTGATTGTGGGACTTGTCATAATCTTCCACCAACAGGTCATTTGGATCATCCTGCTTGCGGTACCTGCCATCCTGGTGTTGTTGATGATGCGGGTAACATTATTAATCCGGAAAAGCACATTGATGGAAAGATTAATGTTTTTGGGAATTAATTATTATTTTAGTATTAAAAATTAAAAACCGCTTAAATACACAGCGGTTTTTTTATGCTTAAAATTTTCAGGTTAACATTTGGGTCATAAACAAAAGATATTTTGGAAAGATTTAAGACAGAATTTGAATAAGGAGTGGGAAGAATAGATGTATTAGCTCAAATTAAACCTAAATTTACAAAAATTGGTAAATTGATTTTTTGTAATCTAATCGGCATATTTGTAATTAAGACGTTAGTTTCAGTCGGAGTGGAGAATGGAAGATATTAAAACATTACAAGAGATATATGATAGGGATAAAAGAAGATGTATGCTTTTTGGGCAGGTTCTGTTTATTCATGTTTTCTTCACTGCCAGTTGGTTTATATTGATGATTGTTCTTAAACTATCCAAAAGCAAAGTTGAAGATTTAATATTTATTCTCATGTTAGTAGCCGCATACATAATGGGGTATTTATACAGGAATCTTAAAAAGAAAGTGAAGGAGAGCTGGACTTTGTATAATAAAGAGAAGAACAGAATCAATAAACTGAAGAGCTTACAAATTAATGACGGAGAAAATATGCAAAAAGTTG
>JARRKK010000207.1:0-6782 GCA_037388105.1 Ignavibacteriaceae bacterium | reverse complement strand
TTACTGTTTTATCTTTCCAGTCACCAAAATTGCCATTAATTATTTGTTGGCGTGCCTCTATCACCAGTTCCAAATAAAAATGAAGATTATGAATACTGGCAAGTTCTAAAGCCAGTATCTCACCAGCATTGAACAAATGCTTTAAATATGCTTTTGAATAATTTAAACATGTATAGCAACTACATTCATTGTCTATCTTATCAAAATCATCCTTATACTTTGAATTTCTTAATGAATACACTCCATTCCAGGAAAACACTATTGCATGCCTTGCATTCCGGGTAGGCATCACACAATCAAAAATATCAATTCCACGTTCGATGGATTCTAGTATGTTTTCGGGCCTGCCTACTCCCATTAAATATCTAACTTTATTCTCGGGCATCAGATCGGTGGTGAAGTCGGTCATCTCATACATCATTTCAGTCGGTTCACCAACTGCTAATCCACCAATAGCATATCCGTCAAATTCAAGCTTTACCAAATCTGCAGCGGATTTTTCACGTAATTCTTTATATATACTACCTTGAATTATACCTAGTAAATATTGCTTTTGGGTGTATAACGGTTTTGTCTTTTCTACGGCTTCTTTGTTTAATATAGCCCAATCGCTAGTGAGTTTTGTTGAATTAACTGCGTATTCATACTCACACGGATATGGTACGCATTCATCCAAAACCATCATTAAATCCGAACCAATACTTCTTTGTATTTGAATTACTTTTTCAGGAGTAAAAAAATGTTTAGAACCATCCAAATGAGAACTGAATTCAATACCGTCAGTTTTTATTTTACGTAAATCAGATAGACTGAAAACCTGGTAACCACCGCTATCTGTTAGTATCGGTTTGTGCCAATTCATAAAATTATGAAGTCCACCTGCTTTTTCAAGGATTTCTATGCCGGGTCTTAAATAAAGATGATAGGTATTTGAAAGAACAATCTGCGCCTTAATATCTGTTTCAAGATAGTTTTGATCTACAGCTTTAACAGTTCCCTGAGTTCCAACTGGCAGAAACATTGGTGTTTCTACCGTTCCGTGGTCTGTTTCAAAATATCCTGCCCTCGCTTTACTGTTGTTGTCCTTTTCAACAACTGAAAATTTTAACAAATCACTCCGGATAGTAAATAATTGGATATTAAAACTTACAAAGTTACGGGAAAATGTGTGAAGGGACAAAGAATGGAAAAAGATTGCACTCCTTATTTTCGAATCAATAAACTATAGAATTTACTTAAAATTCCGGTGAACTTTTCAAAAGAAACTTAGCCCTCTCTTCTTCTGCTGGTATTCTACAGACATCACTTTTACCAAATATTTTGTACCTGTTTTTTGCTATCAAATCATAGATGTAATCACGAATAAATTTCGGCAGGAATATAAAAGGATATAATAATTTAATTGGTCCTGAGAGATTTTTTGAAATCTCTAACGCAGCTGAAGATTTAGTAAATACATTTTCTCCTCTTATCAGTATGAATGAATCAAATTTATTTTGATCTAAATTATACTGTTGTAAAATGATTTGACCTTCATCTGATTGTAATGCTGCAAATTTATAAAGATTCTTTATATCCCTGGTAATAGTAAAGTTAACCCAATAATTACAGAAATTACATACTCCATCAAACATGATGATATAGTGATTTTGCAATTTGTATTCTAATCGCTAATTTTTATTAGTTTCACAACATCAATCTTTTGGAGCGAAGCACGTACAATAAAAATTGTAAAGTTATCTATGTTAACTGAGTCTCCCTGATTGGGTATTTTACCTAATCTTGTAGTAATAAAACCTGCCATAGTTTCATAATCACCTTCTATTATATTAAGGTTATATTTTTCATTTATATAATCAATTTCAGCCTTACCACTAATTTTTTTTGTTTCGGGAATATAGCTCACCTCCCTAATTATACTTTTAAGAGATTCGGGATTTTTAAAGATATCCTTTGCCAGTATAATACCTTTTATATTATCCAGATTTTCATCATACACAGGAAGCTTTGAAAATCCTGACGTAATAAAAACAGATAATGCGGATTCTATCGTATCGTTTATCTCAACTCCGACAATATCTGTCCGGGGAGTCATTGCTTCATAAACACGTTGTTCGCCTAGTTCAATAACTTTACTTATTATATCACTTTCCTTTTTATCTACTACTCCCGCTTCCTCACTTTCCTTTAGTAATTGCTTTATATCTTCCTTATCAAATAGATGACCTTCAATATCAGCACTTAATTTTGCAGACTGTGTAAGTTTATTCGTGAAAAGTGATGAAGCTTTTACAACCGGGTACAACAAATAAGTAAAGAATCTTATTGGTATTGCCGTCAACAACAAAATCCTTTCTGCATTTTCGTGAGCAAAATATTTTGGTAAAAATTCGCCGATTATTAAAAGAAAAGCAGTGGAAATGATCAGTATGCTTCCTTCACCAAATCCGAATAAATAGGAAAGAAATATTGCACTTAATGAAGACAGAGTTACGTTTACGACATTATTACCTATTAGAATCGTGGAAAAGAATGTTTGTGGGTTAGCAATTAAATGGTTTGCATTTATAGCAGCAGGATTATTCTTTCTCGCCTTAATTTCAATCTTTAATTTATTCGCAACTATATAAGCCATCTCCGAACCTGAAAAGAATCCACTAAGAATGAGTAAAAAAATTAATAATATTAAATCTTCAATCATTCCTTAATATGTCCGTATTATTTCCACATATTTTACCTGGTACATAAAATTACCTTCATCAAATTCAAAGTTTAACGTTACATCACAAACATTATTGGCTTCTAATCGAGAATCGATTTTCAGTCCGGCTTTAGATCCAAATATTAATTCATTTCTACTACCAGACTTCAGTGAATATTCATCTTCCTTAATCTTGGGATTAAAATATGGTTCAAAAGAATAAATAACTTCTGTGTTTGAATAAACTGTAATCGCACTCAGATTGAGATTATTTATGTCAATAGTATTTGAGTTTGCTAATTTTATCTCGCCTGTAAGATGAAACTTTCCCGGTGAGGCTCCTGGCATAAGATCAAACCACGCATCAACGCTAGCTTGAACCACATCGAGTGATAATTTATTGTTTATTTTTTCAGATGTCGAGCAACTCAAACCTAATAATATTACATTTGCAAGTAATCTATATGTTTTAATCCGATCCACTTCTAACTCTATATCAAAATATCCTATATATAATTAACACCGTTGTAATTATATAAACCACCACCGTGGCAATCATTTGAAAATCGGTAAATACGGTTTTTGTTGTGTTATCTCCTTTATTACTGATATACTCCAGATACATATATCTAAAAATTCCATATACGACAAAAGGTGTAGTGTAAATCAGGTCTTCACTATCGAATGCATTTACTGTTCTTTCGGAAACTGTATAAAGCGCATAACAGATAATCACTCCTGCTGCTGCAACCGTCGCCATTTGATTTGCAAAGTTAAGTGAATATTGAGAGAGGACTTTACGGCTATGGGATTCTTCATAATTTGATACCAAGACCAATTCCGAATGTCTTTTCATCACACCAAGAAATAGGGATATAAAAATTGTTGACAATATTAACCAATTAGAAACCGGGACGGAAATAACAACTGCACCTGCAAATACCCTTATTGTAAATCCTGCCGCGATGCTAAATACATCAAGGATGACAACATTTTTAAACCAAAAAGAATACAAAATATTGAGTACAATAAAACCAGCTACAAAACTGCTAAAATCAAGATTAAACCTTAGTAACAAGACGAAGACAATAACACATAATATAATCGCAATAAGAACTGCACTTTTTAATTTAATTGCCCCTGATGCCAGAGGCCTGCTTTTCTTTGTAGGATGTGTTCTGTCGTCTTCAATATCTATTATATCGTTAACAACATATATAAAGCTTGAAGCAAGACTAAATACCACAAAAGCGTAGAGGGTCATAAGAAAATAATTCTTATCAAACAAATTTAGAGAGAAAAGTAACGGAACAAATACGAACAGGTTTTTAATCCACTGTGGAACTCTGATAAGCTCCATATAGTTAATTAACATTAGAACACTGCTACTTCTTCATAGGTACCAAATACTTCTTTCAGTGAACCAACCATTTCGCCGAGAGTAACATAGTTACGAGCTGCTCTTATAAAAACAGGCATTAAATTCTTATCATTTAATGCAGCATCTTTTATTTCCGTAATGCTTTCATCAACTAATTGCTGATTCCTGCTTTGGCGAAGATCAGCTAATCTTGACTTCTGTTCAATCTCAACTTCTATCGGAACAGTTAGCAAAGGTATTTCTACCTGTTCATTTGGTTCAATAAATTCATTTACACCGACAATTATTTTTTCCTTCTTTTCCACTTCTCTTTGATAACGGTAAGCTGCATCTGCAATCTCTTTTTGGAAGTAGCCGGATTCTATTGCAGGTATAACACCTCCAAATGTATCAATCTGATCAAAGATTTCATTTGCCTCTTTCTCCATTTGATCCGTCAATGATTCTACAAAGTAACTACCACCTAGCGGATCAACTGTATTTATAACACCTGTTTCAAATGCAATTAATTGTTGAGTTCTTAACGCTATCTTCACAGCTTTTTCACTGGGTAATGCAAGCGTTTCATCCATTGAATTCGTATGAAGTGATTGTGTACCTCCTAACACACCAGCTAATGCCTGAAATGCTGTACGAACAATATTGTTTTCCGGCTGTTGTGCAGTTAAAGTACATCCAGCAGTTTGTGTATGAAATCTCATCCACCAGGAACGTGGATTTTTTGCCCCATATTTTTCTTTCATTTTCTTTGCATAAATTTTTCTTGCAGCACGGTACTTTGCAATCTCTTCAAAAAAATCTAAATGAGAGTTAAAGAAGAATGAAATTCTGGGTGCAAAAGAATCAATATCCAATCCTCTTTCCATCGCGGCTTCTATATAAGCAAATCCATCGGCAAGTGTATATGCTAATTCCTGAACTGCAGTTGAACCTGCTTCCCTAATATGATAACCACTCACTGAGACAGGATTCCATTGTGGAACTTCCTCAGAGCAAAACTCAATCATATCAGTAATGATTCTCATCGAAGGATTCGGAGGATAGATATATTCCTTCTGAGCTATATATTCTTTAAGAATATCATTTTGCAGCGTTCCCCTGAGCGCTTTAAAGTTAACACCTTGCTCTTGTGCAACGGCAAGATAGAATGCAAAAATCATCGCTGCGGGAGAATTGATAGTCATCGATGAAGAAACTTTTTCTAAGGGGATTTTATCAAAAAGTATTTCCATATCTTTTAATGAGGATACTGCTACACCACAAATACCAACCTCACCTTCACTTTCCGGAGCATCTGCATCCCAACCCATAAGGGTCGGTAAATCATAGGCAACTGATAAGCCCGTCTGTCCATGATCAAGTAAATAATGAAATCTTTTATTTGTATCCTTCGGTGTACCGAAACCAGCAAACTGCCGCATGGTCCAAAGTTTACCACGATAAGCGTTTGAATGAATCCCCCTTGTGTAAGGATATTCTCCAGGAAATCCAATTTCACTAAGATAATTTATATGTTCTATATCATCGGGTCCGTATAAAACTTCAACATCTCTACCGCTGACAGTTGTGAATTTCATGCCGGTGGTATTAGCAGAATCAATTATAGTATTATATCTATTTCTGCTTTCCTTATATCCATCGTTATTCATATATGATCCTTAAATAATTTTAGTAAGAATAATCTTTGGTTAATGCTTTGAAAAAAGTGAAATTAATTGAATAAATAATTCGGAAATAAATTAAGTCCTGCCAAATCTTCTGTCAAACTCATTGAGTGAAATTTTAACAACAATCGGTCTCCCATGCGGACAAGCGTACGGCATTGTTGTGGCGAAGAGCTGATCGACCAATAATCTCATTTCTCTTTCACTCAATTTATCTCCCGCCTTAATTGCCGCTTTACAGGAATAGGACTTTGCCAAATTCTCTTTCTCTTCCAGTCCTTTTTCACTTAAATGATTCGAATATTCTTCAACTATTTCCAGTAATATTTTTTCTTCAGAACCACCTTTAATATCGTCGGGTACACCTATAATTTCTATTATATTACCGGCTTTAAATTTTAACTCAAAGCCCAACTTGTTAAGATAGGAATAAAGTTCTTCTATTAATTCATATCTAGCCGGATCAACTTTACTTTTTCGCGGGAATAGAAGCTGTTGAGAAAATGGGAGATCTGCTTCAAACCTATTTAATACTTTCTCGTAAAGAATTCGTTCGTGTGCGACATGTTGGTCGATTATCATCAGACCAGTTTTTATCTGGGATAAAATATATTTGTTATGTAGCTGGAATATATAAGATGACTCTTCATCAACAGACTGCTTTACAACTTCATGAGTGTGCTCTACTTCATGTTGGTGTTTTCTTTCAAACGGATGAGTAACTACTGTATCTGTCTTAACGCTAACAACATCATCAGTAATCGATCCAAAAAGTCTATCAATATCTTCATCAGAAAATCGTTGTTCTTCGCCCCCTCTTCTTAGTCCTCCTGGTCTGTCACTAAAATCCTGAGGCTTTGTTGGATGAAATTTATCTACAACTAATTTTTCTTCGTTTTGCATGTCATCTGCAAATATCATGGATGGAACTAAATCGTGCGTTCCCAAACTCTTCTTTACAACTGCAAGAACAAAATTGTAAATACTTTTTTCGTCATCAAACTTTGCTTCCAATTTCGAAGGATGAACATTGACA
>JARRKK010000206.1:0-4910 GCA_037388105.1 Ignavibacteriaceae bacterium | reverse complement strand
CATATTGACATCAGCAACTACTTCTTTTGTGACACCATGAACAGTGAAATCGCCTGTAACTTTTGCTTCAAGTTTGTTATCTGCTATAGATTTTACATCGCCAACACTTTTAACTACAAATGATATCTCCGGATATTTTTCAGCGTCCAACCAATCCGGACCCTGGAGATGACCATCCCTCATTTCAATCCCTGTTTTCAACGAAGCTGTTGGAAGCGAGATAGTTCCTTTCAATGTGGTAATATCGGTAACATTAAATGAAGCACTTCCTCCAACATCATTGGTTAATCCGGTTATATCTTCCACCGGTGTTGAACTGTAAAATGATGCTTGATTTCTTCCATACTTATCATCAAATGAGAATGTTTGTTCTCCTTTAGCTTTTACTTTAAATCCTTGCGGAGATATCGTTCCAGCCAAAAAGATAAAAACCACAAAGAAATTCAAAAAAGTTTTCATTGTATTGCCTTGCTTTTTTTATTTCTGAATATAAAAAACATAATCCCTGTTAAGACTGCAACTATTGCTGAAAAGCCACCTGCGTAATCAAGACCTATTATTATTTCGTCCTTCCATTCCTTATAAGTTCCACCGAACAGTTCGTCTTGCTTCTCAACAAGAACCTGCGTTTTTGTAAAAACCGGACCGCCATTTGAAACCCAGATAGCCAGAGCGGAAAGGATCAATATTGCTCCAATAAATAGAACTATTTTTTGTTTTTTATTCATGACATTTTTTAGATATTTAATTATAAATTATATGTCTTAAGAAAGACAAACTAATAATCAATAATCAAGATTCAAATAAAACCTTTTGAATAACTATGCCGGTGATTTTAAGATTTTTGATCTTTGTTTATATGTTACAACAAATAAATTTTTAAATCAAGAAACTTCGTAGTCATATTCTGTAGAATTGTCTGGAAATGTTTAATTCAAAACTATATGATTTTGTGATTATTGGGGGTGGGATAATCGGGACGTCATCAGCCATGGCTCTCTTAAAAAATTTTAATTGTTCTATCCTGATAATTGAAACAGAGAATAAATTAGCCGCTCATCAAACAGGTAATAATAGTGGTGTTATTCATTCAGGGCTATACTACAAACCAGGTTCCCTCAAAGCAAAACATTGTAACGAAGGTCGGCAACTATTGTACAATTTTTGCGAAAAACATAATATTAGCTTCAAAAGAACAGGAAAAGTTGTCGTTGCGATTAACAAGGCTGAGCTAACCGGGCTTAATAATTTATTCGAACGGGGAACTGCAAATGGATTAAAAGGAATTGAGAGGTTAAACAAAGAAGAGCTTATTAAATATGAACCGCACATCAATGGAATTGAGGGGTTATTTGTTCCTCAAACCGGTATAGTTGATTTCAGTCAGGTTACAAATACTTTTGCACAACTTATTAACGCAGAAGGCGGTGAGATTGAAACCGATTGTAAATTTTTATCTCTGTCAAAACTACGAAATGAACTGATCATCAAAACCACTAAAGGTGATGTTAAATCCCGGTTCCTGCTTAATTGCGGAGGACTTTATTCCGACCGGATTGCCAAGCTTTGCGGTGTCGATCCCGGATTGCAAATTATCCCTTTTAGGGGTGAATATTATAAACTGAACAAAGATAAAGAATATCTTGTAGAAAATTTAATCTATCCGGTTCCAGATTCGAGATTCCCTTTTTTAGGAGTTCACTTTACACGAATGATTAATGGTGGCGTTGAGGTAGGACCGAATGCTTTGCTTGCATTTAAAAGAGTGGGTTACTCAATAAAAGAATTCTCTTTGATTGATTTTTCACAAATTATAACATACAAAGGCTTCTGGAAAATGGCGGCAAAGTATTATAAAACCGGATTTACAGAATTCCAGAGGTCGGTAAGTAAAACCGCATTCGTAAGGGCAATTAATAAACTTGTTCCTGAAATAGAATCCGAGGACATTGAAAAAAGTGGAGCTGGTGTCCGTGCACAGGCTGTTGATTCAGCAGGAAGACTTATAGATGATTTTAGAATAGTTGAAACCGAAAGGATGATCCACGTTCTGAATGCACCATCACCTGCAGCAACTGCCTCAATCAGCATTGGGAAATATATTTCAGAAATAATGAGGAAAAAGTTTGAAGATCGATATTGAAAGTTAGCCAATTTAACTTTCACTATTTCAGAAAAACACTGATTCTCAAGCATATTCTTCTTTTTTTCAAAGTAATTTATTCACATTTTACTAATTGATTTTCTATTGTTACATTTATGGAAGTTGAACTTAAAAATGAGGTTGTAATGTTAATAAGAAACTACTTTCGGGTCCTTGTTGTCCTGATAATAACAGTGAATTTAATTAGCTGCACTCAGAAAACCAAAGATTCAAAAATCGTAAAGACTGAGGTTAATAAGGCAATATGTTTATTGTATCCAACCCAGGGAAGTGAAACAATGGGTACGGTAACATTTTCGCAAAAGGCTGATGGTATGCTTATTATTGCAGATGTAAAGGGTTTATCTCCCGGCAAACACGGATTTCACATTCATGAATACGGGGATTGCAGTCAGCCCGATGGAAAATCTGCTGGAGGACATTTCAATCCAACATCAAAAAATCACGGAGGACCTAACTCAGAGGATAGACACGTAGGAGATCTTGGAAATCTAATTGCTAAGGATGATGGAACAGCTTACTATGAATGGACGGATAAACTACTATCGTTTTCAGGGCCTAAATCTATTTTAGGAAGAGCAATAATAGTACACGCTGATGAGGATGATCTAATTTCACAGCCAACCGGTAATGCAGGTGCACGAATTGCTTGCGGTGTTATTGGAACAGCGAATTAATTATTAATAGTTTTTATGCGAACATCATTATTAACAGAAATAACCGGACTTTCATCAGAAAATGATCTGGAAAAGATTAAGGGTAATATTAATAAAATAATTTCTGAGGTATCTTCATCAAAGCAAAAAGATTTTATAGTTAGTGAAAATGGTTCGTCGTCGAGTGTTAATAAAAATTTCCTGTTAAATGAACTCAATCAGATTAAACACTCACGAACCCTTGGGCGAACACAATATTATATAAAGAGGCTAATTAGAGGTTTAACCAAAAATAAAACTTCAAAATTGAATGATATCAACCTGAACAGGTGGAAGGAATATGATGATATAATTACTGATAGTCTATGGATAATTGAAAAACGTGATAAGTCGGGTGTGCATAAAGCTGATTACTGGGGAAACTTTATTCCGCAGATACCAAACCAATTAATGAGAAGATATACAAAAAAAGGAGATTGGATTTTAGATCCATTTGCAGGTAGCGGAACAACATTAATAGAATGTAAACGGCTTGGAAGAAACGGAATCGGCATTGAACTTATACCCATTGTTGCAAAGCGTGCCAAAGAAAATTTAAGTGACGAAAAAAATCCATTTGAAATTAAAACGACATTGAAAACCGGAGACAGCACCTCAATTGATTTCAAGACTCAGCTAGAAAAAGAAAAGATAAAATCTTTTCAGATTTTTTTATTTCTTCCGCCATATTGTGATATTATTAAGTTCAGCAAACGGAAAAATGATCTTTCAAATGCAAAATCAATTAATGACTTTATAAAGATGTTTGGTGGAGTTGCAGATAGAACATATCCATTACTAGATAAAGGAAGATACTGTGCAGTTGTTATTGGTGATAAATATTCATCCGGTGAATGGATACCGCTTGGTTTTTATGTTATGCAGGAAATGATAAAGATTGGATACAAATTAAAATCGACAATAGTAAAAAACTTTGATACAACAAAAGGTAAGATGAGTCAAAAAGAATTGTGGCGATATAGAGCACTTGCTGGTGGGTTTTACATATTTAAACACGAGTATATTTTCTTGTTTCAAAAGTGAGAGTTAAATAAAATGAAATTGTCCTTTTTTCTGATTGCACTTCTTCTTATAACAACTCTTAATTGTTCAACAAACGATAACAACAAAACGAAGGTTAATCAACTGCACGATATCTGGGCATTGGAATTTATAAATGGTGAATCTTTCGTTATGGATGATCAAACCAGGAATTATCCGATGATTGAAATTTATGTAAAAGAGGAAAGAGTACATGGTAATACGGGTTGTAATACAATTAATGGAACAATAAAAATTGATGGTAATAAAATAAAGTTCTCACAAATGATTGCTACAAAAATGGCTTGCCCCGGAGATCTGGAGTATAGATTATTATCTGCTTTTGAGGTTATAGATAATTACAAAATGAAAAACCTAAGATTGTTTTTATACGAAGGTGAAAAAGAAAAGTTAGTTTTCAGGAAAGCTGATTAAGCAAATATTTTTGGATAGAGAACTAATACAAATTGAAACCGAACTTAAAAAACGTTTGGCTTATCCATATAAATGGGGAAGAAAACAAAACGACCACTTCGATAAACTAACAAACTTTATTTACCACACATTTAACTTTGATGATGTTTTAAAAGAAATTAAAAACAGATCTATAAAAGACAGAGAACATCAGAATATATCCAACTATGCACTTAATCGGTGGTACAACTTCTGGTCTGCACAGGCTGTAGAAAAAATCTTTTGTTCCCTGCCTAATGTAAAACCGGCACTTGATGAGAAGGACCGGCTGGTTGATTTTACAATTGACGGTGTAAATTTCGATCATAAAACCTCTGTCTTCCCAAAAAATTTTCCTCATCAAATAGAAGAAGCAGTTAAGAAAACAGATGAATTGATAAAATGGTTATATAAAAATCAATCTCAACAGCAGAGAAAGCATTTAAAGAACAGGTTATTCGTTGTACTCTATTCTTCAGATTACGAACACTGGAAACTTAAAGCAGAAGTTTCCTGGTTGAAGGAAAGAATTGATAAATATATGGAAGGATTTAATC
>JARRKK010000205.1:1699-6638 GCA_037388105.1 Ignavibacteriaceae bacterium | reverse complement strand
GCGCTATTCCAATGTATTTACTTTCTTATGCTAATAGCTTTGTAGGATTTGCACTTGCGAGCATTGTTTTTGGGTTAACTGGAATCAGTTTTGCAATCGGAATCGCATTTACCTCGGTTTGGTATCCTAAACATTGGCAAGGAAGGGCACTTGGAATATTTGGCGCAGGAAATGCAGGCGCAGCTCTTACCACCCTGTTTGCACCAACTATATTAAAAAGTTTAACAGATAACGGTGCAAACATTGAAGGATGGAGATCTTTGCCCGTTATATATGCCGCCGCGTTACTAACAATGGGAATAATTTTCCTGATCTTTACGAAGAATAAGAAGCCGGCTGCATCTAATAAAAATTTAATTGCTTTACTGGCGCCACTTAAAGATATTAGGGTATGGAGATTCGGGTTATACTATTTTCTTGTTTTTGGGTGTTTTGTAGCTTTCTCTCAATGGCTTGTGCCTTATTTTGTAAATGTTTACTACCTGCCTCTTGTTACTGCTGGAATTTTTGCCGCGCTATTTAGTTTCCCATCTGGTGTCATTCGTGCTTTAGGAGGATGGATGTCTGATCACTGGGGTGCCCGCAAAGTGATTTTCTGGGTTTTGGCCTCTTCAGTTCTAATCAGTTTTATGACAAGCATTCCCCGAATGGAAGTGTTTTCTCCAGGTAAAGGAGTTATGAATAATAGAGGCGGGGAGGTTACATTTGTATCAGATACACTCATACGTGTGGATAATGTAAATTATTCAGTTACTCCTCAATCAGATAGAACTGCTATTACCGATGATCAACTTTTAGTTTTTCCTTCAAAAGATGGCTGGCAGGAACCCGTAGTTGAAGTTGGTGACGATGTTTCAAAAAAACAACTTTTAGCCAAAGGGATTACTAGAATTTATTTTCAGGCAAACGTTTGGATTTTTGCTGTTCTAATTATTCTAATCGGTAGTATCTGGGGAATAGGTAAAGCAGGAGTATATCGACTAATTCCGGACCATTTCCCCGATGAAGTAGGTGTTGTCGGAGGGATGGTTGGGGTTTTAGGAGGACTTGGGGGGTTTTTCTGTCCAATCATTTTTGGTTATTTATTAGAATGGTCAGGTCTTTGGACAAGCTGTTGGATATTCATGCTTTTGTTATCTGCAATTTGTTTAATATGGCTGCATCGTGCAACTGGTGGGCTCATGAAACAGGAAGCTCCAGAGGTTTTAGAGCATATAGAACTTACTGCTCATCATGAACAAAAAAATTGAAATGTACAATTTTAGGTGTTCTAATTGCCACTAATAAATATAACCGAGTGGAAGGTAGAAGATGATAATTTTTGGAATTCCACAGGCAAGAAAATAGCCAACCGAAATTTATGGATATCTATTCCAAGCTTGCTTTGTGGTTTTGCTGTATGGTTGATGTGGGGAATTATTACGGTACAAATGCTTAATGTTGGTTTCCCTTTTTCTCAGGCTGAACTATTCACATTAACATCAATTGCCGGACTGGCAGGTGCAACGCTTAGGATTCCGAGTACATTTTTCATTCGCATCGCTGGTGGAAGAAATACAATTTTCTTTACCACAGCTTTACTTATGATACCGGCTCTTGGTACAGGAATAGCATTAACTGATCGTAATACACCTCTATGGATATTTCATATTCTTGCATTGTTGTCCGGTTTCGGTGGCGGTAACTTTGCTTCTTCAATGTCTAATATTAGTTTTTTCTTTCCCAAAAGAGTTCAGGGTACCTCGCTGGGGTTGAATGCCGGACTTGGAAACTTTGGTGTTACAACAATGCAAATTCTTGTTCCACTTGTGATGACGTTTGGGTTGTTCAGTTTCTTAGGTGGGGAGTCTGCTAGACTTGTTAATACAAGTGGAACATTAATTGGGAAAATCCCTGCTGGTTCTGAGACATGGATTCAAAATTCAGGTTATGTTTGGCTTCTGTTTCTAATTCCATTAGCATTTGCCGGCTGGTTTGGGATGAATAATATTATTACCGAATCGGTAACACCAAAACCCGGAAATCCGGTAAGCGCATTTGCTAAAATATCAGCACTCCTCTCTATCGGATTATTGACTGCAGCGGTTGGATTATATCTTCTTTTACCACCACCGACGGGAAGTGGTTTATTGAGTAAATGGATCGTTCTACCAGTAGTGATTGCAGCAACCGTATTGCTAATGAGATATTTAACACGAGGTGAATTACAACAGAATCTGAAACGACAGTATAAAATATTTACTGACAAGCATACGTGGGCAATGACGATAATTTATACTATGACGTTTGGATCCTTCATTGGATATTCAGCAGCATTTCCACTTGCGATAAAAGTCATTTTTGGATTCAGTCATGTTACAGGTCCTGATGGAGTTATAAATCACGATATTGTAAATTCTAATGGTCCGAGTGCACTCATGTATGCCTGGATGGGTCCGTTTATAGGTGCTTTGATAAGACCGGTAGGTGGATGGATATCGGATAAAGTTGGTGGCGCAAGAGTTACACAAATTGTTTCTATAGTTATGATCGCCTCGGCCTTAGGTGCTGCTTATTATATGAATGAGGCATTTAAATCACCAACACCTGAAGGATTCTTTACCCCATTTTTTATTCTGTTTATTATATTGTTTACAGCAACCGGTGTGGGCAACGGTTCTACTTTTCGTACCATTGCTGTAGTTTTTAACGAGGAACAAGCCGGACCGGTTTTGGGCTGGACTTCGGCAGTAGCAGCATATGGTGCATTTATTATTCCAAAAGTATTAGGCGAGCAGATTAAAGCAACAACACCAGAATATGCATTGTATGGTTTTGCCACATTTTATTTTGTATGTTTAATCTTGAACTGGTGGTTCTACTTACGTCCGAAGGCATATGTTAAAAATCCATAATTTAATGAGGATATAAATGATTGATAAGAGTATTTTTTCAGCAGATCCTTTAAATCGATTTGTTGAAAAAGAAAAGGAGATGGAAGAATCTTCGCCCATGAATCCTCCGGAGGCTTTCTCTCCTTCAACAGTTGAACAGGTTTCTTATGAAGATATGACCCCATTTCTTCAAAAATTAATGGACGAACATAAAGTATTTACTGATGTTCTGAATAAGTTCGAATCATCAATGATCGACTGGAAGAAAAATGATTGGATATTTAATGATGATATAAATAAGAACTTTAAAGACTTATTCGAATTTCTTGATAAGAATACACCTGTTCATAATTCCAAAGAAGAAAAACGATTGTTTCCACTGCTGCATAAAAGATTAATAGAAACAGGTGAACACGGTACAACCGATCCACCGAAAACTGCTGTTGATATTATGGAAGACGAACATATAAAGGTTGCACAATCCGGTGCGCTCTGTTTAAACTTATTAGGATTAGGTTCAAGGTTAGAGGATAAAAAATCAAAAGAAATTACCTTTGAACAAGCTTTTAATCAGGGAATGGCAATAGTTGAAACTATGCGGCTTCACATATTCAGAGAAGATGAAACTCTTTTTCCCCTGGCGATGAAACTCATTTCGAAAGACGAACTTGTGGAGATGGGTTCCGGTTTGGCATAATTTGCTGTTAGGAATAAAAAAATAATTACATAAATTAATATTCAATTGATGTCATTCAGAAAGAATCTTGTTACATTAATAAAATACTTTAGATATTTTTTAAGAACTAAACCAGGTTTCATCCAAGAACAGCATTTAAAAAAATATTTTATTGTCTCCGAGTTACTGTTTTTCTAAGTCCCGAATTTTCGGGATATGATCAGTGACCGATAGGGTTAATTTAGAAATAGGTTAGCCTGCCAGTCCGGATTAACCGGTACGTTTTGCAAAGGAGAATAAGGATTCATCTAAGCTCCGTCCATTGCAATGCGGAGCTTTTTTTATAAAAAATAATATAATAAAGGAGAGACAAGATAATGACAGATATTCCTAAGAGATATCAGGATTTTACAAAAAATTACCCGGAAGTAGCAAAATACTATGAGAAGCTTGGTGATGCAGTTCATACTGCCGGTCCCTTAGATGATAAAACAAGAGCATTGATTAAGCTTGCAATTTCTACAGGTGCGCGTCTTGAAGGTGCAGTTCACTCACATACAAGAAAGGCTATTAAATCCGGTGCAACAAACGAAGAACTGAGGCAGGTTGCGTTACTGAGTCTTCCAACAATAGGTTTGCCGTCAATGATGGCTGCCTTAAGCTGGGTTAATGATATTATTGAGGAAAAGTAAGTGAGTCAGATTATTGAGCTACTAATTTCTTTTTTGAAGGTGGGTTCATTTTCATTTGGTGGCGCTTACTCGCTAATTCCGCTCATAGAAAAAGAAGTGGTTCAAAACCATAATTGGATGACACATGATGAATTTTTAAAAGTGCTGGGCATGGTTGAAGTATTCCCCGGTGCAATCTCAATAAAGTTTGCAACATATACCGGTTTTAAAGTTGCAGGGATACCCGGGGCCATAATTGCGAACATCGGTAATTTTATTATGCCTGCCGCAATTATTATGATTGCAGCATACTTTTATACTCACTATGAAAAAAATGAATATGTTGCAAAAGTTTTTACGGGAATAAAGTTTGCGGTTGTGGGAATGATTGCTGCAATTATGTATCAGTATGCTGTTAAAAATTTTGTTGAAGTAAAAAGCCTACTTTTTTTAGTTATTGGAGCATTACTGATTTTTTTATTTAATTTACATCCTGCGTATGTGGTAATAATTGCAGGTTTACTTGCAATATTCATTTTATAGAACAATATGATTGAACTAACTGACAAGTTTAACAGAATTCATAATTATTTAAGAATATCACTCACAGATAGATGCAATTTAAATTGTATTTACTGTAACCCTGCTGATTTTCAACTAATTAAAACTCCGCGAGCAGACATTTTAAATTTCGATGAGATACTTCGATTAATAAAAAT
>JARRKK010000205.1:0-1684 GCA_037388105.1 Ignavibacteriaceae bacterium | reverse complement strand
GAGAGCCATTTATAAGAAAAGGAATACTTCAACTATTTGAAGAGGTCGATAAACTTAAATCTGTTTATATTTTTGATGTCGGCATCACAACAAACGGAACTTTGTTAGAAGATAAAATCGAATACCTTAAAAAATTCGGAGTAAATAAACTCAATATAAGTCTTGATTCATTAGATGCAGATAAGTTTAAATTCATTACCGGCAAAGAAAATTTTGAGAGCACGATGAGGGCTATTTACAGAGCAATAGATTTGGGATTCAAACCACTGAAGATAAATGTTGTAGTATTAAAAAATATAAACGATAACGAGATAATTGATTTTGTTGATTTTGCTGTAAATAAAAATCTGAACATACGTTTCATTGAATTTATGCCGTTTGGTAACAATGCGTGGAGTGAGGATGCTTTTATAAGTTATGAAGAAATGAAATACAAAGTTGAAGAGAAATATTCTCTCGAGGAAATTCCTTCAAATAATGGAAAGGTAGCTAAAGATTTTAATATTGTTGATCATCCGGGTAAAGTAAGTTTTATTAGTTCAATCTCCGATGATTTTTGTGGTTCTTGTAACAGACTCCGTATTTCAGCGAAGGGAGAGATGAAGTTATGTCTGTTTTCAAATGGTGAGAACGAAATAAATTTTAAACAACTTTTATCCGATGGTAAATATTCCGATGAAGAGATTTGTGAAATTATCAAAGATGCGTTACAGTTTAAACAGGAAAAACATCCGGAGCCGGAAGAGTTAGCTGCATTGGAAGAAAATAATATGTTAACTCTGGGAGGATGATTGAATAAGCTTACACATATAGATACCGAAGGCAAGGCAAAGATGGTAGATATTTCTGAAAAGACCGATTCGATCCGTATCGCTAAAGCTTATGCAGAGGTCTTTGTCTCGGATGAAGTATTCGAAAGAATCAATCAAAACAATATTACAAAGGGTAATGTACAGTTAGAGCTTCCATCTCAACACCAGTTTTAGATTTTGTTTTAACTTCAGAGCTTATTCCATTATGTCACAACATTTTAATCAATAATGTAAAGGTTGATTTCATTTTAAACAATGAAAAGAAAATTGTAGAAATAAACACAGAGGTTAAAACAAAATCTAAAACTGGTGTTGAGATGGAAGCTCTAACTGCTGCATCGGTTTCTGCACTTACAGTATATGATATGTGTAAGGCATTGGATAAATCGATTGAAATTTCAAATATTAAATTATTGTTTAAGAGCGGTGGTAAAAGTGGTGATTATATTCGAAAGGATTAACTGTAATATTAAATATGATAAGTTTTGAAGAAGCTAATAAAATTATAAATGCTGAATTTCAAAAGTTCGAAAAAAGAACTACCGAAGTAGACCTTCTCAATTCATTAGATTACATTTTAGCTGAGGATATAATATCAGATATTAACCTCCCTCCTTTTGATAACTCCGCAATGGATGGCTACGCCATAAAATATTCTGAAGGAAAAAGTAAATGGAAAATTATCGGTGAGATAGCGGCCGGAAACTATAAATCATTTAGTTTAACCGATGGAACAACCACCAGAATAATGACTGGAGCAAAATTACCTGAGAATTGTACTGTAGTTGTGCCAATTGAAGATGTAAAAGTTGAAAACAATTTCGTAGAGATCACAAACTCAATAAAATTAAAAGACAGACAAAACATAAGAC
>JARRKK010000204.1:12548-13291 GCA_037388105.1 Ignavibacteriaceae bacterium | reverse complement strand
GTAGAGCACTACAAGTCGGCTTAAACTATAAAATATTAACTCAACACGACGGAGACTAATATGAATTCATCAAATGGAGGGACGACTAAAAGATTTAAGTATCCGGGTACAAGAGTTACCACTAACGGAAATACCCTGGTTTCGCAAACAGAATCTTTAATGGCGGAAGCCGGTGTATTTTACCCAATTACTCCTTCCACAGAAATGGGAGAAATCTTTCAGCAATCATATGCGCAAGGAAAGTTAACAGCTTTTGGTGAGACACTAACCGCAATTGAGGCAGAGGGTGAACATGCTGCACAAGGTGGTGCAATTGCAATGTCTGTTACTGGAAAGCGTACAGTTAATTTCACATCCGGTCAAGGAATTGTTTACGGGATTGAACAATACTATCATGCACCCGGTAAATTAAGTACAATGACAGTGGAAGTCGGTGCAAGAGCTTTAACCAAGCACGCATTGAATGTTCACTGTGGCCACGATGATGTTTATTCGGCATTAGATACGGGATGGAATATTACATTTGCAAAAGATGCGCAGCAGGCAGCAGATCAAGCTATTATTCTTAGAAAAGTAAATGAATTAAGTTTAAATCCCGGCATGAACTGTCAGGATGGATTTTTAACAACACATCTCGAGCGAACCTTCTATAAGCCGGAACCGGGATTGATACGTGAATTTTTGGGTGCACCCGATGATATTATTGATTCACCTACTGAAGCACAACGTGTTTTATTTGGAGA
>JARRKK010000204.1:0-12499 GCA_037388105.1 Ignavibacteriaceae bacterium | reverse complement strand
AGAAGAAATAATTTTTCTGAAGCAATACTTCCCATTTTCGAACAAGCATATAAGGAATTTGCTGAGTTAACCGGCCGGTATTATGGGTTAATATCAGAATTCAACTGTGAAAATGCAGAAGTTGTATTTGTTGCTTTAGGAAGTGCCGTTGAGAACATTGAAGCTGTTATAGACTATTTAAGATCTACACGACAAGTTGAGGTTGGTGTCATTCACGTGAACGTGCTTAGACCTTTTCCTGAGAACGTCATTATTAATGCTTTAAAAGGGAAAAAGAAAGTTATTGTTTTAGAACGAACTGATGAGTCTTTATCAGGTGACAATCCTTTAACGAGGGATGTTAAAATCGCACTAAGCAAAGCATCCGCAAATTACTTTAATAATAATTACGATGGACTTAGTAAAATCAATCCCGAGCTGGAAATGCCGCAGATAATTAGTGGTGTTTATGGACTTGGCTCAAGAGATTTCAGACCCGAAGGAATTATTGGTGTTTACGATTATGCAATTGGAAAAGCCACAAGACTGGATGGAATGAAATATAGTGATGGTGTTAACTTTTGTTATCTAGGAATTGACCATCCTTATAGAGTGGTATCTGAAGAAACACCATCCTGCCTTCCTGAAAAGTCTATCGCTGTGAGATTCCATTCAATTGGTGGATGGGGAATGATTACTACAGGTAAAAATCTTGGTGAGATACTGGGAGAATTTTCCACGTACATTGCAAAACGTGATAATATATACGATGACAATGGTGAGACGAAAGAAATAATTCATATTAGTGCAAATCCTAAATATGGTTCGGAGAAGAAAGGTGCCCCAACAAATTACTTTTTAGTTGCAGCCCCGGAACGGATAAGAGTGAACTGTGATCTCCATCACGTAAAAGTTGTTCTATGTTGCGATCCGAAAATATTTCTTCATACTAATCCCCTGGTAGGATTGGAAGAAGGTGGCGCTTTTGTTTGGGAGTCAAGCGAAACTACTGCAGAAAATGCATGGCAAAGAATTCCTACCAAGTATAGACAGGAAATTATTGATAAAAATATTCAAATTTTTATTCTTAATGGATTTTCAATTGCCAAGCGTGCTACAAACAGAGAGGATTTACAAACAAGAATGCAGGGTAACTCTTTCCTTGGTGCATTCTTTAAAGTCTCTCCTTTTTTGGATGATTACAACATTCCACAAGATGAATTTTTGGAAACTGTTAAAAATCAATATCAGAAGAAATTCGGCCGATTTGGTGATGCAGTTGTTGAATCCAATATGACAGTTATGAAAGAAGGATTCGAAAATGTAATAAAAGTTGCGCACGGAAATATTGATGCAAAGGATACTTCAAGTTTTATCGGTGATGTTATTAGCCCCTGTGTTCTTGATCTTTCTTCCATACCGGGTAATGGCCAGAACGGTAGCAATGGAAATAATGGTAGTAATGGTGATTCAGATCATTATCCAATGCAAAAAATGTCAACGTTTGATAATGAATTTAGAAATGGTTATGGCTACAACCAACCTTCAAGTCCGTTGGCATCAGTGGGAATGATGGCAGCTGGCTCAGGAGCGAGTGCAAGTAAATATGTAGCCAGAAGAGAGATTCCACTATTCATTGAGGAAAATTGTACACAATGTATGGACTGTATTACCGTATGCCCTGACACAGCATTACCTAATACAGCACAGGATATTTCAACAATACTTAATACCGCAATTTCAAATTATGTTTTAGATCCACAAGCACGTGCAACTCTTATAAGACTTGTTCCTGACATTGAGAAAAATTGCAGAGAAAAAATGGTTGTACTTGCCGGTAATGTCGAGGATAATACCAGATTTAAAGATATTGTTATTGAACAGATAAAAAACATCAATGATGATACAATAACTGAAGAGAGTATTAAGGAACTTGATGCAATACTTGACCGATTGCCAATATCTTATAAAAAATCCAAAGCCATATTCTTAACAAAAGAAAAGAAAGAACCTGGAACAGGCGGATTATTTTCAATATTTGTTAACGATCTATGCAAGGGGTGTTCTGCTTGTGTTGAGGCCTGTGGCGACCATATGGCATTGAAAATGATTCCCGAAACAGAAGAGGTCAATGCTCAATATCATTCCGCCAATATTTTTTTGAAATTACTAAGAGATACACCTCAAAAATATTTAGGCATATTTAATTCTCTCACTCCACAGGAATCTAAAGCTGCTGCTCTTCGTTTTCATTTAATGATGCAATCAAAGTATAATGCGCTTGTTTCCGGAGATGGTGCTTGTGCAGGTTGTGGTGAAAAATCCGTTTTGCGATCAATTGCAACCTTAACCGAAACATTAATGAGACCCATATTTCATGCTAAGGCAGAACGACTTAACAAAAAAGCAACACAACTTGAGATGGTTGGTATTGAAGCATTGCAGGAAATAAAAAATAAAAATGAAGATTCATATAATGCTTTAAGAAAAACTATACTTCATTTGATAATGCATTGCGGTGGTGAAGATTCCGCTGATACTGAATTGAATATTATCAATAATTTTAACGGAGACGATGAGGATATTATCAATGCTATCATTATGGTACTGAGACAGGATGCAAACAATCATCAAAATTTACAGACAATTGAAAAATTCGAGTCGAACGGAATGTGTGTAATGGCAATGACTGCACATACAGGATGCAACACGGTGTATGGTTCCACTCCTCCAAATAATCCTCATCCATATCCATGGATGAATTCATTATTTCAGGATGGATCAACGATTGGCTGGTTGATAGGTGAAAGTTTTATAAAAGATCATTCGAGGCGTTCAGTATTACCGGAACGATTTGCTGATCTTATCATAAACGGATTAGAAAAAGATTTTACTGAAAAAGATTTTTTCTTTTACACGCATTTTTCTGATTCACACATGACGGATGACGAAATAATGGAGTTGCCTAAAGTTTGGGGTTTTTTAGGTGGTCATGGTTCACCTTATGTAGCTCAAATATCTATGGCAAATACTGCAGCTTTGTACAAATCAATTCTCGATGGATTATGTTACCGAGGTACGGCGTTTTTCCAGGTTTTTACAACCTGCCAACCGGAACACGGTGTCCCCGATTATGCTGCATCCTTACAAGCACAGAGAATAAGGGATAGTCGTGGCATGCCGGAGTTTATCTTTGATCCACAGCTTGGTGAAACATATGCTGAAGCTTTAAGCATAAAAGGAAATCCCAACTCGAATAAAGATTGGTATTCTAAAAAAGCACCCGTAACTAAAATTGTTTATGATTTTACAGTTGCGCATTGGACTTTTTCCGAAGCAAGATTCAGGTTACATCATAAAATAATAACAAAAGAAAAAACAGAGGGGATGATACGACTTGAGGATAAGATTAAACTTATTTTGATGAATGACATTGTTCACCGGCGTTATCTTGATAAAACTCATCGTTCATATATACCACAATGGGGCATTTACACTATTGATTACTCAGATGATGGCAAACCAGTTTATCATGTCTTATCAAGACAGATGGTAATATTTTGTGTGGAACGCAGGAGAGCCTGGCGTGTTCTGCAAAGTAGAGTTGGGATTGAGAACAAAGATTACATTCAGCAGAAAGAACTGCTAGCAAAAATTGAAAAAGGTGAATTAACAGTCGATGAAATTCTAAATCCAGAGGAGGGGGAAAAAAGCACAGAATCGGAAAAAGTTGTGAAAGAAACTGTTTAGTTTATTATTTGAGTATGTACAAATAAAAAAGGGTCTCTGTTTTAAAGAGACCCTTTTGATGATACAATTACCTCACCCTACCTTATTCGTTTAAATTCTATTCTCCGGTTCATCCTTCGGTTTGCACTTGAATCATTTGGAACCCTTGGATTATCCTCACCGTAACCTTTGGCAATAATTCTATCCGGATTCACACCACGTAGTATCAACCATTGTCTAACAGCGTCTGCTCTCTTCTGAGATAACACGTAATTTGAAGAGGCACTGCCTACATTATCTGTATGTCCACCAATTTCAACAATTATATCAGAATATGTAGTGAGTGTATTTAGTGCACCTTCAAGCACAATAGCTGATTCAGGTGTTATATCCGACTTACCGCTTTCAAAAGTTATACCTTCAAGTACAATAGGAACATCTATTTTAACAACGTCATCTTCAGGATCGAGTGGGTCTGTACCTCTTTTAACCTCTTTGTAGTCATTTACTGTTCCGCCATCGGTATCTTCAATTAATGGATCAGTTCTATACTGATTTACTTCCTCACCGTCCAATAATCCGTCTCCATCAGTATCGGCAACTATTGGGTTTGTGTTATATCTGCTTATCTCGTCACCGTCTGATAATAAATCTTTATCAGTATCAGATTTAAGGGGATCGGTTTTGTATGTACTTACTTCTTTACCATCAGCTATGGTATCATCGTCTGTATCAGCATCCAATGGATCAGTTTTGTAAGTTAATACCTCTTCACCATCACCAAGTAAATCTGTATCAGAGTCAAATTTAAGCGGATCAGTCTTATAGGTCAAAACTTCTGCACCATCTTTTAAATTATCGGCATCTGAATCTGAATTGAGTGGATCTGTTTTATAGGTATTAACTTCTTCACCATCTTTTAATCCATCTCCGTCAGTATCTGGATTATTAGGGTTCGTTCCAATATTATTTTCTTGCCGCTTGGTTAGTCCATCCATATCTTTATCAGAAGCACCGCTACCATTTACAAAAGTTAATCCTAAACCCAAATTATAATATCCGTCATCTGCTCCGCCATTGTTGTACCCATTAAGATCATCTGTTAAAGTAAAAGTGTAACCACCTGTTACATCAAGAATTAATGCTTCAGATAAGCCAATCTCAAAACCTCCTCCAACCGGAAAAATCGCGGTCCAGTGATCACCGGTAAGCGGCTGGGGCGATGGAACAGATGGACTTTTATCAATTGCATAATACATTGCACCTACACCACCATAAGCATAGGGATTCCATATATCCATATCAAAGGGGCTAAGAATTAATCTTAGATCCACCGGTACCAGATTAGTCCTCCACACATTGTTATTAAAATCAGCTCCCTGCAATTGTCCGAATCCTGCACCAATCTCGGTTTCCAAAACCTGTGTAAAAAGTTCAAATCTTACCAAAACTCTTCCCAGGTATGCTATTTCGTAACTTGCATCGCTAGGTCGCCTTTCCTTATCAAACTCAGTATCCGGAATCAATGCATTTAATTGTATTCCAAATTTTGCAGTGTAGTCGTTAAATTGAGCACTTGCGTGGAAATTAATTCCAACAACAAAGAACATTGTCAAAAGAAAAATTTTTTTGAGATTTGATTTCATGATCTTTCCTATTTACTGTAACAATTATTGAGATAAAAAATTAGTTGAACTGAAATTTCAAAATCCTTCAATATTTTCTACCTAACCATTAAAATAGAAGTATTTTAGCCAGAATTACAATTTACGTGCCATTCCTGACGTTTCTAAAAAATGGTTTATTGAAGTGTATTTAAAAGTTTAAGCAGAGTTTATTACATTTTTATTTAGAATATGAAAGAAGTGTGAAGTTTTTTAATGTTTTTAAGTAATTAAATGGTGTTCAGTAAATTAATTGAAGGGCCGTCATTAAATCTGGATGTGAACCGAATCCAAATATATTTTTACCCTAAAAATTTAACAATCTGAATTCTGATAAAATTGATAATCTAAACTACCCAAAAAGTAAAACGGAAAAAGGAGTTTTAGGTTGGAAGGTAATAAACGACCTAACTTTACATTGATTTTTACTTTTAGTAATACTCGACAAAATCCCAAACTAATAGTCAATTGATTTTGATTTTATTATTGAGTAATTGAAAAGATGGAATAAACTTAAGCTAAATTGTTGAGCAGAACATCATAAACTGTCCAACATTTTTAGAATGAAATACTATTTTTGAATAAAGTAATTTCTAATTATTTTGAAGTATATTAAAAGTATATAGTTGCTAAATAATCAGGTAAAACAATAATCAATATCGGAGGTACAATGTTAAAATTAATTTTCACCACACTAACCGGTTTAACGTTATTTTTCGCACCATCCGTTTTAGCTCAGGAAGAAATGAGCCCTGAACAGAAAGCCTGGATGGATTATATGACTCCCGGCGCGATGCATGAAATGATGGCAAAAAGTGTTGGTGATTGGAAAACAGTTAATAAGTTTTGGACCGATCCGGAATCTGAACCTATGGTAAATGAAGGTACTGCGAGGGTAGAGATGATTTTGGGTGGAAGATACATGCAAACAACACATCATAGCACAGTTATGGGAATGCCAATGGAAGGGATAAACCTCCAATGTTACGATAATGCAACACAACAATTTACAGCCGTTTGGATTGATAATTTGGGAACAGGAATGTCTGTTTCAACCGGAGTTTATGATGGAGATGCAAATACAATAAACTATGCAGGCACTATGGTTGATCCTATGACAGGTGATGAGATTAGTTATCGTTCGACTCATCAGATTATTGATGATAATCATCAAATATATGAAATGTTCATGACCAATGAAGAAGGCGAATTTAGATCAATGGTAGTAGAGCTAAGTAGATAGTAAATCACATTAATTTTGGAAAAAATTCTCTCTAATTAACTTAGTATTTATAGTTCAAATTTTTCAAAATTGATTGTTGAGCGGTAAAAACGTAATTATATTAACACAATATTTAATTACTTGAAATTGTAGTGGTACAGATAAATGATCAATTAAAAATAAAATCAAAGTATTCATTTTTCCCCGTAACAAAGGAAAGATGGAAAGACTTTGAACAACTCTTCGGCAAAAATGGCGCCTGTGCCGGCTGTTGGTGCATGTATTGGCGTGTTAGTCATAAAATTTTTGATAAACAAAAAGGAGCCGGAAACAAAAAAGCAATTAAAAAAATTATTATTCAAGAAAAAATACCAGGTATATTAGCATATGATGATTTACAGCCTGTTGGATGGTGTTCAATCGCACCAAGAGAAGAGTTCACAAGATTAGAAAATTCCCGAATTTTAAAACCTGTTGATAATAAATATGTTTGGTCAGTAACCTGTTTCTTCATTAATAGAAAATATCGGAACAAGGGTTTAAGTGCAGATTTATTGAATGCATCAAAAAAACTTGTCAAAGCTCGGGGAGGGAGAATAATAGAAGGCTATCCAATTGAGCCAAGAAAAAATAAAATACCGGATGCCTTTGCATGGGTAGGTTTATCTGGAGCATTCCTAAAAACCGGATTTAAAGAAGTTGCACGCCGCTCTGAAACCAGACCAATTATGAGATATACAATAGCATAAATAATTAAATCATTATCATCTCTCGCTTCAACAATAACAGTTTTTATTTTTAATAAAAGCTACTAACTGCAAATTTTGCACGATCGTTGTGGCGCTCTTTCATGTTTGCTTGGCGGTGGTTTAGGCATTTCTAATTGGAACGTACTTAATTAATATTATTTTTCCATTTGTGTTGCCGGCTCGTTTGAAAAAAGTTTTGAGAAGATCCACCCGGCAAGCATTGCCAACAGGAAAGAAGGCGCCAGCACATCTAGTTTTTCAAAATAAATACCGATACCTTCCATTTTTTGAAATACAAATTTAAAAAGAGGTACACAAGCAAACCCCGTTATCATAGATGCAATAGCTCCTTTCTCACTGTAACCTTTCCAAAAAAGTGATAATATAATCATAGGGCAGAAGGTAGCCGCAATACCTGACCATCCAAATATTACAAACCAGAATATTGTTCTGTCGGGTGAAAGTACTGCTACGGTAAATGACAAACCCAACGCTACCAGAGCCATCACTAATGTAACCAAACGGGATATCCGGGCTAATTTATCATCTTCAATCTGCGGGTTAAAAATTTTCTGGTAAAAATCGCGCGTGATTGCACTGGAAGCTACAATTAATAAAGAATCAATGGTTGACATAATTGCTGATAATATGATGGCTATGTAAATGCCAATCAATACCATCGGAAACATGTTTTCAACCAGCATTATCAGTGTGTTTTCAGCACTTGTGCCCATCACGATTTCCGGATCCTGCCCTGCTTTTGTAAATAAATAACGACCCAATAAACCAATGGTGACAGCCGCTGTATCTGTAAGAAATGTAAATACCAATGCTACCCATTTCCCCTTTGTGAGTTCTGCTTCATTTTTTATAGAAATAAATCGAACATAGATTTGCGGAGATCCTAAAAAACCCACACCGATCATTGCAAAACCTGCAATGGTAAATACATTTAACCAGCCATTATCACTGGTTCCCCAGATGTTTAATAGATGCGGATCAATTGTTCTGAGTCCGTTTATAAAGGCTGTACCACTTTCTACAGATAACCAGGCAATAATAGGAAGAATCAGTAAGCCAAGAAACATTAACAAACCCTGGAATACATCGGACCACACAGTAGCAATAAAGCCACCCATAAAGATGTAGGAAACAACAATGATAAATCCGAGGAATGCTCCTTTAAAATAATTCATGTTCAGAGACGATTCAAAGCCTTTACCTGTAGCATCAATTTGTGCACTTACATATATAATCACAAACACAGAAAGCGCCGTGGCAGCAATACTTCTGAGTAAATGTGTTTTTGGATTAAACCGACTTTCCAGAAAATCAGGAATCGTAATCGAATTGAATTGGTCAGTCATCCGCTTAAATGGCTTAGCCATAAAAAACCAGGAGATCCCAACACCAAGTAATTCACCGATCACCACCCAATAAGCCGACATACCTGCTATGGCACCCATACCTGTTAACCCGAGTAACAGCCAGCCCGATTCACCAGTAGCCCTGGCAGAAAGTGATACAGCCCAGAAACCAACATTTTTTCCGCCTACATAATAATCACTCAGGTCATTTACCTTCCGTGATGCTAGGAAACCAATCAAAACAAGAATTGCGGAATAAATTCCGAGTATAATAATTTTAATTACCATTTTAGCGACGTGCCAATGTCCAAATGACTACTTCATTAATAATATTATGGAGTGAGAATTTTATGAGATTTTTCAGCTGAAACAATTTCACCACAATTTAACATTTTTCTTTCCTCATAGTGGTTCCAAACGACAAATTGAATGAACGCATAAACAAAGCTCGTAAAACCTAGGAAAATAAAAGAAGATTAGATATTGCTATTGAAATGACGAACAGAATGTTTACTTCAAGATTCAAAAGTCCATAGTAAATTGATTACTTAATTATCATCTACCTAATATTGAAGATTTGTCGTCCAAGGTTTCGGCCAGGACATTTAAAACCCATAGCCGACGGGACCATAACCAGGCACACTAACATATCCACGTTGATTATTTGAATCATAATTTCCCGCACTGAATCGTGTAGACCAAATATTATCGCCACCACCTGAACCATCACTATAATTGCGTTGTGCTGCCATATACAGATTTTCAGTGGGAATCGGATTGCCTTCATATCCAGCATTTCCATTTTCATCAAGCCAATATCTGCCAGGTTGAATAACATATCCCAACAGTTGACTCCATACAGCCCATTCGAGCTGCGGCAGTTCCCTACCATTTACAAAAACGCCTGTATCTCCATTGGAAGCATTGCTATCGAGCTCTCCAAGCTCATGACCCGATAACATAAACCCATACGCAGCATAACCTACAACACCATAAAGTCCACAAGCCGTGTCATACCAATAATTACCAGGTAGCGGCTTAACGGAATAAATTGCTTCTAATTCAGATAATTGTTCTTCTGAAAGGATATTTCCATTTATCACCACATTTTCATTTTTGGTTTCTGTTAATTCGATTTGATCATCCTGTCTTTGGAACACCCATATTTCAGCTTCCTCAGCATACTCATTTGTTGCTGCATCAGGACTATAAACATTTAACTGTAAATTTTCATCTATGAAGGAACCGGAGAACTTTATTAAATTGCCCGAATCATTTATAAACCCAATTAAATTATTTCCTTCTTGCTGTGCGTTGATTTCGTATTCCTCTCCTTCAAGATTAATTACACCCATTATTTTACCATTTGTATCCTGTTTGAGTAAAAGTGTTACGGCGGGAGAATAATCCTGCAGAATATATGAACCAGAAAAATTCTGTGCGAGCAAACAAACGGAACCTATAAACAGAAATAATAATATGTTAATATTAAATATGTTCATGCCATCCTCCTATAAAATAACTTGCTTAAAGATTGAAATAATTTTCTAAAATTCAAACCGAGACAAATAAAAAATCCCTGCCAACCTTCCTACTCTATGGCAGGCTTTAATTGACAGGGATTTAATTTTATTTAATGCAGTTATTACTTAGAAACTTTTAGCGAAGCAAGATCATCTTCCTTGTTTCTAAAAACGAACCTGCTTGAAGCTTATAATAATATATCCCGCTTGGAAGATCAGTAGAAACATCTGCCAGCGAAAATTCAGCTTCATATGCTCCAGCCGGTTTATTTTCATTCAGTAAAGTAGCTACTTCATTTCCCGATTCGTCATATACTTTCAGACTTACAATGTTGCTTATATCTTGCGGGAGTTCCGCAATTGTAAACCTAATTTTTGTCTTCGAATTAAATGGATTGGGATGATTTTGCTGTAACCCGAATTTATATTTTGTCGTTGATTTATTATCTGAAGCTGGGCTAGGCATTGTATATGTATCAATCAGATCATTATCTATAGAATAAAATTTAAATGTCATGCTGTCAAGATTAGCTTCAATTAACATCGCTCCATAATTATCGTTGTATCTTACCTGACTTCCTGGAATAGGACAATCAAATGGATATATGCTTCTACCCCCCAAACCATTTACAAAATAAGGGAAATCATCAATAATCACTCTTTCATAAGTGTGATCATGTCCCGCCAAAACAACTGAAGCTCCCCACTCTTTAAACGGCCATTGCATAAACTCTTGTGAGCCATGTTTAGAAGAAGAAGAATACGGACAGTGATGGAAGTAAACTACACGCCAGATGGATGATGAAGATGCTAAAGCATTTTGAAGCCATTGCCCTTGGTCGGAATTTTCCGAAACACCGTCAGGCTCATCTGAGTCACTATCAATTGCAAAAAAATGAATATTACCCCAAACAAAATCATAATACCTTTCATTATTTGGCAATTCAAAATATTCATAATAAGGTTGAGGAGGATTAGTATGCATGTCATGATTTCCCAGAGATGGAAAAAATCTATTAACATCCGATCCTTCACCGTATGAACCAACATAAGGATGTATATATTTATGATAGTATTGTCCGATATTCTCATCTATTGTTGAGGCTTCACCATCCGGATAATTATTATCACCCACGGTGATTATAAAATCTACATTCCAGCTATCAACAAGACTTGCAACAGCTTCCTCATCTGAACCGGCATCTCCAAAATCCCCAATAACTGCAAATCGAATATCATTCTGAGATCTCTATTGTGGATAAATTATTAAGCATCTTCTACTATACTTTTTCTCAATTCTGTCGGGGGAAAATCTTATCAAATATTTTATCCCACCCAACAATTGCTACTGATTTATCATTGTTTATAGCTGCAAATACCCCCAATGGATAATCTGGTAATGGATAGGGATATGATGCTATACCGTCTGTGTTTGATACTCCGTTCATTCTAACAGTACCTAAATGATCCCATGTTTCTCTGTCGAAAAATTCAAAGTCTGTCTGACTCTTCCGCTGATCTGATACAACTATAAAGCCATCTCCCTGATCTATTGGATTGTCGAGTGGACAAGTATATACTAATACTCCCTCTGCATCGGCATTGAACTGGCCATTACCAAATACATTTGGACCGCTGTTCGTGTATGGCAAACCATTAGGATAGTAAACATATACTCCTGTTTTATTATTTTCATCAGGTATGTAGAGTCTTTGATAAAAATTATCAGATGCCATTGTCTCAAGACCTTCAGTTGGTTCAAACTCGGCAATATAATTTCCTGTAACTGCATCATGAATATATACTATAAAATCAGCAGAGACATAAATGTTTTTATTCCCATTGCTTTCTTTTAATAAGGTTAAATTTGGTTCAGACTGAAAGTTTGTGCCCGACTTATTGAAATTCATTACAAAGTTTCTATCCGGAAGTGAGAAAACACATACAGTGCTGGAAGGCTCTCCAATTGATACGTAAAGTAAATCGGATTCCTGATCTATTACTAAACCATTTACCTGACTGTGGTTGAACGTTGAATGTGTTAATGGTGTGAGTTCATTTCCTTTAAAAGGATACTTCCAAACTTCAACTAAATGGTTTTTCTTCGCAGTAACAAACATTAAGGTTTCACTGCTATCTGGTGCTTTCCAGAATTCGATTGAATCTACATTCTTACCTGCCCCGTTAACTTCTATTTCAGAATCAACATAAATAACTCCGAATTGTGGAAGCTTACAATCCTGCAGTACCTGTGCAGATGTTTGAT
>JARRKK010000203.1:0-8488 GCA_037388105.1 Ignavibacteriaceae bacterium | reverse complement strand
CGTTCGCGGAATAATTATCGGTTTGCAATCTGTATACGTAAACCCCACTCGGTAGCTCATAATTGGGAGATGAAGTGTTAAAAATAATTGAATAGGATCCGGCCGGTTTTACTTCGTTTACTAGTTCTTTAACCATTTCACCTAACATATTATAAACTCTAAGCGATACATTTTGCCGTTGTGGAATGGTATAATCGATTCTTGTTTCAGGATTAAACGGATTTGGATAGTTTTGGCTGAGAGAATATAAAACAGGAACGCCAACAGTTACGGTTACTACATCTGAATATTCGAATGAACCGTCATAATCTATTTGCTTTAATCTGTAATTATAATTTCCGGATTCATAGATCTCTGAATCATTAAAAGTATAATCATTGGGCAAGCTTGCACTCCCATTCCCTTCAACAAATCCACGCACCAGCCAATCTGAATTTTCTTTAGATCGTTCAATAATAAATCCATAATTATTCAGTTCAGTTTCTGTTCTCCAGCGCAATTCAATATTATTCACATTCAGTGAGCCTGTAAAGAAAGTAAGTTCAACTGGTAGAGTAGGATCATAATAGTTTAATGTAAACTGACTACTTTCACCAGTCCTATAATTGTCTGTGGTAGGAGAGTAAGTAAGTACGGAAATTGTACCTGCTGAAGGAGAAAATTTCATTATTCTCAATAATCCATGACCACCATCAAACAGAGCCTGATAATTAGACATTAATATATGGATAGTATCCCCATTAAAGACTTCTGTTCTTCGACCTTCATTAAATCTATGACCACAAAGCATTAAGAAAACATTTGAATAGGATTTGAATGCATCATATAAAACCTGTCCCTGATCACCAAAAGTGGCCGGATTACCAGCATTGATAATAAAATGTGATACTATTATTGCTTTCCGATCGATGTAAGTTTGAAGAAGGTCCTGAGCCCAAATAATCTCTGGATCACCTGCTTTTTGACCTTCATTATAATCAATATAAATGACTATAAAATCCGTTTCATTTACACTAAATAAATCGTAATGATTATTATTATCACCCCCATAATGACCTCCATAGTAATTTCGGCCATTGAAATGTTCATACCCAAAATATTGATTAAATAAAGTTGTCGTACCATTAAAATCACCAAATGGAGATTGATCATGATTTCCTACCGCAACTCCGTATGGAATCCCATCCGTTAAGCCAGTTGTTTGGTCATCTTCAAGTAAATACATTGCAGAGGATGCTTTTTCCCATTCTTGCACATTAGCCGGTTCTTGATCAGGTAAAAAATGGTCTCCATTATCCCCATTCTCTACACAATCTCCTAAATGTGCTACATAAACTATATTCGAATCAACCCAATTATCAACAATCCATTGAGTCTGGGCTTTAAATGTTGCAATACTACCTGTTCCTTTTCCTGATCCGCTACTGTCAATATCCTCAGAATAGTATTGTGTATCGGGTAATCCTATAATTGTAAAATCGTCTTGTGGAAATAGTTGTTGCCCAATTATAATAATTATAAAAAAGATAGTTTTATACATAGTTTAACCATTTGTTATTAACATATTATTATTTAATACCCCATCAACTTATTATTAATTTTAAAGTTGTGTTATTTCAAAAATGTCATCTTCTTATTTTCAGAGAATCCTTCAGCCTGAATTCTGTAGACATAAACTCCGCTTGGTAAATCCGAACCATCAAAAGTTACTGTATAAGTTCCCGCTGGTTTTACTTCGTTTACCAGTTCTTTCACCATTTCACCTAACATATTATATACTCTAAACGTAACATTCTGCTGTTCCGGTATTGAATAATCAATTCTTGTTTCAGGATTAAATGGATTTGGATAGTTTTGGCTGAGAGAATACAATACAGGAACATCAACAGTGACGGTTAATACATCTGAATATTCGAATGTACCATCGTTGTCTGTTTGCCTCAATCTGTAATTATAATTACCGGATTCATAGATATCTGAATCACTAAATGAATAATAATTTGCTGAATTTGAATTTCCGTTCCCTTCAACAAAACCGAGTGTTAACCAATCTAAGTTTTCTGTAGCCCGTTCAATAAAAAATCCATAATTATTTACTTCGGTCTCAGTTCTCCAACGTAATTCAATATTGTTCCCATTAAGCGAACCTGTGAAGAAAGCAAGTTCAACCGGTAGAGGAGTAAAATCTGAATTTAATGTAAATTGACTACTTGAACCTGTATCATATTCATCGAACCATGGAGAGTATGTTTTAACATCTATTGTCCCTAAAGCAGGATTAAATTCCATAATTCTCAACCAACCATCATGACTGCCCTGATAATCAGCAAGCAAAGTATGGATCGTATTTCCGTTATAAGTATCTGTTCTCCGACCTTCACCCTTTTTATGTCCACATAGCATTAAAAAAACATTTGGATGTACTTTAAATGCATTATATAAATTTTCTCCCTGCTCGCTATGCCAATCCCCTGGATTTCCCTCATCAAGAATTCTATGTGAAACTATTATTGCTCTCCGGTTACTGTACGCTTCAAGTATACTTTTAGCCCAACTTATTTCGCCAGCATCTATTTGCATATCTGAATCATACTCAATATAAATTGCTATAAATTCAATACCATTAGCGCTAAACAAATCATAATGATTGTCGTTATTGCTTCCATAATAACCACCATAATAGCTTCTACCGCTAAATCTTGAAATACCAAAATACTCATTAAATTTAGCTGTACTATTTCCATCCGGATCACCCCAACCGGATTGATCATGGTTTCCAACTGCCACCCCATAAGGAATACCTTCAGGATATGTCGGAGGATCTGGTACTTCAAGAAAGCTCATTGAATGATTTGCATCTTGCCATTCTTGATCTTCACCACTTCCATGTTGTACAACATCACCAAGATGTGCAACATATACAATATTTAGAGTATTTTTTTGGGCAACAATCCATTGTGTTTGAGCGTCAAAAATCTCTGGAGTTGCTTCATCCACGTCAACTAAAAATTGTGTATCCGGTATTCCAATAATGGTAAAATTTTGGGTAAATAGTTGTTGTGCAAAAAGAAATGTTATGGAAATAATAAATTTGTGCATAGCATTGCCCTGTATTTGTAATTTAACATCATTTTACATCCCTCCGAACTCGTATTTAATTCAACTAAATCCTACTTTAAATAATCACTCTTGATTATTGCTTTATAACATAAGTGCACTGTTACAAAGACTTCCTAACTCCGATAGTTGGATATTTCTAATTTAGTTTTTGTTTTCACATAGCAGTTAAGTGCGAACTACTACAAAATTTTTCTGTAATTTTTAAATAATTTACTAGTTACTGCCGATTATATTCGTAACAACTTAATCGAAATTTTAAGAATGTTCCAATTAAACAATCAAGGAATAATTTGTTCAATTAATACTGTTATAAAGATTATAAATTAAATTTTAGTTCAACCATTATAAACTCTGTGTTATTTCAATAACGTCATCTTCTTATTTTCAGAGAATCCTTCAGTTCGAATTCTGTACACATAAACTCCACTCGGTAAATCTGAACCATCAAAAGTTACTGTATAATTTCCGGCGGGTTTTACTTCGTTTACCAGTTCCTGAACCATTTCACCCAACATATTATATACTTTCAATGAAACATTCTGCTGCTCCGGTAGTGTATAATCAATTCTTGTTTCAGGATTAAATGGATTTGGATAATTTTGACTGAGAGAATATAAAACAGGAACACCAACCGTTACGGTCACTACATCTGAATATTCGAACGTACCATCATTATCGGTTTGTCTTAATCTGTAATTATAATTACCGGATTCAAAGATATATGAATCACTAAATGAATAATAATTTGGTGAATTTGAATTTCCATTCCCTTCAACAAAACTAAGTACTGACCAATCTGAGTTTTCTACAGCCCGTTCAATATAGAATCCATAATTATTTAATTCTGTTTCTGTTTTCCATTTTACTTCAATACTATTATCGTTTAGTATAGCTGTAAAAGAGGTAAGTTCAACTGGTGTGGGTTCATCTATTTCATATATATCAATCAGACTATTAGATTTCGTATAAAAAGCAAAACTTATAGCACCAGAATTTGCCTCAACAAGCATTGCACCATAATCATCCTTATATCGTAATATGGAACCCGTTTCTGTATTGTCAAAACTCTGCTTACTATGTCCACCAAGTCCATTTATAAAATAAAGCATATCATCAACTATCAGGCGCTCATAATTATGTTTATGCCCGGATAATACAGCATCTGCACCCCACGATTTAAAAGGCCATCGCATTTCAGAATAATTATTAGCACCGCTGGAATGATACGGGGGTCGATGTAAAACTGCAATTTTCCATTTTGCTGTAGAATTAAGCATTTTGTCCTTTACCCAGAGTGCTTGTGCAGATGTTTCTTCAATTCCATCAGCTTGTCTGGGATCTGAATCAATCATGAAAAAATGTATATCACCCCACACAAAATCATAGTATTCTTCATTATTTGATTCATCATTTTTTGGAAGATCAAAATAATCAAGATATGGGTCTAATTCCGTTTGTGAATCCCAATCGTGATTACCCGGGACGGGGAAAAATCTATTTTGATTTCCCGTACTACCCGAACCATAGCTGCCTGTATAGGGATATATATAAGCGTGATAATACTGACCAATATTTTCATCGATTGTTGATGCTTCTCCGTCCGGGTAATTATTGTCACCAACAGTGACGATAAAATCAGGATCCCAGCCAATAACCAGGTTTGCCACATCTGATTCATTGTCTCCAGCTTTACCAAAATCTCCGATAACAGCAAATTTTTGCGCGTATGCTTGATTGATAGCTGTCGTTAAAATCAAGCAAGACAATATTAATAAGTGTATTCTCCTCAACACGGATTATGCCCATTCTCAGAAATATACAGTAAAACAAGAAATAAACTAATTATTTAAATAGTCTAATTGCTACTTAACATTAGTTTTATGTAGGTATGCAGGATATTGTTAAGATTTGAAGTAATATAGGATAAAGGAGTTATTCGTAAATTTTGTGGAAGACAGTCAAAGCCGGAATATTCATGAAATTTACAGGTCGAAATAAATTAAGCTCGACGAAATTCCTAGCACAATTGTATTACAAAATGATAGAAATGTTAGTTGAATTACAGACCAATCAATTGAATTTATAGATTTTAAAAAGTTAAAATGTTTATTCGGATGTTGTTCCTTCTTTTATTTTTGTTAATTCATATGATATTTTTTTACCATGTATTTAAGCAATGGTAAAGAAGTAACTGATACAAGTGCTTTTCTTTGCCAGCTTAATTCTGATTTCCATTTCGTATCCTCTGCGATAGTAATTTTGCCTGCATCGTGTCTGCTTCTATTACCAGTAAAAACATGTCCTGGTTCCAAAAAAAGTGAAACCTTCCCATTTTCTTGTTCATAATCTAGTGAGCAATTTAAAGTCTTCTTTATCTTTTCTAAAACTTTAGCCGGATTTGTAGTGAAATTCTTGTACTCGAGATAAAGTGTATCATTTGAGTTTAAAATATTTATGCTATCCAGGCTTAAAAGATTTTTTATATTCCAGGTTAGAATATGTTTGAAAGTGCTGTTTTCAACTTCACCGAATCTTCTAATATCTTTTTTGATAAGTGAATTAACCACACCTCTTGGATCTCTTATAATATATATTGGAAATATCTCAATTACGGTGGAACAAGAAAGAGCCAACAATCGTCCCGGGAGTCTGGAAGAATCAATAATAATATCTTTACCACTCACTCTTGAAATAATCTCATATAATTTTTCGGTATGCTTTAAATAAGTATTTAGTAATTCACGAATATGGTTGTCATCTTTGTTTTTTAAGAATTTCCTTAATTTAAAATAGTTTTTAGTTTTTTCTAGTTCACTTAAATCTTTTGCCTTTGGTCCAATAATCTCTTATTTCGCCAACATAAATTGCCTCATTTGAACTTTTTAAACTTCTCCCCAATATCGTTGCACCGCTAAACCAGAATCCTGTTAAATATACTACTTTAATTTTTTCCATTTAATTTTATTACGCTCTGTATCAGCAATTAATTTTCAATTTAATATGGACAGAATAGTGTGAAATTACTCATTCAATATTTATTGAGCAATTATTACCAGAGATTACAATAATTTTTGCAAATGCTAAACTAACCCTCCATAAATTAGCATTAAACCAAAAAGTACGATAGCATAGGAAATAAGTTTTTGGAAAAGTTGTTCAGAAGTGTGATGAAATATTTTTCCACCAATTGTATAGAAAATCACTAATGATATTGCAGATAGTAAAATTCCCAGTATAGCAACAGGATTAAAATGGAAAATCAGGAGGTATACGAGTTGGAATACACCGTAAGTAAAATAACAGAATGCAATATTTGATCTGATTTTTAACTTATCGCTATAGATTGTAGAAAAATAGAGCGTTAATAGTCCTCCACCCTGGTTGGAAATTCCATGTATAGCTCCCATAACTATCATATATAATTTTATATTACTACTAAATATCTTTGAAAGATATTTATGATATTTTTTGAACGCTCTAATAGCAGTAATAAAAACCAGTATTAAGCCAATGGTTAGTTTTAAATTCCAATCAAAAAATCCTGCAGAAACTATAATAAGTCCCACCAGCATTGGCGGAATTGAGTAATATATAAATTCCTTCTTAATTTCAATTTGATTTTTTCCAACATAAATCTGGATAGCACTTAAAAGTATTGAAGAAGGTAAAAGTAAAAGCAAAGCAGTAGTAAACGGATATCCCATTAGTAGTAAAGTTGGAGTTCCAAAAACCAACAGACCAACACCGAATAAAGTTTGAACAATTGAAAATGAAGAAATAACGATTGTTAGTATTAATATTTCAAAAATGTTTGTTGAATCCATAAAATTAATATGCTATTTACATGTGATATTTTGAATAGTATAAAACTAAGTACTACTATTAATTTTTGTGTGAATGAACCAATTTATTAATTAAATACACATTTTATCTTAGATTTATATTGTTGATAATAGTTTTTCATTAGTTGGGGAGAATCGCTGAATTACCTTAATATCATTCCCCTTTAAAATTAATTTGTTCCTGTGTCAGAATATTTAGTTTATTAAATATATTTTTTACGGCATCATCCGGAGTAATTAAATGAGTTTCCAATATCAGATCAGGTTTCAATGGTTCTTCATAAGGGATTTTCTCACTAAAACCTATTAGGTTATCCAACTCTCCATTAAGCGCTCTTTTATACAAACCCTTGGTATCTCGTTCAACCAGAGTTTCTTTATCGCATTTAAGATAAACTTCAAAATAATCTTTACCGAATGTTTTTCGTGCATGTTCCCTTACTTCATTAAATGGTGTAATCAAAGAAATTATTATATAATCAACTGTATCTTTAACTTTATTGATCCTATCTATCACTTCGAAATTATTTTTTAAAATACCTTCTTTAGAAAAATCCGATTCAATCTTCAATTCTTCTCTAACTCTGTCACCATCATACCACTCTACAGAATGATCATTACTTTTCAATAGATCCATAAGCAAACCACATATGGTCGTTTTACCTGAACCTGAAAGACCTGTACACCAAATAATCATTTTGAATTCCTTAAAAATTTAGCTTATAAATATTTGTTCGTTTGCTTGCATCATACTTAATAGTAACTCTGAGATTTCCGTTCTTAATAAATATTCAGGCGGTTTTTGATTACTAATCAGGCATTTTCTTATTTCGGTTGCACTTAACTTTATTCTGTCTTTCTCAAGGTGCTGACATCCACTTGTAACATATCCACAAGTATTACAATAATATGCTGTTTCAAAGAAAACAGGTTTTATTCCGATATCTCCAACTTTAGTAAATATTTCCTGAGAAGCATCTGCTGTATAGTAATTCCCCACACCTGTATGATCTCTCCCAATTATAAAATGACTGCACCCAAAATTCTTTCTGCATAATGCTGTAAATACTGCCTCACGAGGACCGCTATATCTTGAATATGTACTAAAGGCTCCCAGCAATACTTTGTATGGTTCGTAGGACCCACTTGAAATAATCCTTTCATAACTTTTTAAGATTGCTTTAGCTGCAAAATCACCTTTTTTCTTTGGTCCTATTACCGGACTGATTAGCAATCCATCAGCTTTAACCATTTCCAAAGCTTTCTTTTGTATAAATTCATGTCCTCTGTGCAATACGTTTCGAGTATGAAATCCTACTACAGTAGCCATATTAAGGTCTCTTAATATTGATCTGATTTGTGTGGGAGTTAACACATACGGAGTCTCCACACTATCTCGTCTTAATCTAAATACATCTCCGCTTATTATATAATCACCTCTACTTTTGAAATATTTTACTCCCGGGTGGTCCTCATCAGTAGTATTAAACCATCTCTTTGCAATAGAATCCAGGTCTGAAATTTTC
>JARRKK010000202.1:0-6023 GCA_037388105.1 Ignavibacteriaceae bacterium | reverse complement strand
CAGAGAGTGACTTAAATAAAATTAATAATGATTTTCAGGCGGTTCTAAATTCATCATTCGATAGGATTGAAGAAAAAAGTAAATTGGACACATTTGAAGGAGATATCCCACTCGCCATTACTAAAGAAGAAATTGAAGAGACTTCACCAGAAAAAGTTACAGCAATTTCAAATGAACAATTAACAAAAATTGTTGAGGGTTTAACCTATGTTCCTGACAATTTTTTATTTCATCCTAAGCTGACTAAATTTTTAGAGAAACGAAGAAACATTTTGGATGATTCAGATAAAGCTGACTGGGCTTTAGCAGAATCAATTGCATTTGGTAGTCTGTTACTTGAAGGCACCCCTGTTCGATTAAGTGGACAAGATAGTGTCCGTGGAACATTCAGTCAACGCCATCTTGCACTTACTGATATTAATTCAGGATATGAGCGAGTCCCGCTAAATCATCTTGATAAAAAACAGGCAAAGCTTGAGGCTCTTGATAGTTTTCTGTCAGAAGCAGCAGTTCTTGGATTCGAATACGGATACAGCTCGTCTGACCCTCTTGCTCTTGTAATGTGGGAAGCTCAGTTCGGAGATTTTGCAAATAGTGCCCAGGTTATAATCGATAATTTTATTGTTGTATCTTATGAAAAGTGGGGTGTTCCTAATAATCTTGTAATGTTGTTACCGCATGGATATGAAGGGCAGGGACCGGAACACTCCAGTGCGCGGTTAGAGAGATTTTTGATTCTTTGTGCCGAAAATAACATGCAGGTTTGTAATTTAACAACACCAGCACAATATTTTCATCTTTTAAGAAGACAAATTAAGAAAGCGGTACATATACCATTGGTTATCATGACGCCAAAAAGCCTTTTGCGTCATCCGGAGGCAAAATCTTTAAGGTCAGAATTCATAAAAGGCAAGTTTAAAGAAGTAATAGATGATCCGTTAATTAATGATTTAAGTACAGTTAAGAAATTACTTTTAACTTCAGGAAAGATATTTTACGATCTTAATAAATTCAGGATTGATAATAATATTGGAGATGTTGCCATAATACGAATAGAACAATATTATCCATATCCCTCAAAAGAATTAAATAAAATATTTGCAAATTATAGTAATGTGGATAAAATTGTATGGATCCAGGAAGAACCTGGAAATATGGGTGCATGGAATTTTCTGTTACCCCTAATTAAAAACGATATTGATAAAGATTTAGAAATAACGTATGTAGGAAGACCTCCGAGTGCTAGTCCGGCTGTTGGTTCTGCAAAAATGTCAATTCAGCATCAGAGGGATCTGGTTAAGCAAGCATTTAATTAATGACCCGGACAGGAATATCAGATACTTCGCATTATATCGAGATGCGATTCATCTATTACTTCACCATTATCATATAGTACTATCGAAATTAGAGATCCTTCACCATTATATTTGTACCATCTTCCAGTTTTGAGCCCTCCCAGAAATGTTCCGGATTCTTTTAAATTCCCATTGTAATAATACCAGGTCCATTTGCCTTCAGGTAAATCGTTTTTAAAATTGCCTTTGGATTCCAACTCGCCATTTGGATAATAATAATTCCATTCACCTATATTCATGTTATCCTGAACGTTTCCCAATATAGTCACTATTCCATTTATGGAAGAGACTTTAAACACTCCATTTTTTACACCTTTAACTACTTCATACTCTAATATATTATTATTAAGTGTATCTATTATCATTCCCGTAAATGGGTTTTCCCGCCCAACTTTATAGATAAGTCCATCTTCTTTTATTTCGATATGCTGATCGGAATAATAGGTATTGCAGGAATAGAAGGATATAAAAACTATAAATGAAATAGATTTTAGAAATAGTTTAAGTACATCATTAAATTTGAAATGATTCATTAGGTAACTCCAGCTAAAGCCCTCAAAAGAGGAGTTAATATTAAAATATTTTATGCCCGAAAAATCTTATCCGGATCGGCAAGCAAAAAACAATATTGGTTTTATGCTTATTTAGAAACTAACAATAAAGAAATAGTATGAAAGAGTCTATTCCCATAATCCAAATACTAATTAATTACGATCAATTAATCCACTACCATAACTCAAGCATTATACCAGCAAATTTATGCTAATTTAACAAATATTGAATGTATTTGAATTCATTGATGTTCTGAATTGAAATTATTTTTCTAAATTTTTTAATAATGAGACAGAAGATTTTGTAATATATTTTCGTTCCTCATGATATTGTATAGAAGAAAAATAGATTAATACCCATGTATTGCTAATCGAATTTTTAATTATCAAAATACCCATTTAAAGGATCCATCTAGTAATAGTCAGATTCAACAAAATATTCTAGTTTATTAACTAGAACTCTAATTGATTCATTTCAGTACAAGAAATTTAATAAAGCTATGTTTCTTAAGTTTTCAGCAAGTTCGGTATTAAGAAATTGTCATGAAATGAAACTGGTACTTTGATAATAAATTTAAAATTTGAATGAAAATGTACTTGGCACACTACTTGGCAATCCGCTAATAAATTTTTACTTATGAGGGTTTACATGAGGGAATTTGAATCAAGTTATACGAATGAGATACTGGTCATTGATGTTGATTTATTCAGAGCATCGGCAGCCGAGGCTGTAAGATTTAAAAATATACTTGATAGAGAAATAGCAGATGGCTATAACAATTTAGTAATCGATTTGACTAAATGTTTGTCTATCGATTCTACTTTTATCGGTGCACTTATAGTAACAAAGAAGAAACTAGAACTCAGTGATGGGCAGCTTAAGCTTATAATCACAGACAAAATCATCCAGAATGCAGCACACTTAGTAAAAACGATCAGTATATTTAATACTTTTTATTCTATACATGATGCATTGAGAAACAATAATTTATCAAATGTTGAGGTGGAAGTTAAAACTGAGCGTATGTTTGCATTGGTATAAATTTTAATGGGATCATAAAATTCTTGTTGAAATGCTTGAACATCCAATAAAATAATAAACAAGAATTGTGAACTAATTATCTTATGAGGGCAAAATGGGAACACAACAATTATTACTTGTAGTATTAGGAGTTTTTGTAATTGGGATTGCAATTGCATTTGCAAGCCAATTATTCGAATCTTTTGCTGAAGATTCAGTTAAAGATAGTATTACTTATGAGTCTGCTAATCTTGGATTACTGGCTCAACAATATTACAATAAAACACGTGAGATGGGTGGAGGTAGTAAAAGCTTTAAAGGGTGGGCTATTTCTAATGAACTCGATTCGACTGCAAGTGGTCTATATACTGTTAAATTAAGAAACAAAGATCAGATAATACTTGTTGGAAAACCACAAGAAGAGAAAAATTATAATTGGTTTATTCAAACAATCATAACAAGAAATAATATGGTTTCGAAGATAGTATACTCCAATTAATCATCAATCTGCAGTTTGACAAAATCCGATTAATCTTTTAGATTTTAGCTGTCTAATGATTAATCGGATATTTTTATTATATTTTTCAAAACGATAAATTCTCCGCGGGTGTAACTCAGTTGGTAGAGTGTCAGCTTCCCAAGCTGAATGCCGTGGGTTCGAGTCCCATCACCCGCTCTATCTTTAATTCAAGAACATTACAATTGTACTAGTAATTAAAGGGTTTGTAACTACCAATTATTTACAGTATGTTGATAATGTCCTGAATTAAAATTATGATCAGAGCGCACTTCAATATATCCTTCGATTTCTAATCCTATTTTTATACAGCGGCAAAGAACCAACCAAAGTTTTATTTATCTATCACTAGACGGGATCATAAACAATGGAACGGTTACTATTTATTATTAAAATTTAATGGAGTAAAAAATGAATATCTATGTGGGCAATCTTACCCCCCAGGTAAAAGATGAAGATCTGAATGGTTTGTTTTCTGCGCATGGAAATGTAAGCAGTGCAAAGGTCATTCGTGACAATTACAGCCAGGAATCAAGGGGATTTGGATTTGTTGAAATGCCCGGTCAAGCTGAGGCTAAAAAAGCAGTTGATACTTTAAACTCTTATGAATTTAAAGGGAGTAAAATAGTTGTAAATGAAGCTCGACCAAGGCGTGATAGAGGAGACAGCGGAAGAGGAAGACGATTCTAACTTTTCTTTCAAATCACCATATTAATGCCGTCGATTGTAGCGGCATTTTTATTAAACTTCAAAAGTAGTATTACTACTTCTGGTTTTAATCTCTAATATTAATCTGAAATTAATTCACATTAAATGAACAGGAAGTAAGAATGAAGATTTTTGTAGGTAACTTAGCTCAAGAGGTAAAAGATGAAGAACTTAATGAATTGTTTTCGAAACACGGACGAGTGAGTAGTGTTAAAATAATTCGGGATATGTTCAGTCAGGCATCAAAGGGATTCGGATTTGTTGAAATGCCAGGAAGGGCTGATGCCCAAAAAGCTCTTGATAATTTGAACACCTTTGAACTTAAAGGTAAGAAACTTGTTGTAAACGAAGCAAGACCGGAGCGTGACAGACGAGGAGGTAAAAGAAGTCATGGTCGAAAAGGTTCCAATACAGGCAGAAGACGTTATTAGTTTAAATTAGAAATCATCCTTTTTAAACAGCATATTTTTTTAAAATTGATATCGATCAACCTGTAAGAAAAAAATAATATCTTCTTACTCGATATATTAACGGATGGATACAGATTAAACGTTCGAGATATTTCTCTTTTTGCTAGAATTTTTAATCATAAGAAATAAACTGCATCACCGAACCGAAATTTGGAAACATCGTCTGCTTTTAATTTTAATGAGCGAACCGCTCTCACCATAAAATCTGAAAGTTTTGATTTTAGTTCCGAAAAGAATGATATTTGAACTGCAAAAAATCTATTTAATGGGAGCTTAGCTCAGCTGGTTCAGAGCACCTGCCTTACAAGCAGGGGGTCATAGGTTCGAATCCTATAGCTCCCACACGAAAATGATTCAATACAGTTCGTATTGAGATTTCCACGAATCCCACTGACTGTGTATGGAGTGTGTATGGACTTTGTATGGAGTGAACCGTACCCTCTAAATTAGACACCAAGATAAGCAACTCTCTGATTATTATTAATTACTATTTTAACTTTTCTATTATCAATCGTTTTTTTCTTCTTAAATTCTATTGGACTTTCGTAAGTCAAAGCAGAGTGAAGTCTTTTTCTGTTGTAGAAGATTTCGATAAACTCAAAGATTTCTAATGTTGCTTGTTCTCTGGTTCCAAAGTTTGTCAGATAAATAAGTTCTTTTTTTAATGTACTGAAAAATGATTCTGTTATTGCATTGTCATAACAATTACCTTTACTGCTCATCGATTGAATAAATCCATAATGAACCAAAGTATTACTAAAGCTGCTTGATGTATACTGGCTTCTTCTGTTAGAGTGGAATATTATTCCAGCTTCAGGCTTCCTGTTGTTTATAGCCATCGTTAAAGCATTTATAGCTAAATCCGCTGAGGCACTCAGATCCAAAAACCAGCCAACAATCTCCCGGTTATAAACATCAAGAATTACTGCAAGATACAACTAACCTTTATTGGTACAGATGTAAGTTATATCTGATGTCCAGATTTGATTTATTCGATCAGCTTCAAATCTTCCATTAACCAAATTAGCACTGAATGAAGCTTTATTGTTCTGCTTGGTTGTTACCTTAAATTTCTTCTTTGTCTTTGAGAATATGCTGTATTTCTTCATCAAGCGGTATACTCGTTTTTTGTTAACTATAATTCCCTCTTTCCTTATTGCACTGGTTAATCTCAGCAAACCATAACTTCCCCGGCTATGTTGATAATGTTTCCTTACGAGTAATAATAAGCTTTGCTCCTCAAATCTTTTCCGGGTGTATCTGCTTTTCTGCCAGTGATAATATCCTGAACGGCTTACTCCAACTATCCTGTAGCTGAGCCCTTTAGGGTATTCTCTCAGCTTACCTGTTATGAATCTATACTTCACACCTTTTCCTTTGCAAAGTATGCCATAGCTTTTT
>JARRKK010000201.1:0-7864 GCA_037388105.1 Ignavibacteriaceae bacterium | reverse complement strand
ATAATTGCCGCCATTATTGCAAAAGCTGGCGCAAAGGGTACGTTATATCCGGTGTTATCGTTTCCTATATTATTACCTTTGATTCTTACCTCGGTTCAATTAACTTTGTTTGCTCTTGATGGCACAAGTATTGAAGATGCAAGGTTTGAGTTAGCAATAGTTGTTAGCTATGATGTAGTTATGCTTACAGTTTCATACTTACTGTTCGATTTTATTTGGAAAGATTAACTAATTCCTCATATATAATAGTGATTACAATATGTTTTGGAAAATAATACTATTTCTGCTTCTTTCATTTGTCTCAATTGCGGGAATTGCATTTCCCATTGTTGAGAATCCACAAGCATGGTATGAATTTCCTTATATTCCTGGATTAGAAGAAAACGCAAAGATTATATTCTTCCATGTTCCAACAGCATGGTTAACACTGATAGCTTTTCTTGTATCTACTATTTTTAGTTTCAGATATTTAAAAAGGAAAGATCTGGATGATGATGCAAAGGCATATACTTCAGCTCAATTGGGAATGATTTTTTGTATTTTGGCAACGGTAACCGGTGCCGTTTGGGCAAAATTTGCATGGGGTTCATTTTGGAGTTGGGATCCCAGACAAACAAGCATATTTGCACTTCTATTAATTTATGGAGCACTTTTCGCACTCCGTTCTTCAATTGAATCGGAAGAAAAAAGAGCAACACTCTCAGCGGTGTATTCATTGATTGCTTTTGTAACGGTTCCGTTTTTTATTTTTATTATGCCCCGGATTATGAAGGGTCTGCACCCCGGTTCTGCAGACGATACAAATGCCGGTCCTGTTGTTAACTTTAAAATGAATTCCAGTATGTTATTAATATTTTTTCTTTCGCTTATTGGATTTACAATTTTATATTTTTGGATGTGGAATGTTAGTTATAGATCGATAATTTACCGGGATAAACTAAACAGAAAATTAATTCGAGGATAAAAGTGGAGAGTTTCTTATCAAATAATGCTATTTATATTGTGATGATAATTGTTCTTATCGTTTGGGCAGGTATTTTTTTCTATCTGCTAAGTCTGGATAAGAGAATAAAAAGTGTTGAAAAAGAACTAAAGGATGGAGTACAAAATGAAAAATAAATATGTTTTCGGCGGATTTATTATTGTTATTTTTCTTGGACTTATGGCTTACTTGTTTACTCAAAGTAATATTCAGTATCAGGATGATTTTGTTCAGGTAATGGGAACTAGTAAGACTGTAAAGGCAACCGGAAGCTGGGTAAAGGAAAAGAAATATCAAATTGATAACGTGAATAAAACCTTCACATTCTTTTTGGTTGATGATAAAGGAAATGAAATGAAGGTGGTCTATGACGGAACTATACCAAATAATTTCGAATCAGCTGTAAGTGTTGTTGTAACAGGAAAGTATATAGATGGATATTTTCATGCCAGGGATATTTTAACAAAATGCCCGAGTAAATATGAAAATCAGCAAGTTCAAACCTCAACAATGTAATAATAAACAAGAATAGGCTATTATTTGGAGATGATATTATGATTGGATCAGTAATTCTAGTACTCGCACTTGCCTGCAGCACTATGGCAATGGTAATGTACTATCTAAATTTCAGGGGTTATAAAAACACCCTTAACTATGGAAGGATTTCTTACCATTCAATGGCGATGTTGGTAATTGTTGCATCAACTTTTTTGTGGTACGCACTTCTTACGCATCAATATGAATATAAATATGTTTTTAGTTACAGTAATAATTCATTAACAACGGGTTTTCTTCTTGCATCGTTCTGGGGTGGACAGGAAGGGAGTTTTATGTTATGGTTACTTATAACTTCGATAATTGGTATCTTTCTCCAATCCTATACCTCTAAGCGTGATGATCTTGAACCACGGGTAATGACTGTTTTTACTCTTGCAACAACTTTTCTTCTTCTAATGGTATCGCCATGGTTTAAGAATCCATTCGAATTTATTTGGGCAACCCCGGTATTCATAGATTTGAAATCAATTAATCCTGATTATCTGGGATTACCATTTCTTAAATCTTTTTTCTTTACTGATCCAAACGGTGGAAATAGTTTTATTCAAGCCAATACCGAACTAAAAAATCTTCTTGCTGGTTCAGGTATTTCTTTTAATCAGTTTATTGTAGATGGTCGTGGTCTAAATCCACAACTACTCAATTTTTGGATGCAAATTCATCCGCCAATTCTTTTTACTGGCTTTGGAATGACTACAGTTCCATTTGCGTTTGCACTGGCTGCATTGATGAAAAATGAGTATAGAGATTGGATTAGGCAGGCTTTTCCCTGGCTTCTAGCAGGTACAGGAATTCTAGGATTGGGTATAATGCTTGGAGGATATTGGGCTTACGAAATGCTTGGCTGGGGTGGTTATTGGGCATGGGATCCTGTAGAAAATTCCAGCCTTATTCCCTGGATTGTTGGTCTTGCCGGTATTCATACTTTACTTGTTCAACGGAAGAGTCAAAATAAAGGCGGTATAGGTAAGTATGCAAAAACTAATCTGATACTCTGCATTTTCACGTATATTTTAGTATTGTACAGCACATTCTTAACAAGAAGTGGTGTACTTGGCGATGCTTCTGTTCACTCTTTTGTTGATCCAGGGATGACTGTGTACTTATTTCTTATTCTTTTTATTGGAACATTTTTATTATTGGGATTAGGATCAATCGCATACAGATGGAAATCGCTGACGGATGAAGCTACAGGGGAAGAAAGTCTCCTCTCACGCGAACTTGCTTTGTTTACTGCGTCAGTTGTATTAATTGCTTCTGCGATAATAGTTCTTGTTGGTACTTCTGCGCCATTATTTGGTCCCATAGCAATTATTATTGGTTTCCTTAACGGATTAAGTTTGCTTATCAAGTGGAAACACACCGATAAAAAGGACATAATCAGGAAATCTATTCCTTCTGTGACAACTGCATTTGTATTTACAATAGCACTTGTGTTGTTCGGCAGTGTTCATGATATAATGTTGATTCTATTAGCATTTTCAATGGCGTTTGCATTGATAGTTAATGCAGAGATAGCAATTAAAATAATTAAGGGGAACAGGAAGATGTTGGGTGCCTATGTAGCACATATCGGCATTGCAGTATTTATTCTTGGGGTTATAGGTTCATCAGCATACAGCAGGCAAGTGGATGTAGATTTGATTAAAAATGAAACAACTACTGCCTTTGGTTATGATATGATATTCACCGGTTGGACACCAATAGATAACAATACAAAATATTCATTTAATATTGATGTTAAAAAGGGTGATTCGGAATATAAAGTTAAGCCTGTAATGTACTTTAGCGATTTTAATAATAGTCTGATGCGAATTCCAGCTATCCTTACTCTTCCAACTCAAGATTTTTATGTTTCCCCTGTTGGGTACGATGAAGGTACATCCAATTCTAATAAGAATTCTAAAAGCATTTCATTAAAAAAGGGAGAGAGTACTGAATTTAATGGCGCACAAATTACTTTTACCTCGTTTAATCTCGGTGCAGAAACGATGGCTGCCATGCAGGAAGGCCGTGATTTTCAAATGGGTGCTGTTTTCAAGTTGGAGAAAAACGGCAATGAAAAAGAATTTGAGCTATTTAGAAAATCTGTTGGAGGAAAGGTTGAGTTTACCTCATTTGCTTCAGAAGAACTTGATATTAATATTGGTTTAGTGAGTTTATCAGCCGGTAATATTGAAATTACACTTTCAAAACTAAGTGATAACAGCGATGATCACTCTAATCATACCAAGCAGGAGATCTTATCAGTTAGTGCGAGTGTTAAACCTTTTATTAGTTTTGTATGGATTGGTATTGTCGTAATGGTGTTCGGGTTTTTTATATCTATGACCAGAAGGTTACAGGAATCTATGAAAAAATAAACAGAGAAATCATTGCTGAATTTTTTCTCTTTCATTTATTGATAATCACAGCCCTTCTAATTTAGATGGGGCTTTTTAGTTTCCGGTTATATATTCAAAGTTCTTAATATCAGATTGTAAGAGTGCATAATCGATTAATTCTGTATTATCAAGCATTCTACTGTAAAATAACGTGTTACCCCCAAACAAATGCGTTCGAGCATTATAACCCAGTACTCTAAGATAAGCAACTAAACTGGCACTCAACTGTCCATTATAACTATATACCGTTATTCGTTTGTTGTTGGGCAGTGTTTGCAGATAATTAGTACTCCTGAAATGATAAAAAGGTGAGTCTTCGTATGAAATTGTTCCGACAGGATGTCCAAGTCCACCAAATACTCCGTTAAGTCTGGCACCATAGAAGCTTGCTTTGCCATAACATATAAGATAATCATCAATTATAATGTTCAAATCTACAATGTATTCCTTATTAGTATTAAACCCGGCCTTAAAAATATCTTTTATTCTTAATTTTATATTCTCTTCAATTGGTGAATTCGAATCTTGAAGTGTAATTTGAGGTAAATCAGTTAAATCATTTTTAGGAAATTGGTTATTCGTATAAGACGTAATGTTTCGGGCATCTCCAATTGCGTTCAACCAGTCAACTGCAAAATCTATATGCCAGGATGCAATTCCAAAATTAAGTGAATACACTTTATCAAATCCGGCTAATTGAAGTAATGATGCATAGTATGCAGATGCTTGACCGTTTTTGCTAACTAGAATAATTTTTAAATAACTTGAATCATGATGAGTTTCAATAAAAGAGTAAAGTGAATCAGAAGATTTATTAATCGAATTAGGAATATGACCAGCTAAAAATTCATCATTTGTTCTTAAGTCAATTATTAAATAATTATTTAAATTATTATTTACTTCCTCGGCATCTACCAGGGGAGGCGCTGAATTTGAGTTAATAAAATCACCGTTTGATTCAAAATATAATAACATCTCCGCAGTTGTATTGAGCTCACCAGTAAACGGAGGAGGAGTAATATCTTCTAAACAACCGTAGAAAATAAGCGCTGATGTAACAAGTACTTTATATAGATTTTTCATTCGAAAACTTATAAGTCATTATTCAACAATTATCTGATTACTTTCAGCAACTCCAATAAACATCCCGATAACATTATCTCCCTGTACATTCCATTCAATAGAACCACCTCCCTGAATGAATGGATCATCGACACTATTTCCTGAGGTTCGTGAATCAAAATAGGATTTAAAGGATTTATCAAAAGCAAAAACTTGGATTAGTCTGCTACTGTTATATTCCGATCGGCGATATTCTTCGGGTAATATCATCGATCTTACATTAACTGTTGAGTTAGCTGTTATATTTGTCGGTACAGAAACCGAGAAGTAGTCAGGAGCTTTTTCAATGGTTGATGAATTAATAATCCATAATGCAGAATAAACTTCTCCCTCAAAAGATCTAACTTGAGCTTCAAGATAATATTCACCCTGATTGTAGTTGGATTGGGTTATTGTAGGTTTTTGAGGAATTATGGTTTTTCCATAAATGAATGTTTCGTCACGCTCAGCAAATAGTTCATATACCTGGCCGTTTTCAATGTACACATCGTATAACGGTTTATACAATCCATCAGTTGTGTAATGTAACGGAATAATTTGAATACCATTAATTCTAATATATGCAATAATGTTTTTCAGTTCTGCTGCTTCAATATCATATGGAGTACCCAAAGGCAGAGTTTTTGTAAATCTTACTCCTGGAAATCTTCCATTTTGCTTAAGCTCCGCCTGTACTACTGTGAACTCTTCATGGGCAGTATCTATATCCACGATTTGTTCGTCTTCACAAGCAATTAAAAGCAGAATTAACGCCACAATTGAAACAATCTTTTTCATATTCACCATCTTACTGTTATTCCAATTGAGGGGATAAATGGGAACAGAGTTATTTGTTTAACGACTGGCACCAATTCTCCGTTATCATTCTCTTCCAAAACTACATACCTGGCAAATGGATTATCGCGGCTGTATACATTATATAGATTTACATAGGTTTCAAATTCTGAATTGAACCATAGGAAATTGTATGTGGCATTTAAATCTAATTTGTGGTAAGATGGAAACTGAGTTGTATTTATATCTGAGTAATTAAATTGTACTTCACTACCGCCACCTGTTCCGATAGGATCAAATATAAATTGTCCGGGGGGTAACGTGTACCACTGTCCTGTAGCAAAAGACCACGTTGCACTAATATTCAGATTATTATAAATTTTATAAGCAGTTGCCACAGAAATATCGTGACGTCTATCGTAGCGAGGGTAAAATAACTTTCCATTATTTAACTCTGCAAATTGTCGTTTAGTCCAGGATAGGGTATATCCTATCCAACCTGTTAGTCGACCTTTAGATTTGTTTAGAAATAACTCAATACCATAAGATTCGCCATTTCCCTGTGTAAATTGCTCTTCAATATTTTTATTTATGGGATCTAGCTGCGGATTGTTAACGAACTCATACAAACCAGTCATATCTTTATAATAACTTTCAATACTAAACATATATTCCTGGTCATTCCAATAAGAACTTAAACCAACAACAAATTGTGTCGATTTGCTGGGATCTATAAATGATGTTGAAGGATACCATAGATCAGTTGGAAGCGTAATATCATTTCTTACTAAAAAATGGATGAATTGATGAATAATAGCAAATGCCCCTTTAAGAATAAGATTCTCGTTAAAGGAATAAGCTAATGAAATTCTGGGATCAAAGCTTAAGAACTTTTGCTCATTGAAATAATATAATCTGCCACCATAATTAGCCCATAACTCAGGCGTAAATTGAGATTCAGCTTGGAAATAAAGAGACGATTCAATCGAAGTAATATCATCAATAGCATAAGGATCATTTTCAAGTATATCCGAGTAGACATCACTATAGACTAAATTGTAACTGTGTAAGTATATTTCAAGACCGGTTTTAAACGTGTGGTTCTGATGCCATTTGATTTCCGCATTCTGTCTGTAATTTAAATCACGTAGATTCGAATTTGAATAATAAGTGTAAGATGTTACACTCGTAGGATTAACTCCAATTTTGGAAGAAAAATCATAGTTTACAAAACTAAAAATTGAATTTAGAAAAAGTGACTTTGTATTTACCTGTTGCCAGTTTAAACTAAGGTTTAAATTATTCCAGGCAATATCGTAATCAGTTTCAGATACTGTTGGCGGGCTGTATGCGTGATCCTTACTATAAAGCGCACTTATAGAAAGCGTACTTTTTTCAGAAAGCAAAAGGTTAACCTTTCCATTCAAATCAACAAAGTTATAACGAGGAACCTTACTGGAAGTTCTAAAGTTTTCTTGAAAAAGGTCGTAGTACATTGCTCTTCCTGAGACCATATACGTACTTTTTTCAGATAATGGACCTTCAAAAGAAGCAAAAGAATTTATTAGACCTATTCCAATTATCCCCTTTTCCTTTTCTTTTGTACCTGATTTTAGTGTTATATCAAGCACTGCAGAGAGGCGACCACCATACTCGGCAGGAAATGCACCTTTAATTAATCTCACATCCCCTAAAGCATTTGAATTGAAGGTGCTTGCTATATTTCCAAGATGTGCAGGGTTATAAACAATCGCTCCGTCAACCAAAGTTAAAGTTTGATCAGTGTATCCGGTTTTATTACTGATGCGGTTACAGGCGAAGCTCTTATTGGTACAAATATTCTTGTGTACAAAGATTCTCTAAATGTAAATGAACCTCCGTTTACAGGATCCTCAGCTAACAGGTATGGATTTTACGTAGTGCCATCATTACAAAATGGTGTATATATATTTATTTTCAGACACATTGGTTACAAATCGACTGTTAGACAACTATCGCTCCTTGGAGATACAACTTATCAAACTCTTCATATCGAAATGTTTGC
>JARRKK010000200.1:0-5032 GCA_037388105.1 Ignavibacteriaceae bacterium | reverse complement strand
AGTTATTACTCAACATTAAAAATTATATCTGTTATCACCCATCGTTCTTTAAGCTTAATAGTATCTGAATACACAACAAATCGTTCTGAATATTCAATTGGTTGAGGCCAGCCATAATTAAACCGGTAATTGCTGTCAGCATCAAAATAACACCATAATTTATATTTGCCTGCTTCAATTCTTTCGAATCTTATGTTATCATCTGAAACTTTCTGTTGATACATTTTATCAGGATTAGTAAAATTCTGTAAGACAAGAACAGAATTTAATTGTGGGTTTACATTCAGCAGCTTTCCTTGCAGACCCGTAAAATTTAATCCTGCAATAGTTTTAAACTTAAATTGATAAGTAGAATCTCTTCTGTTACCGGATGCATCAGTAAATTCAGTTAGATTCAATTTAATTACATAGTCTTTATCAGAATTCAAATCATTAAGAGGTTTTATAATTAAAGTCGCATCGTCTTCAAACTCAAAATTAAAGGCAACTCTATTGCCAAGTGTATCTGCAAAAGAAATACTTTGTTGGATGTTCGAGTTTTGAATTCCATCATTAAAATAAAATTTGATTTTAGGATTAAGAAAATCGATAGTGGATCTAATTCCGGTGGGTTCTGTTGCTACAATATAAGGTGCTGTCGTATCAGGTTTATCTGAAATACTTAAACCTATAAAATCATCATAAAAACCATTACCAAGTGTATCACTCAGCATCTTTGCAATTAAATAAACCGAATTATCCGGATTCATTTTTTGTTCAGGAACAAGAACAATTTCAGTATCCTTACCATATTTTTTAAAAGCCTGTAAAACTCCGTAAATTTGATTGACAGTAGAATCAATTAAATAAAAATTATTCTTGTTTACATTTCTTTTATCAAGCTCTTCTGTGAGAGTCACAAGGATATGTTTCTGATCAGTCATTATCCCTTTTAACAGCCTTGGAGCAGTTGTATCAGCCTTAAACAATTTAAAATCCATCCCGCTGAACAAAGTATCCTTTCCAACCAATGAGATATCGCTATTGGGTACACCAATTAAATCCTGATTCAAATCATAAATGAGATCACGATATTCATCTTTAACGGCAAATAACCTATACTCAGATTCTCCCATTCCATTTAAATGATATTTCCCGTCGGTACCAGTTTGTGAAACATAATCTGGTTTTCTTTTTAAGAGGGTATCAGCTCCCTCATCTATTTTATATGCAAAGATTAGTACACCTTCAGTTTCCTTATCATATACTTGCCCTCTGATTTCTCGTTTATCGATAGTGTTACCAGTTGAGAAAGAAAACGAATATGAATCTTTCATCCTGTTTTTATTATTGAGATCGACTACATCAGTTCCAATTGTTATTGTGTAAGTTATATTTTCTTTTAATCCTTGAACGAATGTAACGTTAACAGAAGTCCCGCTCCAATCAAATAAAAGTCTGCCATCTATAATCGGAGAAATAAACAATGCATCATTAAAGGATCTTTTATCAATGTACTCAGAAAATTCGATTTCAAAATAGTTATCATCGTAATTGGTAGTAGCGTTGGAGGGATAAACTTTCACTATTTCGGGTGGAATTCTATCAATGTCACCGCCACCAGGAGGAAGCTGACTTGCACATCCTAAAATGATTGTTAAAAAACTATTTATTAAGATTAATCCCTTTGCGATCTTACCCATCGTCTGTACTGTCTTACATTTTTTAGATGATCATCGAATGTTTTACTAAACTTATGTCCACCTTTACCATCTGCAACAAAATATAAATAATCATTCTGCTCAGGATAAAGAGCAGCAAGAATCGCATTTTTCCCCGGATTGTTAATTGGTCCCGGTGGTAGCCCTGAATATTTATATGTATTATAAGGTGAATCAATCTCAAGATCCTTAAAGTATACTCTTCTCCATTTCCCGGGAATCAAATACTGAATAGTCGGATCAGCCTGAAGTTTCATGCCACGTCTTAATCTATTGTGGTAAACACCGGAAATACTTGGCATCTCTTCATCAATATTTGTCTCTGCTTCAATGATGGACGCTAAAGTTAAAACCTCATGCGTTGTAAACCCGATTTCAGATTCTCTTTGTTTTAGACTATCTGAATAATATTCCTTGAACGCATTTGTGAGAATTCTAATCGCTTCTTCCGGAGTGCTGTGTTCGTAAATTTTACAACCATCCGAGAATAGATATCCCTCTAATGAATTCTCATCCAAACCCAGGGTTCTGATAAAATTTGTATCATTTGCGGTTTCTATAAATTCTGTAGAATCAATAAAGACTTTCCATTGAAGTAAGGAAGCAATCCAATTAATAGATTGCCCGCCACTTATTTCAATTTTCCTTGCGTAGTTACATTTCCCGCTGATGAATAGGTCGAGTAAACTTATATAACTCAAACCATTTGGAATAAAAAATCTTGCGGCTCTTACTCTTTTTTCAGCTCCATATAAAAAAGCAGCCAACCTGAAGTTAGTTTTGCTGGGAATGACCCCAATCAAGTATAACCGATCAACTATTTTTGAAAATGGTTCTCCTTTTTTTATATCAAACTTGATTGGAGAAGTTGATTTATAATAATTTGGCGTGAAAAATGTGTAGAGTAAAATAACAAGAATTGCTATAAAAAAAGTTAGAACCAGATATCGTTCAGGTCGTTTAAGCAGATCACTAAATTTTAGTTTCATTTCAGGTTAGTTATTTTGCCTTTATCCTAACTCTTTTCAAAATTTCTAACATAACATCATTGTACATTTCGATTGTCTACTCAAATTCAAAAAATTCATACGATGTCCATTACTGTTTTCATTTCACTAACTACTTAAACATTAATTTCATTAATGATTTCAATACTTTGATTTTTAATATCGCAATAATTTGAGAAATCACATTATTGAAAATATCCTTCAACAAGTGAAGGATATGGATTGACATTTAATTTATCTTGTCTTCCTATTTCAAATAAAAATTTTCCTCGCAGTGCAATCATTGCAGCATTATCACCACAGAATTCCTGATCAGGTATTACAATTCTCTTGCCATATTTTTTAGAAAGGATTAACATTTCATCACGAAGCCTGCTATTTGCTGCAACACCACCAACTAAAGATATGGATTTTACATCATAATTAATTAAAGCTGTTTCAGTATTGATTATAAGTGCATCAACTGCCGCCTTCTGAAATGATGCGGATATATCATTAATTTCACTCTCCGGAATCTTTGAACCATTTGAATAATTTTTCTGTATATATCTTAGCACCGCAGTTTTTAGTCCACTAAACGAAAAGTTGTATTTATTATTCAGTTTTGCAACTGGAAATGAAATCTTTTGTTCATCCCCTTTGAATGCAGACTGCTGAATTTTAGGTCCTCCCGGATATCCAAATCCCAGCATTTTTGAAACTTTATCAAACGCTTCACCTGCAGCATCATCGACAGTAGTACCTAATTGAACAATATTAGTAACATCCTTTACATACAGGAGTAAAGTATGACCTCCCGATACAACTAATGCGAGAAAAGGAAATTCAGGTTTATCCTTCATTAGAAAACCGGAAAAAATATGTCCTTCGATATGATTTACTGCAATGAATGGTACATTAAGAGAAAAAGCCAATCCCTTTGCAAAAGTTAATCCAACCAACAATGCACCAATTAAACCAGGACCGGCGGTTGCTGCAATCAAATCTAATCCCGAAAGTTCCACTTGGGCTTTGGATAAAGCTTCATCAACTAAGGGTTTAATTAGTTGCAAATGTGCCCTGCTCGATAGTTCCGGCACAACCCCACCATATTTTGAATGAAAATCCTGTGAAGAAATTAAATTAACTTTTAAATTATCATCAGATAAAAGTGCAACGGAGGTTTCATCACATGATGTTTCAATACCTAAAACATTCATTTCGCAAAGGAAAAAATATTTTTAAAAATATATCCTGCTATTTGTGGATTTTCTTTCAATCTTCTTATTGAATATGGATACCAATCTTCCCCGAATGGAACATAAATTCGTAACTTGTGACCATCCTTCAAGATTTTATCCCTCAAATCTACTCTTACACCCAAGAGCATTTGAAACTCATATTTTGCTTTCGGTACTTTATATTCATTAATCAATCGATATGCTTCTTCAATTAGATAATCATCGTGAGTTGCAATACCAACATAGTTGCCATTCTTTAACATTGATTCAAGCACCTTTACGTAATTATCTCTAATGGTTCGTCTATCCTTGAATGCAATTGAGGAGGGTTCAATATATATTCCCTTACAGAGTCTGTAATCGGTTCCAAGTTTATTGAGGATCATACAATCGTTGTATGTCCTCTTTAGATATGACTGCAGAACAATACCGACATTATCATACTCTTGAAAAATTTTTTTATAAATTTCTATTGTATCATCAGTATATGGTGAATCTTCCATATCGATTCTAACAAAATTATTAATATCATGTGCACGTTTGACTAGCTTTAATATATTTTTATAGGCTAATTCTTTATCAAAACTCAATCCGAGTTGGGTCGGTTTAATAGAAAGGTTTGCTTTTAAATTATTCTCAAGTAGAGCATCAAAAATTTTCATCGTTTTATTGAATGCAGCATTGGCTTCTTCCTTATTATTAACTGATTCACCCAATAAGTCTAATGTAGCATATATTCCCTTTGAATTTAATTCTTTAACCAGATCTACTGCAGATTGCAGAGTCTTGCCAGCAATATATTTACGGGAAAAATAATGTACTACAGTTTTAGGCATCACCTGAACAATCGATACTATTATTTTATTAATTACAGACACCTAACAATCTTAAGATTTATCCTTTTAGTTATTAAAACAATTTCTTATAATTTTTTTAATGTTGACAATAGAAATTCTGCTTTCTTAAATAAATCCTTCTCGCTACCGTTGTTACTGAATATAAAATCCGCATGTTTTATTTTTACTTCCTGCGGAATCTGATTACTCTCTCTCAATTTAAATTCTTCCTCTGTAAATTTATTAGCAGCAATACTTCGTTGTAATCT
>JARRKK010000199.1:0-5066 GCA_037388105.1 Ignavibacteriaceae bacterium | reverse complement strand
TTATGGTTAAAGTAACCATAACTGTTATGTGTTTTTCTCTCTGCTTGATTAAATCAATGATTTTTTTCTGTCTGGAAGTTGTAAGTGTAATAGCCACTGCAACAAAAGCACATACTACAAGATTATAAAGTGCCCGAATATATGTATATGGATGGTCAGGATTCATTTTTATTCCATGATCAAAAGGCGCTATGAGTATACCGGGATAGTTAGCTCCAAGGATCATCAACGTTACTCCACCTAAAAAAGTGGCGATAACTGCTGCAGGAGTAAATCTTCGCCAGAAAATTCCGAGAAAAACTGCAACAACAAGCGGGGGAGTGAGAGAAGAGTGAAAAAAACCATGGGCTTCATAAACGGTTGGAAAATTTTTGAATGCTAGTACGGCAAGTACACCTAATATTGTAATTACGACAGAAGAAATTCTTGCGGAAAGAAGTTCATGTTTGTCCTCTGTTTTTTCATCTTCATCATTTTTCTTCAGCCACTTTTTTATTGGACGATGAACATCGTTTATGTAAATCGCTGCAGTAGCATTAATTAAAGTATCAACAGTAGACATCAACGCCGCAGTAAGTGCAGCCATTATAAAACCAAAAATCCCTGGTATTGCCACAATATTTGCAACTACAACAAATATCTGATCGGGAGAAGTGTTAGGAGGAACCAAATCAGGTTGAGCAACTGAAATTGCTTTGCCGATCCATCCGGCATTCCCAACAACAATTGCAGAAATAGGCAACATAAAGAGAATATTAAACGCTGCGGCCTTTCTTCCTTCATTAACACTCTTTGTTGCCATAAAACGCATAATTAATCCCATATTTAGAAAGAGGAAACCTATTGATCCCGCTACACCATCTTGCCAAAATATTCCTACGAAGTTAAAATCCGGTGGGGAATTGAATTTAGCGAGTGGCATTTTCCAGGAGATTGGGAGCAGATTCCAGAAATTATCGAAACCGCCTAAATAAATGAGTCCCAATACAAAGAGGAATAGTCCTGCAAATAATAAAATAAATCCTTGGAGTAGATCTGTGAATATTACTGCGGTCTGCCCTCCGAAGGTTATATATATTCCTGTAATGATGGCAATGAAAATTACAACACCCATAAGGGTTACGTCAATTGATATCCCAACAAGAGTAAAACTTTCGGGAAGCATTGGAATCATAGCTTTGCCCAATGTTAAAAATCCAATACCAATGTAGCCTATCATGTAAAACAAAAGAAGCAATGTAGCAAGAAACCTTGCGGATGGGCTAAAACGCTTCTCAAAATATTCCGGTATAGATCTGATCTTTGTATAGACTATTATCGGCAGCCAACCAAATAAAAAGAAGGGAATAAAGAACCAATCGTTTATATAAGTCATTGTAGAGGAGAAGCCATGTTCAAATCCTTTTGCGGAGTATTTAACAAAACTGTGGCTGCCTACACCAGTTGCTACAATTGAGAAGGCAATTAGCCACCATGCAAATCTTCTCCCACCGAAAAAGAAATCCTTCGTGCTCCGGTTGTATCTTCCAAAGTAACTTCCGAATACCATAATTACCAGAAAGTAAACAATTATTACTATCCAGTCTGTTGATGTTCCAATGCTATGAAAAGTTTCGTGACCCATATTTAAAAGTACATTGCTATAACAGTTAGTACGAAATGCATAAGCACAAAGTAGAAGAATCCCCAAAGCATAACCTTGTACCAAAACCTGTGACGTTTAATTGTAAGATCAATAGCACCGCTTTTCTTAATAATAAATATTCCCGCGAAAAAGAAAACACCGCCGACAACGTATAAATAAATGAAAGGCAACCAGGAATTGAAGAATGAAGGCATAAAAACCGGTAAATTAAATAACTAATCTGATGATTTAATGAAAGTTAAATTAAATAAGGATAGATTTACTTGCAAATAATAATTCTGTAGTTTACCCACTTTGGCATTATATCTGTTATGTCTTTAATGCTAATTTTAAGTAAAAAAGATTAAAAAATTTAATCAATATTCTTAAGTATCGATAAATTTTATCAATATCTTTTCTGCAAATGATATTTTAAATAATTCATTTTAAAATTTTACTCTATTAATTACATTCCCTATATGCAAAAAATAAAAGAGTTTTATCAGCGCTACCCAAACCTATTCGCTTCGATTCAACTTATAATATTCCTGTATTTATTCTTTTTGAGTTTGGGTATGATGGGAGGTTCTTTAAAACTTTTTGGCAAAGATTTTTCAGAAACTTTAATTGCTACTACAACTAATCCGGTTGTAGGTTTATTTATCGGAATACTTGCTACATCAATTATTCAAAGTTCATCATCTACAACCTCTATAGTAGTAGGTATGGTTGCAGCGGGGGCGTTAACAATTGAAAATGCAATACCTATAATAATGGGCGCTAATATTGGAACATCTATTACCAATATTCTCGCATCCTTACCCCAGATAAAAAGAAATAACGAATTCAGAAGAGCATTCTCCTCAGCAATCGTACACGATTTTTTTAATGTGCTTTCTGTCATAATATTATTTCCGCTTCAGTTGATCACAAACTATCTTGGAATTTTAGCTTCGGATTTGGAAACTTTATTCGCGGGTATGGGTGGTCTTAAGTTTCTGAGTCCGGTTAAAGCTATAACTAAACCAGTTGTTACAATGATTGAGGGATATTTTGTAGATTTACCCTGGGTCATGCTTATTTTAGCTATTCTTCTGCTTTTCGTAGCACTTAAATACATGGTCGATTCACTTAAAGTGATTGTAGTATCTAGAGCAAAAGACTGGTTCGATCAGTACTTATTTAAAACATCGCTAAGAGCATTTTTTGTGGGAATAGTTTTAACAATATTGGTACAGAGTAGTTCAATAACTACTTCACTTATTGTCCCTATGGCCGGGGCAGGTTTGTTAACATTGCAACAAATTTTTCCATATACACTTGGAGCCAATATTGGAACTACAATAACCGCAATGTTAGCTGCGTTGGTTACTGGAAGCCCCGCAGCGGTTACAGTAGCATTTTCGCATTTAATATTTAATATTAGTGGTATAATATTTTGGTGGCCATTAAAAATTGTTCCAATAAATTTAGCAGAAAGATTTTCGGAATATTCAACACGGTATAAGATTGTTCCTGTTGCATATATATTAATTATATTTTTTATAATTCCGTTAGTCGTGATTTTTATTACAAATTGAGGTTAATGATGATTAAAGAAATTTTATCTGTATTTAAATCAAACACATTAATGGATAGAGCATTCCAGCGATCCTATGATATGCTTGATCTGACATATAAAATGTTCCTTTCATCGAAGGAAGTTTTAAGAAATACTGACCATACAACGGTTGATGTGGATCTTTCCGATGAGGATATAGAAGTAAACAAATATCAACGTGAGGTAAGAAAGGATGTTCTAAATCATTTAATACTTACTGAAGGTGAACAACTAAGCACAGGATTGGTACTGGTAAGTATAGTTATTGATATAGAGAGAATTGGTGACTATACAAAAAACATTGTAGAAATTGCTCAGAACCACGCAGAACCTTTACATGGTGGGATGTTTGAAGATGATTTGGTGAAGATAGAAGATGCGGTTGATGAAAATTTTCGTCGAACTATTGATGTTTTTAAAAATTCTGATGAAGAAGCTGCAAGAAAATTAATAAAAGAATTCAAATGGGTACCAAAAAAGAGTGATGAAGATTTAATGGAGCTCGTGAAGGCTAAGGACCCAACAATAAAAAGTGGTAGCGCAGCAGCACTGACCCTTTATTTCAGATCACTTAAAAGAATTAATGGACATTTGAGGAATGTAACAACCAGCGTAATTAATCCATTTCATCGTATTGGTTATAAACCGAAAAAGAAAAAAAGCTAATTTTGATTAAGAATTAGTAGATTTTGAAAAGTACAGATTCTGTTTACTTTCTTAACAATTTCTTAACATTTAACTAATATTCCCTTAAAATTTAATAGTTATTATAAGTGTGCTAAAAACAAATTTTTTTAAATAACATTTTAAGGAAAATAATGAAAAATCTTGTGTACACGCTTTTAATAGCAATTACATTTCAAACTTTTGTTTTCGGACAAAGTCTTCAGGCGGATAAGGATTTGCCTAAATACAAAAAGGTTAGTGGAATTTCCGGTAATCTTGGTAGCATTGGATCGGATACTATGAATAATCTTTTAACTCTCTGGCTAGAAGCATTTAAAAAGTACTATCCAAATGTGAATATACAAATCGAAGGAAAAGGATCGAGCACTGCTCCTCCAGCTTTAATAAGCGGAACTGCTCAACTTGGACCTATGTCCAGACAAATGAAATCTGAGGAAATAGATAAATTTGAAGAAAAGTTTGGTTACAAACCTACAGAAATAAGAACAAGTTTAGATGCTCTTGCAGTTTATGTAAATAAAGATAATCCTATTAAAGGTCTAGCACTACCACAGGTAGATGGCATATTCTCAAAAACAAGGAGAAGTGGCTACAAAAGTGATATAACAACCTGGGGTCAACTTGGTTTAACAGGTGATTGGAAGAATAGAAAAATAAGTCTTTACGGAAGAAATTCTGCTTCCGGCACTTATGGATTTTTTAAGTCGAATGCACTATTTAAAGGTGATTATAAAGACAATGTAAAAGAACAACCCGGTTCGGCATCTGTTGTGCAGGGTGTTACTGAAGATAAATATGGAATTGGTTACAGTGGTGTAGGATACAAAACATCTGGTGTTCGGATAGTACCTTTATCTAAAAAGGAAAACGGAACTTTTTATGACGGAAGCTATGACAATGTTTTATCCGGAAAATATCCATTAAGTAGATTCCTTTATATCTACGTCAACAAAAAACCAAATAGTTCTTTGAACCCGTTGCTAAATGAATTCCTTAAATTTATATTGAGTTATGAAGGACAACAAATTGTAATCAAAGATGGTTATTTACCATTACCCTTAAAAGCGGATATGGAAGAGCTTGAAAAACTCAAATAAAAATTTCGGCATTCTTACTAAGCAGAATTAATTATTGATTTGAAAAGTAAAAATTCTC
>JARRKK010000198.1:0-5104 GCA_037388105.1 Ignavibacteriaceae bacterium | reverse complement strand
GCCCAATTTACATTATACAATTTATTTGATAAGCACAGAATCTGGTGAGATAGTATCTTATTTTGATGTTCAAGAGAGTTCCAATTCTAACATGATAACTGATGCGGTAAAAATATTTAGTGAATCTTTAAGACCAGTTTATAAGGAAATTGATGTTCCTGATGGAATGGTGTTTGTAAATGGGGGCTGGTTTGAAATGGGTTCAAATTTCGGAAGGAATAATGAAAAACCCGTTCATCGCGTACATGTCAGTGATTTCTTTATTGATAAGTACGAAGTTAGTGTTGGTGCTTACTCTGAGTTTTGCGATTCAGTTGGAAAACAAATGCCTGAACAACCAGAATATTTTACAGATGAACACCCTGTGGTAAATGTAAATTGGGAAGACGCTTCAGAATATGCGATTTGGAAAGGAAAAAGATTACCAACTGAGGCGGAATGGGAATATGCTGCCATGGGCAGAAATGGAAATTCGTATCAGTATAGCGGTAATTCTATTTTAGATAAAGTTGGCTGGTACTCTGAAAATTCAAATTCAGTAATTCATCCAGTGGGAAAATTGGAGCCTAACGAATTTGGGATTTATGACTTGAGTGGAAATGTTTGGGAATGGTGCAGCGATTGGTACTCATTAAACTTCTATACTAAAGGTGAGACTATTGGCCCAACGGGACCCTCCTCTGGTACTGAGAAAGTATTACGAGGTGGTTCTTTTGATGATGATATGTATTTCTGCAGAGTAAAGTACAGAAATAAGAATTTTCCGAATCGAACGTTTCCAAATTATGGTTTCAGATGTGTTATGGAAATAGCAGAATAAACTGATGTATATTCAAAAAAGTGATATGAGAATAGCTATAAGCAGGATGCAAGTTTTACACATATTTAAAGTTTTACTATGCGTTAGTGTACGAAATTAATAGCATGAATAATAGACAATATCATATCGGATAATGTTAGAAACTACTAAACGTTGCAAATATTGTGATGAAGAAATAAAGGCAAATGCTATTAAATGTAAGCATTGTGGCAGTATGTTAACAGATTCAGGAATTCCCACAGGTGATGTCACACCGGAATCACAAGTTAAAATAGATTTAAGTGCCAAGTATGAAATAATTGATGAAATAGGTCGTGGCGCAATGGCTTCGGTTTATAAAGCCATACAGAAAAATCTAAACAGAACAGTGGCACTTAAGGTAATTCATCGAAATCTTGTTCACAATAAGGAACTCCTAAATAGATTTCATAGGGAGGCACAGGTTTCCGCTTCTCTAAACCACCCCAGTTTAGTTACTATTTATGATGAGGGTGATGAGAAAGATGTCCACTATATGGCTATGGAATATATTGATGGAGTTGATCTTCACACTTTAATAAAAAATAAAGGAAAAATTGATAAAGAGAAGACAATAAAGATAATTTCCACGATAGCTGATGCATTGGAGCATACTCATAGTAAAGGATTGATTCACAGGGATATTAAAAGTAGCAATATACTGTTAACACAAGAAGGAAGATGTGTACTCTCCGATTTTGGACTCGCACATGCAGTATCCGAATCGAAGCTTACACAGACTGGAACAGTAATGGGCACTCCTGATTATATGAGTCCTGAGCAAGCTGAAGGAAAGGTTCTGGATAAAAGAAGTGATATATATTCACTTGGTGTTGTCATGTATGAATGCTTAACCGGAAGATTACCATTTAAAGGTGACACTATCATAGCCACTATATATAACATTACAACCGGCGAATTAAATCCTGTTCATAAACTTAATCCCCTGGTACCTGAATGGTTATCTTCAATAACCTCGAAGATGTTGTGCAGACGTATAGAGCACAGATTTCAAAGCGCAGCAGAAGTATCTAGAGCACTAAAAGCAAGAAAACCTGTAAGAGTTATTAATAACTCCCCTAAGAAATTAGAAAACACAAAACCAGAGAACAATAAAACATCTTCGAATAGATCACAGAAAACAGTAAGAATATCAAAACGCCCAGTTGTTGAAACCAAAAAACCAGGAAAAAAATTAAGTTACATTCTGCTCGTTGCTATAATATTATTGCTAGGGAGTTTTGGATATCTATTTTTTGAAGAAAAAATATATTATCGTTTTGATGGTAGAGCAGGAGGTGGAAACTGGAGTGTACTTAACGATCAGGAAAGGAAAAAAGTAGAAATATTATTAGATGAGGGAGACAATTTGTACTTACTTGGCCGTCTAGTTACCCCGGCCGAACGCAATGCTGCATATAACTATAGTGAAGCATTAAAATACCACACCGCAAACAAATATGCTCAACAAAAGATGAGAAAGATTGCCGATGAGTTAGTATTTTCGATAAATAAAACTATGCTTGATGGAGATTATATTGATGCTGAACAACTAGCCGATGCTTCTCTTGAATACTTTCCAAACGATAATGATTTTAGTAAACTAAAAATAGAGATCGGGGAGAAGCAAAGAGAATTTGAGATAAAAAATTTATTAGTAACTAATAAGGATAGTGCATTAGTTCTAGTAAACACAATGCTTGAGCTGGATTCAAGTAATGCATTTGCCAATAACATAAGAGATGAAGTTAAAAATAAATATATTATTGAAGGTGATAGTCTTCTTCAGATAGGAAAATTAAATGATGCTAAAATTGTTTATAGTAGAATAATAAAACTTTTTGGTCCTGATGATATCATTACCAAAAAATTAATAATTCCCCAAAAGGAAAATATTGTCAGCAAATTAATCAACATTCCAAACGTTATTGGAATGTACGCAAGTGATGCTATAAAAAAGCTTCAAGAGGCAGGTTTGATAGAAGGTACAATATCAAGGATTGCTTCTTCTGAGCAGAACAAAAATATTGTTATTAACCAGATTCCCAGATCCGGGTCAGTTAAAAGGGGAACTGCGGTGAACTTGATTATAGGTGAATAAAAAAGTCAAATAAGTAAGCTTTAATACTTACCTACCTAATGTTAGTAATAATCGATGGAAGGAAAACAGTTTAGAAAAAGTTTGTTAAACCATATTATTAGTTAGAGGTATGTATAATATTGATTACTACAATAAAAACATATAGACGGCGAGGAAAACTGACACTATAATAGTAATCCTGATAATAGTAAAGAATGGCACTTGCTTGGGTTGAATTTTCCCATCAAATTCCAAATGTTTTGAAGAACTTTCAATTTTCTTGTTACCTATTGAGTCCATTTTCAATTTACTTACTACTGCAGGAATGAATGTCTTCTAAACAATAATATATTTTATTCCCACCAGCTTAAAATTTCGAATCTTGATGATTTCAAGTTAAACTTTGCATTATTTATTGCTTGACTACTATAAAAGTATCCGGAAGTTCCAGTTGACTTTAAGTCAACCTCACTTCCTACTATTACTGTTGAACCATAAATTCCCCCTTTACCAGTTAAGGATGTCGTGATAGAAGACTGACCATATACGATAAGCATACCATAATATGTAAACTGACCGCTCATTACAACGTCTCCGTTAACAATCATTATTCCACTTCCAGTACATGTTCCTGAGAATTCAACGTCACCATTTACAAATGTTATTTTAGGCTCAGCAAATGTTCCTAGAACTGTTCCGGTTGTGTACAATCCAGTTGGTAAAGTGTAGTCTGCTGAAAATATTAGTTCTTTAGTAACTTGCTCCCAGTCTGTAAGGTCAGTAGTAGTATAAACACTGGGATCTCCACCATATCCATCAATCGAATTAGATATGTGAGGTTGAATGTTGTTAATCACGTAGGCACTATCAGCGGGATTATCAACTGCGATTCCTGGTAGGGGAGCTTCTGGCCCAGGGGAATTATCAATATTTGTGTCATTACCATCAATTTCCAAATCACCTTGCAAATGTACATTAAGTGTGTCTGTAGAAAGATATACAGCGCCTTTAACTGATGGAACTGCAGCAGGTTCACGTGCTGCTGTTACAATTGTTTGATGGTCTGTGTTACCAAAATGGCCCGTAGATGTTATTGTCATAAGTGAATCTGGTCCCGATATATCTAAATCATAATTTCCATCCATTAAATCTATATCTGTGAAACTTCCATGTAGCGTCTTATCCCTTCTCAGTTTTTCTAAATAGACTTCCACACCGGAATTAGCGATAATCCGCGCCTGAGTAAATTCATATTGATTTACAGTGGTTTGTAGTCCTTCTTTAGAATTTGCATTTAGTTTTAATACTAAAATTGAAGTGATAAGTGATACACCCAGTATTACTATTATTATGCCTTTTCCCATTTTATAAGTTCCTTGGATTTATTGTCATTTCCCAATAAGTAAACAAGTATTCACCTTCAGTAGGCTCAATTGATTCAATCCATAACTCAGCTTTAACATACGCAATATCTGCTAGTGTTGTAGTTTCGATATGCATCCCGTCGAAATAGGAAAATCTGACTTTAGTTAATCCTAGTGATGGTCCGCTGATAGTATCATTATTAACGATTCGGTGAAGTACTCTGTCTCTTGGATTAGTAGTTGATGTAACTTCAGAGGCATTGCCAACAAAGTAGGTTACCGAATCCACTGAACCGTTCCGGTCAATATCAGAATAAAATGAAATTCTATCAGAATCAGCCTGAGTAAAGGCGGTATTATTGTAATTGAATCCAATCTTACGAAAATCGTGATTGAGAATCTCAGCCAATGTCTTAGCATTTTGCTGCATTTGAAGTTCAGAGTTGGATGTAATGGCCGTGTTGGTTTGGAATGTATTAAAGTTCATTAACATCAAAATTATAATTCCACCTATAATAGTGGATCCCATTATATCTAGTAGAACGCTCATAGTTTACTTATGTGTAAATATTTGTGATAATTGTACAGGAATTCTTAGGTAAGGACTTGTTACGGTTACTGTTACCTTTTTATAAAATGTTTGAGTATTAACAACTTTATCAGGATTATCTCCATCAACATATTGGACAACGCAACTCACTTCATAGTTTTCGGCGTGAGGAGCTGATACTCCTCTGGAATATCCGTTAAAATCATCAATATCATTATAGTTAGGATAAACCTCTGCACCACTATGCCCAAGGCTAGCTGGAGCCGTTAAAC
>JARRKK010000197.1:0-5601 GCA_037388105.1 Ignavibacteriaceae bacterium | reverse complement strand
AGTTCTGTAAATCCCTCTCCTTGTTTTCCAATCAAAATTTTAAATGCTTTTCGGGCTACTATTTCAGCAGATTCAGCTTTTACCATGAGTGCACCAGCAATTAATATAGATACCATCGTTAGAAGCACTGTTGCACCCAAACCTATAACTCCTGATAGTACACTCGATGCAAATTCTTTTATTTGTGGTGCAAATGTTTTTATTACCTCTTCAATATTAATTGAAGCAAGTTTCCAGGTTTCGTATAGAGGTCCACCTATTACCGGCCAGCTTGCTACAGTTTCTGGAGGAGTTGGTACATTAAATGTTCCTTTCTTCAATTCTACACCTAGATTTTGTACTCCTGCTACTGTGGATTCCATCAATAAAAAGGATGGCATTAATAGAACTGCCAGTACAAAGATTGTAATGATTACGGAAGCAAGCATTTCGCGGTTACCAAGTAATGAAGCGAACTTTTTAAATAATGGATAGATACCCACCGCTATTATAATACCCTTTTTACTATGTTTTATATGCTGAAACTGTTTCAGCATATCCTTATTAAGTTTTCGCTTTACAAGAATAATTAATCAAAATCAAAATTAAAGATGGGGAATACAGGTAAGAAACCACCCTCACCGATTATGTTTATTATACCAAGTTGTAATCCTTCTAAAGTTGCAGCATAGTTTACAATCGAAAACTGAAGTCCGTTAAAATGTCCCTCGTGATAGTTTACCGTGCCCGTTTGCAGGCCAACAAAGCTGCCTTTGGATATGTTGACAAATCCAGCTTGCCAACCTTTCACACCTGCATCCGTTAAGTTTACACCTCCCCATTGAACACCATCTTGCATTTCAGTTGTTTTATTTACTAATCCTACATCAAAACCTGATACATTAGCATTTTTACCGTAAATAAGGTTAAATCGAAAACCACTGATTGATTCCGTTTCTTCAACAATTTGTTTTGGGGTAAAGAGTGAGAGTTGAATTGGTTTACCTTGTGCCAGTAAGTTTATGTTAAAAATGGGAATTAACAACACGCATATAAATAAAATTGAACAATTTTTCATTTGCCCTCCAGTTAATCAATCTTATTGATAAAATAATTTACTGATACAAATTAGAAAAAATTATACTAACTTTATCATAATTTATTTACTGAAATAATCGTTAAAACCGACTATTTTCAAAGTAAATAGAACCTAAAGTATATTAATAACCGGCAATTATGAGATTTTTATCAAGCATAGTCAATCTCCTTTTTTTATCGAACCATCTTTGAGTTGAAAATATCACTGGTATACAGTTCATTTTATTGATTTATCATATTGTAGTTTTATTAATAATATTTAATCACAAGAATATTATTATTTATTGTGTTTTCATATAATTGTTACTAATTTTAGTATATGCACAAACCACAAAGTAGTGTTCAAACCCTATACTCATTTCCTGATCGTTCTCTACATAATTTGTACTGTAACAAAAATTCTTTTTCTTAATTAACTAATTACAAACTATAATTTGGAGAGTGAAATGAACAATATGTTTAAATCAAAATTATTATCGTTAGGTTCATTCCTATCGATTTTAGTTTTGATCGCGGGGTGTCAAACGCAAGAGGGTGATGAAAAAATAGCTGTAACAACTGTTTCTGAAGAAGCAAAAACTTATTTTTTCTCAGGTCGGGAACTGTTTGAAAAGTTACAACAGCGTGAATCTTTGAGTTATTTTGAAGATGCAATTGATAAAGATAATGATTTTGCTTTGGCATACTATTATCACGCCCTTGCAAATCCCACGACTAAAGGTTTCTTCGAAGATTTTAATAAGGCAGTTGAATTATCTGACAAGGTATCTGAAGGTGAAAGACTGCTGATTCTCTCGCTCAAAGCAGGTGTAGATGGTGATCAGAAAAAGCAGGAAGAATTATTAACAAAGCTTGTAGATCTCTATCCGAATGACGAAAGGGCTCACGATCAACTGGGTCAATTCTATTTTGGTCAACAGAATTACACAAAAGCAGTTGATGAATTAACAAAATCAACTGAAATTAATCCGGATTTTTCAGGTGCTTACAATATGTTGGGTTATTCACAGAGGAATCTGGGGAATTTTGATGCAGCCGAAAAATCGTTTAAAAAGTACATTGAGTTAATTCCTGATGATCCCAATCCTTATGATTCTTATGCAGAACTTTTGATGAAACTAGGCAGGTACGAAGAATCTTTAGAGCAGTATAATACGGCATTGTCTATCGATCCTGATTTCTTTGCTTCTCGCATGGGTGTTTCGAACGATTACATTTACATGGGTGAATTTGAAAAAGCGAAAGAAAATTGTTTAGCCAGTTTTGATATAGCAAAAAATGATGGTGAAAGACGATTTGCATTATTCACATTAGCAGTAGCTAATGTTTATGAAGGGAATACAGATGAAGCAATTGATCTCATGAATAAGCAATACGCAATAGCTGAAGCAATAGGAGATGACGGTGCAATGGCTAATGATTTGGCAATCATGGGAAATATTCTGTATGAAGCAGGTAGATACAATGAAGCTCAGGCAAAATACGAAGAATCACTTGCAGTGACCGAAGCATCAAATTTATCTGTTGAAGTAAAAGAAAATGCCAAAAGAATTACATTATATAGACAGGGAAGAATTCTACTTAGAAACGGTAAAGTAGCTGAAGCAAAAGATATCGCTATGAAATTCAGCAAAGAGGCAAATACGGCAAATAATACATTCCAAATCTGGTTGTCGCATGATCTTAATGGAATAATTGCATTGAATGAGCAAAATTATAAAAAAGCACAGGAAGAGTTTATGAATTCAAATCAGCAAAATCCTTATACTCTTTACAATCTTGCTGTAGCTTATGCTGGAGAAAATGATAAGGAGAAAGCAAAGGAACTTTGCGCTAAAGCTGCTAATTTTAATGCTTTAACTAGTATGAACCAGGCTTTTGTCACCAAGAAAGCCAAGGATATGATGGCATCTCTTTAAAAGTTGGTAGTCTGAGAAAAATGAGAAGGCGATCATCTTTGATCGCCTTTTTTATTACACCTGAGAAAATTTTGGTATCTCCTACCTGTTGCGTGTTATTTGAGCGCATCTGTTACTTTTATCAGACAGCAACATCAACCACCTGATTATGCTTAAATGGAAATTTGAAGTAATAAAAATCCTCATCTTCTTTCATAATTTTATCAGAACTTAAGTAATATTCTTCAACTTTGTTATCATCACCAGATTTATTCATAATAGGAAGGTAAAGATTTTCTTCAAAATAATATTTTGGAAGCCTGATCAATTTATGCTTTGCTAAAAAGGCCATATCAATTGCTATTTTTCTAGTATTATTATTTTTATTAACTCTTAAATAGTATATGGCCATCTTAATTCACCGATTATTAATTTTGCAAAATTAAAGATAATGTAATTAAAACTAAAAGTTTGTTCTGTTAATATTGTCATAATCTCGGTCAAAATACTTAATTTCCTCTGTGATACTGATAGTGCATATGTGCAGCAAGATTTATTAAAGAGAATTACAATATAAAATTGATTTTGAATCAATTTGCCCAAAGCGACCAGGCAAGCAAGATAAAATCAAGGTACTAACGAACTCCATATTCATTTCAAAATTCATTTGGTATATTTAAAACAGCAGTATATTACTCAAAATTATCCTGTATGAAACGAGCATGAAAAACAATTAATCGCAATAAAATGATTAGAATGCGAATTCCATATGGCCAAAACGAGTACTTAAAAACATATGAAAATAAAGAAAATTCTGTTTATCCTGATTCTCTTCACTTCCCAGATCTCATTTGCTCAGGTGGAAAATGTACCATTAAATAATCCCGTATTTACTTTTCTTAAAGAAATGAAAGTGAAAAGACTAATTCCCTATATTTATGAAGATATTCCGAATATTTCGAGGTTTCAGGTTAAAGAGTTGCTTATGAAAATTGATCAGCAGAAAGAAAAGTTAAGTTCAGTTGAATTAGAATTGCTTAATTGGTATAAAGTTGAGTTCTATGAAATTTTGGACACGAGTCAAACTACTTATTTTTGGAATCCTGACCGGTCATTTGGTGGAACATTTTTAGATATGTTTACAACCGACAATGTTAAGTATTTATATGCTTATCAAGAAAAAAATGCAAATTTGTTTTTTGAGGGAATTGGACATTATCAATATGGGCAATTATTTAAACCGACAACTAATAACTCCCATTTTATTGATGGGGGATTTAGAGTTCGGGGAACAGTTTTCGAACATCTTGGTTATATGGCATCTTTTATCAAGGGGGGTGTATCTGGTAACAGTGAAGTTGCTGAAATTATTGAACCAGGTCTGCTTTATAACTTTAAATGGGTTGAAAATATTGAGAATTTGGGGAATTATGATGTAACAAATGGTTATTTGAAGTATCACGTCGAACCTGCTGAAAATATGCACATATCATTACAATTAGGTAGAGAACCGCTAACAGTTGGATATGGCTACGGAGGTAAATTAGTTTTATCCTCTGGAACTCCCCCGTTAGATTTTCTACAGTTTAATTTTGATTATGGCATATTTCACTTTTCATCTATTCACGCATCCACAGTGGGTATCTTCAGTCCAAATAGAGATGAGAATTATACCAAGTTTTGGGCATTCAATCGGCTTAAGTTTACTTTTACTAATTTGTTTGATTTCGGAATTGGACAGAGTGTTGTTTATTCCGGCAGGGGAATAGAACTTTCATATTTAACGCCGGTTGGGTATTATACATTTTTACAGCATTCGTTACAGGACAGAGATAACGTCCATTTATATTTTGATATTCAAACAGGATTTATTAATAATCTTGAATTTCAAGCAACTTTCTTTCTTGATGAAAACATTTTATTCGAACTTAATGATTTGGATAGTTACACAAATAAAACAGCTTACCAGGTTGGAGCATACTGGTATGAGGCTTTTACACTGAGTAATCTATCATTAATTTTAGAATATACAAGAATAAGACCCTATGTTTATTCACATTTCGATATAAAAAATACATTCACTTCCTGGGAAACAAATCTTGGTCATCCTCTTGGACCGAATGCCGATGAAATATTTACTAAGATTGCTTATAACTTCAGTCCGAAGTTAAGAATGGCGGTGGAATACAGGCATATAAGAAGAGGAGAAAATGTTTATGATGATGAAGGAAGTCTTATTAAAAATGTTGGTGGAGATGTTTTTCTAACTCACGGACCTAATCCCGAAAATAAAACTGCAATATTTCTTGACGGCATAAGAATTAATAATGATATCGTTGAGATTGGATTAAGACTTGAACCAGTCCGTGGCTTTATCTTCGACGTGGTTTATAATTATAATATTGAAAATAACCTGACCGAAGAAATGAAGGATTACTTAAGTTATGGCTATATAAAGTTTTCGCTGGAATTGTAGTTATTACATCCAATGTCATCTATAAATTCTTGTAAAGATGGTTTCGAGAGTGGGAGCTATAGGATTCGAACCTATGACCCCCTGCTTGTAGGACAGTTGGATTTATCCATTTTTATCCAAAATTTCTTAGAATTTGGGATAAAAATGGAT
>JARRKK010000196.1:0-14323 GCA_037388105.1 Ignavibacteriaceae bacterium | reverse complement strand
TTTGCCGGTGTAACTTTGTTGGTTTTAATCGGCACACTCTTATTTTTTAGTCTGATAGATTTTGATACACTTATGGGAATGTCAAAGTCCGCGGGTGAGAATCGTATGGTTGGAAAAAGTGTAAATTCAGTAGTTGTGACAATAATAATCAACCCTCTAGCAACCCTTGGTTTACTTTTCGCAATTTTTTCAAGTGCTAGTTTTGTACCTGTCTTACTTGAAAAAGGGAACATAGATATCTTTTTATCAAAGCCTATTTCAAGAACTCAGTTATTAATAGGAAAATATCTTGGTGTTGTACTTTATGTATTCATTAACATTTTCATATTAATTACAGGTATCTGGCTAATTATATCAGTTAAGTTTGGTTATTGGGATACATCATTTTTAACTCTTTCTGTAATGATTACCTTTGCATTTGCGGTTCTTTATGCACTAATTATGTTTTTTGGGGTATTAACCAAAAGCTCTGTTTTGGGAATGATGGTTGCATATTTAATATTTCTAATTCTCAGTCCCGTGATGCTTCTCTACAGGGAAAAATTGCATGAGTTTGTATCTAGTGAATTCATAAAAACACTCTTGGACGGACTTTATTTTATTATTCCACAAACTGCCGAAATTATGGGCTTGGCACTACTTGATTTAGCAATTGGAAAAGGAATTGTAAAATTTCAACCTGTAATAACATCATTTTTATTCCTAATTTTATTTTTGGTTTTTTCACTTTCTTTGTTCAAAAGAAAAGATTTTTGATTAAGAAAATTTGTTCAATCTCATAATTGTAAAATGTATTTCGAACTATCCTGAAGGACTATAAAAGTCAAATTATGCAAGAAGAAAATTTAAAACTAGAAGACCTGCTGTCAAATTCAAGTGTTCCAGGTGAAAGTGATACAATTACTAAAGTAGCGATAATTGGTGCTGGTGTAATGGGGCAGGGAATTGCTCAAACTATTGCCGGATCGGGAATAGATGTAATCATTGTAGAAATTAATGATATTAGTTTAAATAGAGCGAAGACATCTCTATCGGAATTTATTGATAAGGAAATAAAGAGATGGGCGATGACAAACTCTGAAAAGAAAGCTATTTTCAGCCGTATTGACTGGGAAACAAATTTTAATCATTTAAATGAATGTGATTTAATTGTTGAAGCTGTAACAGAAGACTTTGAATTAAAGATGAAGATATTTAAAGAAATCGATGAATTGGCAGAAGAAAATTGCATTTTTATATCCAATACATCAACATTAAGTTTAACAAAACTTGCTGAAGCTACAAAAAGACCTGATAAAGTTATTGGACTTCACTTTCTTACTCCGGTTTCAAAAATTCCTGTTGTTGAAGTAGTAAAATGCCTTCATACTTCTAATGAAACTGTTAATAAAATTAAGACCTTCACAAAAATTCTTGGCAAAACACCGGTAGAGGTCTATGAATATCCCGGTTTTGTTACAACAAGAGCAATTGTTCCATTGCTAAATGAAGCGATGTACATATTATTGGAAGGAGTAGCTACAGCTAAAGACATAGATACGGCGATGAAGCTCGGTTACAATTTTCAGTATGGTCCCTTAGAAATGGCAGATATGATGGGTCTGGATGAAGTGCTTGCATGGATGGAATCGCTTTGGAAAACATTAGGTGAACCCAGATACCGGGCTTGTCCGATTTTAAGAAAATTGGTAAGAGAAAGAAAACTGGGTAAAAAAACTGGTGAGGGATTCTACAGATATGATGAAAATGGAAATATTACTCCATAAAAAATAAAAATACAGTTGACGAATGATATGAAAACACTTGTTCTTAATTGTGGTAGTTCATCAATTAAATACCAATTTATCGATACTAATACAAAAACTGCACTTGCAAAAGGGGTTGTTGAAAGAATTGGTATGAGTGGTGCGGTATTAACGCATCAGAGATACGACGGAGATAAAATAAAAGTAGCCGGTGAAATTCTTGATCACACAATTGCAATTGAATATGTACTTGGTGTAATGTTAAGCAAAAATCATGGCGTAATCGATACCAAAAAAGATATTGAGGCAGTTGGTCACCGGGTTGTTCATGGTGGTGAATCATTTTCTGATTCCATATTAATAACTAATGAAGTTATTAATGTACTTCAGGAAAATATTGAGTTAGCTCCGTTACACAATCCTCCCAACATCAAGGGTATTCAGGCGTGTAAAAAATTACTTCCTGACGCACCACAGGTGGGTGTTTTCGATACGGCATTTCATATGAAGATGCCTCCAAAAGCCTATCTATATGGTTTACCGTATGAGCTTTATAAGAAATATAAAATACGAAGATATGGATTTCACGGAACATCCCAACGGTTGCAGTATGGCCGCTGTAAAGTTTGGTCAATCTATCGAAACATCTATGGGTTTTACACCTCTCGAAGGATTGTTGATGGGTACGAGGAGTGGTGATATTGATCCGGCAGTTATTCTTTATATAATGGGAAAAGAGGGGCTCTCATTACACGAAGCTGCAACACTTCTTAATAAACATAGCGGGTTAACCGGCGTCAGCGGTGTGAGTAGCGATATGAGAGAGATATTGGGTGCAGTTAAAGATGGTCATAAGAGAGCAAAGTTTGCCTTCGAGATGTTCTGCTATAGGATAAAGAAATATTTTGGTGCGTATGCCGCAGCAATGGGTGGAGTTGATGCATTTGTATTTACAGGTGGCATTGGTGAAAACTCTGCTGAAGTAAGAATGGCGGTCTGCAGTGATCTGAAATTTTTTGGTTTAACACTTGATGAACAAAAGAACGAAGCTAACGAAGAAATTATCTCAGACAATTTATCTGCTGTTACAGTGATGCGAATTCCAACAAACGAAGAATTAGTTATAGCCATGGATACTGATACAATCGTCTCAGAAATGATGGAATCTGTTAATTAGTCTTTTCCTTCAGCAGATAATGATTAATTATTTTTAATAGTGAGGTAGCAATGGTATTAGGACTAAGGGGTAAGTCTGCACTTGTTACAGCAGCGAGCAAAGGAATTGGAAAAGCCGTTGCTGAAGCATTTGCAGCAGAAGGGTGCAAAGTTGCAATATGTTCCCGCACAAAAACCGATCTTCTTGAAACTACAAAACAGATAAGAGAAAAATACAACTTCGATCCACTTTGGTCTATATGTGACCTCAATAAAAGTTCAGACATTGAAAGAACTTTTAATGCCGTGGTTAAAGAATATGGAAGCGTTGATATTTTAGTGAACAACTGCGGCGGACCTGCAGCCGGTCAATTTTTAGAACTGGAAGAAAAAGATTGGAACAATGCTTATGAGCAAGTTTTATTGAGCGTTGTTAGATTTTCTAAATTATCTGTGCCGGGAATGATGAATAACCAATGGGGAAGAATTATCAATATAACATCAATAGCTGTAAAACAGCCGATTGAAAATTTAATGTTATCAAATTCACTCAGAGCAGGAGTAACAGGTTTTGCTAAATCACTAAGTACGGAAGTAGGAAAGCATAACATTACTGTAAACAATGTTGCACCTGGTCTTACATTAACAAATCGGTTGTATGAGTTGGCTGTATTGGAGGCGAAAGAAAATAACAGATCACACGAAGAAGTTCTGGCTGATATGGCAAAACGCGTTCCTCTGCATCGGCTAGCGGGTCCTGAGGAAATTGCTTCAGTAGTGCTATTCCTCGCTTCTAATCAGGCAAGCTACGTTACCGGTACAACAATCCAGGTCGATGGTGGGCATACAAAGGGATTACTTTAAATAGATCATTTTTTTAGTGCTCGAGAAATTTCCAACTTTAAGAGTATAAAAGTAAATTCCGCTGGGGATTCCAGCTGCGTCAAATGTGACGTTGTAATTTCCGGAAGGTTTACTTTCATTAACCAATATGGCTACTTCATTTCCCAACACACTGTAAATCTTAAGGGTAACAAAACTTATCTCTGGTATCGAGTATGTAATTTTTGTGGTTGGATTGAAGGGGTTTGGAAAATTCTGTTTAAGACTATAATCAAGATGAAGGTATTCATCATCTATGTCCGTTGTTGTGGGAGTGAAACGATATATTTTATCAGGATTGAAAGTAACCACATATAGTTCATTAGATTCATCCACACCAAATGAGGTAGGCGACGCCGGTGCAGTTAAAAGTAGTTCATTCGCGGGCGGAGTGGTACCATCATAATCAAGAGACCAAATTTTGTTAGAACCATAATCAGCATAAATATATTTGCCTGATAATTCCGGAACATTTGGACCACGATAAACATATCCACCGGTAACAGAATATTCCGGGCTATGGCTATACTCCCACACAGGAAAAATATATTCAGGATAGTTACATCCGGTCAAGTTGTAGGTATGATTACCTTCATAACATCGCCAACCATAATTTTTACCGCTTTCAATTATATCGCTCTCTTCCCAGGTGCTTTGTCCAACATCTCCGCACCAGAGCCAACCTGTAACCGCTCCGCACCAGAGCCAACCTGTAACCGGATCAAAACTATTGCGCCAGGGATTTCTCATTCCCCAGGCATAAATCTCCTTAGCTTGATTACGGGTGCTATCAACAAATGGGTTATCATCGGGTATTGCATACTGCAGTCCAATATCCTGATTATCGACATCAATACGTAATATGGATCCAAGTAAATTTGTAATATTCTGTGCATTGTTTTGAGTATCCCCGGCACCTCCGCCATCTCCAACTGCGATATACAGATAACCATCATTTGGTCCAAAGCCTATCCAGCCAGCATTGTGATTTGAGTTCGGTTGATTAAATGTTAATATAATCAATTCACTGTTTTTATCTGCTGAATCAGGATTTATTGAAGATACTGTAAACCGTGAAATGCGTGTCATCCTTGGACTGGAAACTGTGTAATTAACAAAGAAATATCCGTTGTTTTCATAATCCGGATGGAATGCAAGACCGAGTAAACCCATTTCTCCACCCGCAGAAACCCTATCGGTTATATCAAGATATATTTTAGTTGATTGTACGGTCTTTGAATTTGGAATGACTTTAATTCTGCCGTCTTTCTCCACGATAAATATTCTGTTCGTGCCATCACCAGAATTCTGCAGATCAACCGGATCTATGAGAGAGATGTTTGGGAAAGCTTCCTCTAATGTGAATTGTGCATTTAAATTTGCAGTATAAAAAAGTAATAGAATAGTTGAAACGATCAATTTAACCTTCATTAATTAGACCTTTCTCAGTTACTACTTTTTTCTCCCCGGATTTTTTAGGTTATTGATAAATTTATTTAAATCATATTTCATAACTTCTGCAAGCTGAATCAATTGTTTTGCTGATTCATAATTTTTCTTAATTTCTGTTAATAATATTCTTTCCAGAGCAGGCTTTTTGAGAATTGAATTTGAGTTATATTTTGTGTCCATTAATTTTGCTGATTCTATTTCATAAAATGAAAATAATCGTAATATTATCAACTCACTTAACCAATAAATTAGCAATTCAAACCTTTCTTTGCTAAAATAAGTAATGCCTTCAAAGACATTAACATTCAAAAAGCTACTTACATTTTTTTCTTGAAACAATATATTAAGTGGTAGTTGGTAAAAAATTCCGCTATCCTCTCCTACTAGTATCGTTCCTGGCAACCTCTGCCATTTAACTAGTGATTTGATCTTTTTTAGTTCGTGGTTAAAATTTATAAGTGCCTCTATCATTTGAACGTTTTTGTAGGAATCATCTTCACCCGTGTGTTGACTTAAAATTCTTACAAGAGGTTTTGAAAGAAAGAATTTTTCATAATTGTAATGAATACTTTGTGTGCTGTTTGTTAGTATCTGATCGAAAATAATTAAAGATGAATAAACACATATCTGCACGTTATTCTTATTTTCAGGATGTAGTGGGATAAAGAGATTTGCTTCTTTCATCCATTTCGGAACATTTTTCCTGCTGTTGAATCTTGTCCATAAATGATAGAACTCTCTCGCACTCGTTAAATTCTTTATTAGTGATTCTTCAACTTCATTTTTATCAATAATTCGGTTGTCAAAATTTTTAATTTCATTAATTAAAACCGTAATCTTTTCTTTTATTGATGTTGATAAAATTGTTTATGTTCGATGCAGCCAACAATTCTTCTAATGCGCTATGCAATGGATTTAATTCCAATTCTATCAGCGCATCTTCAATTGAAGTAGCTCCCATTCCATTCAGGTGATGATATAATTTTTCGTAGTTACCATACTGATCGTAAACTTCCCTAAAATTCAGACAGATACGATACTGATATCCAAACATCTTGATTCTAAATCCCTCATCATTTAATACTTTGCCCAATATCAGGAATTCAAGTCCGGTTCTGTGGTCTTTGTATATATAAAAATACCGGGGATCGTTTTTAAAATTAAATACTGCCGCAATTTCTTTAGTGGATTGAATGTTTCCATTAATATTTTTCATGCAGGAATACTTAATGGTTCCTTCAAAAGTTTCGTAGGAGTTATTATAAATTACAAATGCATTTTCTTCGCCTGCTTTATTGCTAAATGCAAATATATTCTCATTTAAATTTCCATTGCTATCTATAAAATCAAATAGTTCAAAATTTTCTACCTGACTAAAAATGTGTCTCATTTTCATTAAGGGAAAAATCTCTCTTTTATGTCTCCATACCAGGTGTTCATCAACGAATTCATCATAGTAAGCACGTTTATATTCCATGCCATATTTTTCAGAAAAACCTTCGACCTGCCCGTGAGCAAACATTGGAAGACCGGGTAGGGTAAGCATCATAACTGCCACGCCGAAGTATTTATCTCCCTTACCAAATTGATTTACGGCAGTTTCCTCATCGGGGTTACTCATAAAGTTCACATAGCGTTTTAGTATCTCTGGATTATATTCCAATGTATTCTTAATTAACTGTCTGTATTTATCATTTTCTTCCTTCATCATCATATGCATAAAAGCACTGTTATAGACGCGGTGCATCCCGAGGCTGCGAACAAAGTATCCTTCCATCAGCCAGAATGCCTCCGCAAGCAGTAAAGTGTTTGGTAGTTCATTATTAATTCTTTCAACCACTTCACGCCAGAATTCAACCGGCATATGCCCGTAAAATTCTTCCATTGTCATCGAATAATCTGAGCGTGACGGAATTGCCCCTCCCTCACCAGGCGCAGGATACCATAAACGTTGGTAATGTTTATTTGTTAAAGTCATCGCCGCATCAAATCTGATTATGGGTGTTTTTTCAGCAACACGCTTAATAGTCTGTATAAGAGATTCCCTTACTTCAGGATTTAACAAGTTCAGTTGTGCCGTATCGTTCCACGGCATGTTTGTACCATCGTTACCATGATAAATATAGACAACTTCACCGGTCCAATTATCTTTTCTTTGAAACACAACTGCCGCGTCTTCGTGGGAGTAATATTTATCTTCGATTCGTATTTCGATCCTGTCATCTTCAGATAGATCTGCTCCAGTGAAAGAATAGTTATGAAAAGGCGGATAAGCCGTACGGATAAAGTAATCAGGTTTTTCTATTGTCCATTTTGAATAGATCCCGGTATGATTAGGTACCATGTCGCTTGCCATCCTGATTCCTCTTTCTCTTGCTCTTTTTTTAAGATTATTGAACGCATCTTCACCGCCAAGTTCATTTGCAACTTCATAATCAAAAAGAGAATAGGCCGAGGCTGCGGCTTCCGGATTTCCCATTATTTGTTTTATGTTTCTGCTTGCACTGCTTCTTTCCCACAATCCTATAATCCAGAGGGCAGTAAAATTCCATTCTGCAAGTTGGTCGAGTTCTTCATCAGGAATTTGATCTAATCTTTTTATTTCATATCCATATTTTTTACTAAGCTGATGCATCCAAACAAAAATGTTTTTCGCAATCATCACAACCTCCGGCATCCAATGAACATCCTGACTGAACAGTTCCGGTTCATGTAGCGGTACCTTGCCTTTAAATTTTCTTGCTCCGGCCATATCAGCATAGAAAGGCACAGGTGGGGTTCCCTTTTCTCCACCGCCATGTTTTACAAATAATTTATAGTCTTCCTTTATTAAGTCAGTACCCTTCAGTAATTTTCGAATCAAACCTTCATTAAGAATTAATCCCCATTCCTTACGAATGAACTCCAATTGTGCTTCTAAACTGTAGGGATTTGTAATAATTGGTTTCCGGAACAGTGAGAAAAGACGCAGACCGCCGAATCCGGTTGGTATCTCGTTTTCAAAAAATTCTTCAGCTAAATTTATCAATTTTGTGTAGAATGATTTCTCCTTTAAATTTTTATCAGAAAATAATTCATTCATTCTGTGTGCCGCAGGATTGATATTTTCGAAGTAAAGAATGATTAATTCTTCCAAAATAATTTCTTTATTGCTTTTATTCTCTGTTTTACCATTCAGATACTCTTCCGGTTTTATCTTTCCTTTAAAAACCTCTTTAGGCGGGAATTCTGTTAGGAAATTAAGGAGAACACTATCTATTGTATCCTTATTCAGAACAGATATCAGATGTTCCAGACCACGATTAATTACACCCGGGTTTTCTTTATCTCTGTACTGAATTAATAAATAGTGATAAATCTCGTGTAAGATCCCCAATGCGTTAATCTCTCCCGGTGTAACAAAATGATCATATACGCCTTCAAGTTTCCGTACTTCGTTTATTTTATTGGAGATATATCTTGCTTTACTTGGAGAAGCGATTATAAGATTACCTTCAAGGGAGTATAACGATTCGCTAAAATCGTACTTAATTCTTGAAAATTTAGATATGTGGAAATCGTAAATTATCATATTACTGGTAAAGTTTAGCTTTTTGATTAAGATAAGAAATTAATCGTTCAAATGTTAAAATGAGAGATTATCTTCGTGCAATTCTTATACATTTGAATTTTATTGATCTGTTATTTTTATGAATAGATTAAATAAATATAACAATTTGATCTGGAAAAATAATATTGATGTATTGCGTAAGTGTTAATATGCTATTATTTAATAATGAAGAGCAAGACTGGAGCCAACCCAGGTTTTGTTCTTGTTATAATCCACTCCCATCATTTTTCCTTTGCTCAATCTAACAAGGTTATTAACAAGTAGTGGTTCCTTATCCCATAAAAACATCAATCTAATTTCCACCTTGGATTGTTCATCCGGTGTTTCTATCAATGTAAGATCGATTTCGACTCCGTGTCCGGCAAATGAAAAAAGTGGTTTTAATACATAGTTTTGCAGATCATCCGGATAATCTTTTAATTCGTTTAAGAAAAAACAATCGGGAACATATTTACTTCTCAACATTGGTAATGAATACTTGCTGATTTTAAAAAACCAATTCGGATGCGGTATCCACTTTAGAATTAAATCATCATTAAAGTTAAAATTATATTCGATGTTATCTCTCTCAAGCTCATCAAATATTACCCTGTTATAAACCCGATCTATTGGAACGAGCTTTCCATTCTTTTTATAATATAGTTTTCTCCCTTCCTGCACTACATCTGTAATACAAACTTCTGATACTCCTAATAATTTTTCTGTAGCTGCAAAGTCTATTCTGGTTTTTTGTTTTTCTGGTTGTATCTCAAGCAAAACTACATTCTCAGTATCACAATCTCCAATGATTATATCTTTTAAATTTTGAATGTAACTTTCTTCATCAAAAGAATTGAAGTAGGGACTAAGTTCATTATCAATATTGAAGTATTTCTTTGTTAATCTTGAAAGATAACATTGATAACCATATACAGTTGGGAAACCTTGCAGTTCAATCAGCTGAGGAATAAAAGAACCATTATCTTTGCAGATAGCAAAATCGATTTGTAAAAATTGGGGATGATCATCTTCGTTTGGTACGCTTAAATTAGCGGGTAATGCGTTTTGAGATTTCTTTTTGAAATCATCTGTGCGGATCTGTTTTAACAATGGATCACAAGCAGTAATCAGTTCCGATTGAAATTCTTTTGAGAGGAAGAGTGGTGTTTCTGCGATCCGGAATCCAGCAGGGTATCTTAATGTTGAGTTAAGTTCATGAACAAATTTTTGATAGGTTTCCTCATTAAATTCACTGTTAAATTTCTTTCGTAATTCAGGAATCATTTATCTTAAATTAAAATTTTACTAAGTTCATCAATTGCTGCATTTAAAAAATTTGGTATTACCGTTTTACGGGTAAGTTTTATTGTATCTGGCTGCGCCAGCAAATGCATCATTTCATAATAATGTTTCTCTCCATAATTCTCTATAACCTGTTGTTTCTCTTCTGGTTGGTTGAAATGATATAGCATACTTTCCGAATCAGCTTCCGGATGGAATTGTGTTCCAACAATTTCATTACTGATTCTTAATGCGGTAATCGCAGATTCATTCTTCGAGTTAGCATCAACTATTTCGTAAGACAATATATTTGCGCCAAGTTCCCTAATTTTTTTATAATTAGGATTGGTAACCTGATATTGTCTGATGTCTGCAGCATAAAATGGATTTGAAAGCGAGGATAGTAAAGGATCAAAATTACCTTCTTCAGTTTTAGTAAAGGGCATAACACCAAAAGATTTCTTATCCCGTTTACTTACATCTCCAAAATCAAAATATCTTGCCATCATCTGAAAAGAATGGCAAATAAAAAATATATATTTCTTCTTCTCTGCTGAACTTTGATTGTGATTGTAAATTCTATCAATCAGGTTAAAATAATCTTTCTCCCAGTTGGTGCCTTCACCTTCAAACGGGCTTCCCGGTCCTCCTGATGATATATAGATATCATAATCATTACCCGGTATATCAGCTTTGTACCTTGTTTCATATACATTATAAATTAAATCAACTTCATTAAGCTTTGTTGCAGTTTCTGAAACAATTTCTTTTATACAGCGCATTCCCTCATTTCGCTCATTATTGTATAAATCGATAGTTGCAACCTTTATAGTTTGTTTTATCATACTTCTTTCAATTTATTTAAATTAAGTGCGAACTTAAACGGACAACCCCTGATGTGTTTCCTCAACGATATAATCTACAACTTTTTTAAGATTTTTTGTCTCTTTCCAAACTTTAAGCTGTCTGTCAGCACCTGTTCCCATTTCTAATATCTTGTTTAGATATGAAACTTCCTCGCGGGAATGTAAGTCATCTACCACATCATCGACAAATTCACAAAGTTCCTTAGCCAATTGCTTAAATTCAACTTCAGTTTGCTTTCCGAAGTCAATTAATTTTCCCTGAATACCGTATCGAGCTGCTCTCCACTTGTTCTCGTTTATTAATGCTCTCCGGTACAGGCGGAATCCCAGATTTTGTTTAATAAGCTTATGAAGCTTTGCAACAATTGCCTGCATTAATGCTGCCAGACAAATTGTTTCTTCAACGCGCATTGGGAGATCACAGATTCGAAATTCTAAGGTATTGAAAACATGATGTGCCCGCACATCCCACCATACTTTTTTTGCATTATCAATACACTTAGTTTTTATGAGAAGGTTTATAAAATTATCATACTCAGCAACACTTCCAAAGTATTCGGGGATGCCTGTTCTGGGAAACCTTTCAAAGACTTTACTGCGGTATGATTTAAATCCTGTATTTCTTCCCAACCAAAAAGGAGAGCTGGTTGAAATTGCAAAAAGATGTGGAAGAAAATATCTGACTGCATTCATGATGTGTAAAGCAGTTTCCCTGTCATCAACACCTACATGTACATGCAAGCCAAAAATAAGGTTAGCTCTTGCAACCTGCTGCATATCTGTTACTATTTCTTTGTAACGAGGATGCGATGTTATCTTCTGATCTTTCCAGTGTGAGAAGGGATGTGTCCCTGCGGCACCGATTGTGAGACCTTGTTTTGTAGCAAGTGTAGAGATTTTACCTCGTAAATCAATAACCTGCTCCCGGGCTTCTTTAATATCCCGGCAAATGTCAGTTCCCATCTCAATTACCGATTGGTGCATTTCAGGCTTCACATGTTCTTTTAAAAGAAGCTTTCCATCTTCCAGAATCTGCTCAACATGTGATTTGAGTTCTCTTGTTTTCGGATCGATTATCTGAAATTCTTCTTCAACACCTAATGTAAAGAGACCGGGTTCTGTCATAAAATGTACCTAAGTAGGAATAAGTTCCAAACCCCTGTTATTAGCAAACTGTTTTATGAACTTACCCCATGTTAAATTGTTCTGTCCCGTTTTATGCTCCATCGCCTTTCTGATAGCCATATCAGCGGCAGCTTCTACAATCCACTCAAAGTTTGCTTCACCAACGGAGTTTATATCGGCATCCGGTGCCGGGTTGCAGAAATCGATTGCATATGGAATGTTATCACGTAATGCAAGTTCAACAGTATTAAAATCGTAACCTAATGCGTAGTTAATTTCCAGCACTGCTGATGTTAATTTCGAAAGCAGCAGCTGTTCGATTGGTTTTGTATTCTTTAAATATCTAAGGTGATGTGGCTGTTTCGGGTCGTATCTCATTATATGGATATCGGTTCTGTTAAGACAATAGCAGCGGAAATAATCGGTGAACTTAATTTCCTCCTGTAACATCATTACAAGCTGTCCTGTTTCATTATATGCCTTGAAGAAATCATCCCGGTCTTCAAGCCGATAAACGTTCTTCCAGCCGCCTCCGGCAAATGGCTTAAAAAATGCCGGGAATCCTACATAGTCAAAAATAGAATCCCAATCCAGCGGGTATTTTAAATTTCTAAATGAGATATTATCAGTGTCATCGGGATGCTTATTAGAAGGAAGCAGTACAGTCTTTGGAACGGCAATATCTAACTTTGTCATAAGAGCATTGTTAAAAAACTTTTCATCTGCACTCCACCAGAACGGATTATTAATAACTGCTGTTCCTGTTAAAGCTGCGTTTTTCAGAAAGGCACGATAAAATGGTACATCCTGCGATATGCGGTCTATGATAACATCATACCCACACGGTTCTCCCTGAATAACTTTATCAATACTTACATATTCCGCCGTTATACCACTTGCTGCTTTTGAATTTACACGGTCAACAAATGCCGGTGGAAATGTTGTTTCCTGACCGAACAAGATCCCAATTTTTTTCATTTTAGACCTTCCATTATTGTAATTTCAATTTAATTATAAATTACTAATAAACTTATTAAAATATCATTTTGCTGTCATCAGCGGTTGAATTTGATGCGGGAAATAAGAAAAACATTAAAAAGGAGCCCTCACGATAGTAAAAAAATTTGAAGGACAAATATATTAAATATTCACTCGCTTTGCATAGATATCTATAAGTAACTATAATATATTAAGAAAACTGTTCAAGAACGTAATTTTAAGCGAATAAAATATTAAGTTTACTCTTCTGATTTAAAAGTGTATTTTGTGTAAAAAATCAGCAATTATCAATGCAACAAACCCCATTAATGGCTCAGTATTTTAAGATAAAGGAGGATAATCCTGATACTATTCTCCTGTTCCGTGTGGGTGATTTTTTTGAGACTTTTGATGAGGATGCAAAAACAGCATCAAAGACATTGGGAATTACGCTTACAAAAAGAGCAAACGGAGCAGCAGGTGAAGTTCCGCTTGCCGGTTTTCCCCATCACGCAATTGATTCATATTTGCCAAAATTAGTACGTGCAGGATTTCGTGTTGCAATTTGTGAGCAGATAGAAAATCCGAAGTTTGCTAAGGGAATAGTAAAAAGGGAAGTTGTTGAAGTTGTAACACCGGGTGTTACACTATCGGATAAATTGCTTGATCATAAAAAGAATAATTATCTTTTATCAATTTGTGTAGGAAAGGAAACTGCAGGGATATCGTTTACGGATATTTCCACCGGGGAATTTCATACTTATGAAGTATCAGAATCAGACCTTCCGCAACAGATAGAATCGATTGCACCATCAGAGATTTTAATCCAAAAAAAGGAGAAGGATTATTTAATACCGTTGATAAACAAAATTAATTCTTCCATCCGGATAACACGAATCGATGACTGGATATTCAACTACGATTATGCGCAGGAACTCCTGCTAATGCATTTCAAAACCGTTAACCTTAAAGGATTTGGTATTGATCATTTAAATGAAGGTATAATTGCTGGTGGTGTAATTCTAAGCTATTTGCAGGAAACACAAAAATCTAACCTATCGCATCTTAGCAACATTTCTCTTTATAATTACACCGACTATATGATTCTGGATGCTTCGACAAGAAGGAATCTGGAAATAACGTTCACTATGCAGGATGGGGGAAGGGAAGGATCACTTGTTTCGATTTTGGATATGACAAACACTGCAATGGGTGGAAGGTTAATGAAAAAATGGGTTTCCCGACCTTTA